>CAYMBY010000110.1:0-30292 GCA_964388815.1 uncultured Butyrivibrio sp. | reverse complement strand
GGGGCTGACCGGATGGTATTACAGAAAGAATCCGCAGAAGGATCGTCTGATCATGGCGTGGAGCGCATTCCGTCTGGTGATGAATCCGGTGTGTGCAGTGCTGTTTGCAGCAGCGGCCCTGATGATCTTCCCGCTGAAGCTGTTTGATGACCGGCCGGCGGATCTGATCTTTTTCGAGCTTGGAATATTCATTACAGCAGCACTTGTATTTTATGGAATCAATCACAGAAGAGATGAGGATATTCCGGCAGGAATCCTGCATTTCGGCAATGCATTCAGTACGGCGAAGGCAGCAGGACAGATGCTGGCAATTGCACTTGCGGTGAAGTTCGGCTGTGAGTACATGAATGCACTTTACGATATTTATCACACACTGGCGGAACGGAAGATGATGATCTGTCTGCTGTGCCTGATTATATTGACGTTCTCTGCAGGAGAACTCTTTAATCTGTATAACCTGCTGTATACCGTCTGCGCACTGATCATCGGTGTCCGGTTCTATCATGTGCATCAGATGGCAGTGACACAGAAGGAATATAACCTTCACAATGCGGCGCTTTCCTATGCCATCGTCGTCGTGATTCTCGGCGGTATTCTGCTGATGAATCTGATCCGGCTTCTGGTGACACTGATCCGCAGCAGGAGAGACGGACAGAAGACGCTGCAGGCACCGGCGCTTTCCGCATTCGGAATTCTGACGATCCTCTTTCTGATCGTGATCGTGGTGCTGCGCAATACCAGATGGTGGGGCGTTGCACTTGCGGTTACCTATGGCGTGTTCTATCTGCGTTATGCGGTATGGCAGGACAGAGACAGATGGCTGAATATCTTAAGCGGAGGCCTTCTGCTGAACTTTGCAGGTTCCATGCTGTACTGTCTGCTGTTCCGCTATTTTGCGGGTTTTGTTTCGGCAAGGTTTTCCATGGTATTTCATACCGTCACGGTGACGGCCGAATACCTGACTTTTATGGAGTGCACGGCAGCTGTGCTGCTGCTGTCAAGACTGTATCAGACGCGGAAGGGTTGCGGCCTGCGCAGGTTCATGGCAGTCATCTGGAAAGAATTCATCATGTTCGGGATGGTCACGGCCTATGTGATCTTCACCATGTCCCGTACGGCGTATCTGGCGGTCGGCGTGGCATGTCTGATCCTTTTACTTGTGGTGTTACGAGGACACGGCAGACAGCGTGCAGCCTGGTTTGGCAGAAATGTGCTCGTCTGCGTTCTGGCAGCTGCGGTATGTTTTCCGGCAGCCTTTACGCTTCAGCGGATTGTGCCGGCAGTTGTCGGACATCCGTATATTTTTTCGATCGAGGATACGGTGGTTCAGCTCCACGGCGGTGCGGACTGGGACAGCCGCTCCTTTATGTGTGTGGAACGCTTTGAATCCATGTTTATGGAAAAGATACTCGGAATGAAAGGAATGTCGTATAATTATCCCGAGGACAGGAATAATTATGACAGTAGCGGTAAACCGATCTACGGAACCGACGGCGTTCTGCTTTCTGCAGATGCGGCGGGAACAGAACTGGCAGGGCGAAGGGGCTTCCTTCTGGCATCGGCGCAGCCGACAGAAGGAGAAAGACAGCTCCTTCTCGCTTCGGCTTCGGATACAGCAGACGCTTCCTCTGAGGCAGATTCTTCGGATGCGGCAGCATCTGCAGAGCCGACGGGGCTTGACGCGCTCAGTAACGGCAGGTTTACGATCTTCGGCGCCTATCTGTCCCGTATGAATCTGCTCGGGCATGATGAAATGGGCGCACCGCTTCCGGATGGTGAGATCGCAGTGCATGCGCACAATACCTATCTGCAGGTGGCATATGATCACGGGGTTCCGGCAGGCATTCTGTTTATGGTACTGATTCTGTCCGCACTTGCGACAGGTTTTGCATATGACAGGAAGAGCAGGTCGGAGACAGGAATTACCGCACTTCCCATGGCGATTACGCTGGGATTTGCAATTGCAGGACTTACGGAATGGGTATTCCAGTTCAGCAATCCGATGACGGTGGCACTGATGCTGTCATGGGCTCCGCTGATGTTCAGAAACAAGACAGGCGCGGTTCGCGGCTGATTCACAGGAATCAATTAAGAGGCTTTCATGAAAGAGAAGAAAAAGAGCGCTTTAAACTTTGCAAAAATATACCGGCAGATTGCACTGGTTGTATACGATGTGATCAGCATCATTGCAGCCAGCTATCTGGCGATTCTGATGCGTTATGAATTTCATGTGGACAATATTCCGGATCATTTCCTGACACCGGTCAATACGTTTCTGCCGATCAATATCATCATCACACTGGCCATCTTCTATGTGTTCCGGCTGTATCACAGTCTGTGGGCATATGCAGGAGAGAGTGAACTGCAGAATCTGGTGGTGGCCTGTGTACTGTCCGGTATTTTCAACGGTATCGGCCTTCAGTTCTTCAAGGTGCATTCACAGGCAGTGCCGCAGAGTTATTATTTCATGTATACCTTCCTGCTGATCACATTTATTTTTATCAGCAGATTTTCATACCGCTTCCTGCGCAGCCAGAAGCATAAGCAGGAAAACAAGAAGAACAGCACCTCCGTCATGGTCATCGGCGCAGGGGAAGCAGCCAATGTCATCATCAAGGAAATTGTTACCAGCAATTATTCCACGATGGTCATCCGCTGCATTATTGATGATGACAAGAACAAATGGGGCAGATATATTCAGGGCATCCGTGTTGCCGGCGGCAGAGACAAGATTATTGAATGTGCCGACCTGTATGACATTGATGAGATCATTGTCGCCATTCCGTCCGCAACGAGAAGTGAACTCAGTAAGATTCTTGCCATCTGCAAGGAAACGAACTGCAAGCTGCAGTCCCTGCCGGGAGTTTATCAGCTGGTCAACGGCGAAGTCAATGTCAGCAAGCTCCGCAACGTCGAAATCGAGGATCTTCTGGGACGTGAGCCGATTACCGTGGATATTGATTCCATCATTGGCTATGTCAGCGGCAAGGTCGTTCTGGTAACGGGCGGTGGCGGTTCCATCGGCAGTGAGCTCTGCAGACAGATTGCAGGTCATAAGCCCAGACAGCTGATCATTGTGGATATCTATGAAAATAATGCATATGACATTCAGCAGGAGCTGAAGATAAAGCATCCGGAACTGAATCTGGTTGTACTGATCGCATCCGTACGTAATACTTCCAGGATCAACTGGATCTTTGATACCTATCATCCCGACATTGTCTACCATGCGGCTGCGCATAAACATGTGCCGCTGATGGAGGACAGCCCGAACGAAGCCATCAAGAACAATGTCTTCGGTACCTGGAAGACAGCCATGGCGGCAGCCATGAGCGGAACGAAGAAATTTGTCATGATCTCCACGGACAAGGCGGTCAACCCGACCAATATCATGGGTGCCAGCAAGAGAATCTGTGAGATGATCATTCAGACCTTTAACAAACATTATGATACCGAATTTGTCGCAGTCCGCTTCGGAAATGTTCTTGGCAGTAACGGAAGCGTGATTCCGCTGTTCAAGCGTCAGATCGCGGCAGGAGGTCCGGTTACCGTGACAGATCCGGAGATCATCCGCTATTTCATGACCATTCCGGAGGCAGTATCTCTGGTGCTGCAGGCGGGTGCCTATGCAAAGGGCGGAGAGATCTTTATCCTGGATATGGGTGAGCCGGTCAAAATCCTGGATCTTGCAGAGAACCTGATCAAACTGTCCGGTCTGAAGGTCGGAGAAGATATCAAAATCGAATTTACAGGACTTCGTCCGGGTGAAAAACTGTTTGAAGAAATGCTGATGAACGAAGAAGGCATGCAGGATACTGCCAACAGGATGATTCATATCGGCAAGCCGATCGATCTGGATGAAACACAGTTCTTCCAGGGACTTGAGAAGCTCAATGATGCATCCAGGGCAGAAGCGCAGAACATCCGTGATCTGGTCAAAGAAGTGGTAACAACGTATCATCCGAAGTCCAATGCGGATCAGCACTGTGAAGAGCATGAGAAGCAGATGGCACGTGTTGCAGCCAGAATCAATGAAACAGAGTAAGTCAGCGTGGAACGATGTATGGAGGAAAAAATGGAAAAACTTGCAATTAAAGGTGGTTATCCGGTCCGCAGCAGTAAGCTTTATTACGGAAGACAGTGGATCAGTGAAGAGGATATACAGGCAGTGGACGATGTGCTTCGCAGTGATTTCCTGACCTGCGGACCCAAGGTGGATGAGCTGGAGCGTACCCTCTGCGAATATACAGGTGCGAAGTATGCGGTTGCCGTCAACAGTGATACCAGTGCACTGCACTGCGCATGCATGGCAGCAGGCATCGGCCCCGGAGATGAGGTCATCACAACACCGATCACATTTGCAGCAAGTGCCAACTGTGCACTGTACTGCGGCGCCAGACCGGTTTTTGCAGATATTGATCCCAAAACCTATAACATTGATCCGGAGAGTATCCGCAGTCATATTACTGAACATACAAAGGCGGTTGTGGCAGTTGATTTTACCGGCCAGGCAGTGCAGATCGATGAAATCCGCAGGATCTGCAAAGAGCATCATCTGGTCTTCATTGAGGATGCTGCACATTCCATTGCAACGACCTATAAGGGACAGGAAGTCGGCAGTCTTGCAGATATGACCTGCTTCAGCTTTCATCCGGTCAAGACCATTACCGGCGGTGAAGGCGGTGCAATTCTGACAAATGATGAGAAGCTGTATCAGAAGCTGGTGCTGGCACATACGCACGGCATCACCCATGATGAGAGTCAGATGGAAGGCGCTCCGCATGAGGGACCGTGGTATTATGAGCAGATTGCGCTCGGCTACAATTACCGCATGACAGATTTTCAGGCAGCACTGATTGTCAGCCAGATGAAGAGAATCGGTGAATTCAGAAAGAGAAGACAGGAAATCGTAAAGGCATATAATGAAGCCTTTTCCAAAATTCCGGAGATTATCGTACAGCAGGAGATTCCGGAGTCGGATACCTGCAGACATCTGTACATTATTCAGCTGAAGCTGGACCGCCTGACCTGCACGAGACGTGAGTTCTTCGATGCCATGAGCGCGGAGAATGTACAGTGCCAGATTCATTACGTTCCGGTTTACTGGTTCCCGTACTATGAACATCTGGGATACCAGAAGGGACTGTGCCCGAATGCAGAGGCACTTTACAAGGGAATCATGAGCATTCCGCTGTATCCGAAGATGACCGATCAGGATGTACATGATGTCATTCATGCAGTGACCAAGCTCGTGGAGAATTACAGAAAAAAATAAGCGGCTGAAAAAGATGCAGGAAGGAGAAGACATGATCTATCGCAGATTTGTAAAAAGATTTCTGGACATATTATTATCTCTTCTCATTCTGATCCTGTTCTGCTGGCTGTATCTGATCGTGGCGGTACTCGTCAGGATAAAACTGGGATCACCTGTCTTTTTTACACAGGAAAGACCCGGACTTCACGGGAAGATCTTCAGGGTATACAAGTTCCGCTCCATGACAGATGCCAGAGATGAAAACGGAGAGTTTCTGCCGGATTCCGTGCGCCTTACAAAGTTCGGCAGGGCGCTTCGTGCATCCAGCCTGGATGAGCTCCCGCAGTTTATCAATATCTTAAAGGGTGATATGAGCTTTATCGGTCCCAGACCGCTTCTTGTGAAATATCTTCCATGGTATACAGAGGAAGAGGCACATCGCCATGATGTACGCCCGGGACTGACAGGGCTTGCACAGGTCAACGGCCGCAATGCAATCGGCTGGGAGGACCGCTTCCGCTATGACGTGGAATATGTCAGGAACTGTTCGTTTGCCATGGATATGAAGATCATCGGCATGACGGTTGACAGGGTGCTTCATCACACGGGCGTACAGTCCGGCGAGGAGCAGACCACAGTGGATTTTGATATTTACCGCAGACAGCAGCTGGGAAAATAACAGAGGTAACGGATATGACAAACATTCTGATCTTAAGTGCAGGAACCAGAGACAAGGTAGTCCAGTATTTTAAAAAGGAGCTCGGATCGCAGGGCAAAATCATTGCGACAGACTGCAGCAACATTGCGCCTGCCATCTATGATGCGGATCTGGCCTATCTGGTACCGCCCATCACGGCAGACGGCTATATTGAAAAGGTGCTGGAAATCTGCAGAAAGGAAGAGATCACGGGTGTTTTTTCCCTGATTGATCCGGAACTGTCCCTTCTGGCAAAGGAGAGAGCACGTTTTGAAGAGATCGGTGTGACACCGGTCGTGTCTTCCTATGACCTGTGTGAGACATGTCTTGATAAGTACAGAATGTATCAGCTGCTGCAGGAGAACGGAATCCGCACAGCGAAGTGCTATATTGACCGGAAGGAATTCATGAAGGCCAAAAAGGCGGGAGAGATTTCCTATCCGGTATTCGTAAAGCCGCAGAAGGGAAGCGCCAGTATCAATATCAACCGTGTGACGACGGATGCGGAGATTGAAACACTGTTCTGCATCTATGATGATCTGATGATCCAGGAATACATGAACGGACAGGAATACGGCGCAGACGTTTATATCGATCTGATTTCCGGTAAATGCACTTCCATTTTCCTGAAGAAAAAGATCAAGATGCGTGCGGGAGAGACGGATAAGTCCGTTTCTGTAAAGGATCCGGAACTGTTTGAACGGATCAGAGCCTTTGTGGAAAAATGCGGCTTCCGCGGAATGATTGATATTGATCTGTTCCTGATTGACGGAAAATGGTATCTGTCAGAAGTAAACCCGAGATTCGGCGGCGGCTTCCCGCATGCCTACGGATGCGGCGTCAATACACCGGCCGCAGTCATCCGCAACCTGCAGGGACAGGAGAATCCGGTTACAATCGGAGATTATGCGGAAGGCATTTATATGATGAAATACAATGAAGTCATGTTTAAGGCAGGAGATCAGCTGTATGAGTAAAGTACTGATTCTGGCCAATTCCTCCGGCGGTCTGTATGACTTCCGGAACGAGTTGCTGCTGCGCCTTCTGAAAGCGGGACATGAAGTTCTGACAAGTCTTCCGGATGATCTGCGTACAAAAGATATTGCAGAGGAAGGCTGCCGCGTGATCCATACGGAGATTAACAGAAGGGGCATGAATCCGGTGCAGGATCTTCGGCTCATCCGCTCGTACCGGAAACTTCTGAAAGAGGAGAAACCGGATCTGGTCATCACCTATACCATCAAACCCAACATATACGGCGGATATCTGTGCCGCAGACTTCATATTCCCTATATTACGACCATTACGGGTCTTGGCAGTACCTTTGAACGGGAAGGCTTCACGAAGAAGCTGATTGTCAGAATGTACCGCGCAGGCCTGAAGGGCTGTGAATGTATTTTTTTCCAGAATGCTGAGAACCGGGACATTTTCAGAACACTGGGCATCAGGGGAAAGGCAGATCAGCTGGTCGGCGGCTCCGGCGTGGATTTAAAGCGTCATACGCAGGAACCCTACCCGGGACATCAGGATGACGTCACGAGATTTGTCTATATCGGGCGGCTGATGCGCGAGAAGGGAACGGATGAGTACCTTGCGGCAGCGCAGGCAATGCATGAGAAGTACGGAGATCTTGTCTCCATGGCGACGATCGGTTACTGTGACGAGGATTATCAGACGCGCCTGGATGAACTGACGGCCAGGGGCATGCTGAAGGTGATCCCCTATCAGAAGGATATTCATCCGTACCTGCGTGAAGCGGACGCCGTGGTCATGCCGTCCTGGCATGAAGGAATGTCCAATGTACTGATGGAAGCATCGGCAACGGGACGCCCGGTGCTGGCATCCGATATCAGCGGCTGCAGGGAACTTGTGGAAGACGGTACGACAGGATTCCTCTTTACCGCAGGAGATGCGCAGTCCCTGATTCAGGCGATGACACGGTTCATGGAGACAACGCCCGAAAAGCGCGCGCAGATGGGGCTTGCAGCGCGGAAAAAGATGGAGCGTGAATTTGACAGACAGTGTATAATAGATGCGTATATGGATAAAATCGGTGAGATTTTATCCTGATCGCCATATCAGCGGAAACGCTTATATTTAAGAGAGGTAAACAGAATGGATTTATATGAGAAGCTGTTAAGCGGAGAAGAGAAACTTTCTCTTGTGGGACTTGGATATGTCGGCATGCCGATTGCGGTTGCCTATGCAAAGAAGATCAAGGTGGTCGGATATGATTTCAATGCGGCCAAGGTGGATCTGTATCACAGAGGAATTGATCCTACGAGAGAAGTCGGTGATGACGCCATAAAGAATACAACGGTTGAATTTACTGCGGATCCGGAGAAGCTGCGTGAATGCAAATTCCATATTGTAGCAGTTCCGACACCGGTAAATGATGACCATACACCGGATCTGTCTCCGGTAGAGGGAGCCAGCCATACACTTGGAAAATACCTGACAAAGGGTTCAGTGGTTGTTTATGAGTCCACGGTTTATCCGGGTGTTACCGAAGACATCTGCATTCCGATTCTGGAGCAGGAATCCGGACTGAAGTGCGGCGTTGATTTCAAGATCGGTTATTCACCGGAACGTATCAACCCCGGCGATAAGGTGCATCGTCTGGAAACCATTACCAAGATCGTATCCGGTATGGATGAAGAGACACTTGATACAGTAGCAAAGGTTTACAGTCTGGTGGCACTTGCAGGCGTATACCGTGCACAGTCCATCAAGGTGGCAGAGGCTGCAAAGGTAATCGAGAACAGCCAGCGTGATATTAACATTGCCTTCATGAATGAGCTGTCCATGATCTTCCATGAAATGAATATTGATACCAAATCCGTTCTGCAGGCTGCAGGCACAAAGTGGAATTTCCTGCCGTTTGCACCGGGTCTTGTCGGCGGTCACTGTATCGGTGTTGATCCGTACTATCTGACCTATAAGGCAGAATCCCTCGGCTATCATTCCCAGATCATCCTGTCCGGAAGACGGATCAATGATGACATGGGCAAATATATTGCAGAATGCTGCGTCAAGAACCTGATCGCACATGATGTACCGGTCAAGGGCGCAAAGGTGGCCATCCTTGGCTTTACCTTCAAGGAGAACTGCCCGGATACCCGTAATACCAAGGTCATTGATATCTATAAGGAACTTGGCGAATACGGAATCACCCCGATCGTGGTGGATCCGGAGGCAGATGCGGATGAAGCAAAGCGCCTGTACGGCATTTCCTTCAACAGCATGGATGATGTAAAGAATATGGATGCAGTCATTGTAGCCGTTGCTCATAAGGAATTCGTTCCGTACGGCAGGGCTGACATGGAGAAGTTCTTCAATCCTTCCCATAAGACAAAGGTTCTGATGGATCTGAAGGGAATTTATGAAATGAAGGATTATCAGGCGCCGGAATTCGACTACTGGAGACTGTAATCTGATATTGCACGTAAGGAGATGTTATGGGTTTTAACGAAATTGTTTTTCCGAAGGACAGTGTTTTTCTGGTTACCGGCGGTGCCGGCTTTATCGGTTCCAATATCTGCGAAGCGCTCCTGAACAAGGGATATAAAGTCAGATGTATGGATAACCTGTCTACCGGACATATTGAGAATATCCAGCCGTTTATGGAAAATCCTGATTTTACCTTCCTTCAGGAGGATATCAGAGATCTTGAGGCATGCAAAAAGGCGACGGACGGCGTGTCCTATGTCATGAATGAGGCTGCATGGGGAAGTGTTCCGAGAAGCATTGAGATGCCGCTTCTGTATGAGGAGATCAATATCCGCGGTACACTGAACATGATGGAGGCTTCAAGACAGAACGGCGTAAAGAAGTTCGTTTACGCTTCCAGTTCTTCTGTTTACGGCGATTCCACAAAGCTGCCCAAACAGGAAGGCGGAGAAGGAAACGTACTGTCTCCCTATGCGCTGACCAAGAAGACAGATGAGGAATACGGCAAGCTGTATAAGTCATTATACGGACTGGATACCTATGGACTGCGTTATTTCAACGTATTCGGCAGAAGACAGGATCCGAACGGTGCCTATGCCGCAGTGATTCCGAAATTCCTGAAGATGCTGATGAACGGTGAGGTTCCCACGATTAACGGTGATGGCCGTCAGTCCCGTGACTTTACCTATATTGATAATGTCATTGAAGGCAATATGCGTGCATGTCTTGCTTCCTCCGAGGCAGCAGGTACGGCATACAATATCGGCGCAGGCGGACGTGAATATCTGATCGATGTTTACCATGATCTGTGTCAGGCACTCGGGGTACAGGTGGAGCCGGTCTTCGGACCGCCCCGCGCAGGCGATATCCGTGATTCCAATGCGGATATTTCCAAGGCCAGAAAAAATCTGGGCTATGATCCTTCCTACGATTTCAAGGCAGGAATCATGCTCGCGATTGAGTGGTATAAAGCAAACTTATGAGAATTGCAGTCAGAATGGACGACATCACACCGGATATGGACTGGCAGAAGTTTGACCGGTTCAAGGCGCTGCTGGACAGCTACGGCGTCAAGCCGCTGATCGGTGTGGTACCGGATAATAAAGACGAAAAACTGAGTATTGATCCGCCAAGGGAAGAGTTCTGGGACAAAATCATTTCGATACAGCAGCAGGGCTGGATCATCGCGATGCACGGGTATCATCATGTATATACCACGAACCGCGGAGGTCTCCTGCCACTGAACCGTCAGTCTGAATTTGCGGGGGTTCCCTATGAGAAGCAGAGCCAGATGCTGAGGGAAGCAAGGGCGATCATGGAAGCGCATAATGTGTCGACAGATTTTTTCATGGCCCCGTCTCATTCCTATGATTACAATACGCTGCGTGCATTGAAGGAAAACGGATTCTACCGCATGACAGACGGATTCGGAAGGGCACCTTATACCTGGCAGGGGATCACCTTCTATCCCATTTCCTATCGCAGAAGCTTGGCGATGAAGTCAGACAGAAAGGGTGCAGTGACCTTTGTGGTACATGTCAATACCATGGAGGAAAAGGATTTTGCATATTACGAAACACTGTTCCGGACTGCAGATCTGATTCCGTTTCCGGAGTATCTGTATTATCCGGCGGAAAAAGGCAGCTGGCTGCACCACCTGAAGGAGTACTGGATGGCGAAAGCCAAGTACACGGCGGTACATGCCATTCACAGAGGTTGATTCAGTCTATATTTGTGGAGAAAACGAAATGAAAGCAGGAGCAGAAACACCGGTCCGGGTACTTCATGTGTTCGGCAGAGTCGGTCTTGGCGGTGCAGAGAGCCGTATTATGGATCTGTACCGTAATATTGACCGCGACAGGATCCAGTTTGATTTTCTGGTACATACAGAACCGGACAGAACCGGTAAAAGATGTCCGACGTCGGATGAACTGATGAGTGTCCGGGAGCCGGACTATTTTGATTCTGATATTTTAAGGCTGGGCGGCAGAATCTATGCGGTTCCGCGGTTTCAGGGAACCAATCCGGCAGAATACCGCAGGGCGCTGGAAACTTTTTTCCGGACGCATCAGGGAATATGGAAGGTAGTGCAGGGGCATATGACGAGCACGGCAGCCATATACCTGCCGATTGCCAGAAAATACGGCGCGCAGATTGTCTGCTCGCATGTAAGAAGCGGCGGCACGGATCCGGGACTTAAGGGTATCGTCACCAACCTTCTGCGCAAACCGCTTCAGAATGAAAAGACGGTGGATTTCCGATTCACCTGTACGGAGGACGCGGGCCGGAAGGTATACGGAGATGCACTCGTGGATGCCGGTAAGGTAAGAGTGATCCCCAATGCCATTAACGTGCAGAAATTTGCCTTTGATCCGGAAAAGCGTACCAGGATCCGTACAGAGCTGAAACTGGATAATGCAGTGGTCATCGGCCATGTCGGCAGATTTCATTATGCCAAGAATCATGAATACCTGCTGCGCGTCTTTGCAGAGCTGGTGAAGATGGTCGAATGCGATGATCAGAACCGGTATGCCATTCTTCACGGGCTTCCGCTCCGGCTGATGCTGCTGGGAGAAGGCGAGCTCATGGAGAACTGCAGGAAGCTGGCGGAAGAACTGCACATTTCTGCGGCGGTCATGTTCATGAATAACAGAAGTAATGTCAGCGAGTTCTATCAGGCAATGGACTATTTCTGTTTCCCGTCCAGATATGAAGGACTGCCGGGAACGGTTGTGGAAGCGCAGGCGTCAGGACTGCAGTGCCTGATTTCCGATGCGATTACCACCGAGGTGGATCTGACAGAACTGGTCAGCAGGATGAGTATTGATCTCCCGCCGCAGGTATGGGCGGAAAAGATCATTCAGGATCTGATGCTGGAGAATGCAGACGCAGAAGACAGAAAAGCGCAGGAAAAACTGCCGGAAGGCAGAGAACCGGTTTCGGAATATGCAATCGGAGACCGGCTGGGATCTTCTCCCTATATTACGGACAGGATCCGCAGTGCGGGATTTGATGTGAGTACGCAGGCAATGATGATGACTTATTTCTATGAAAACGGTCATTTCTGACAGGGGTGAACGCGATGAAAAAAAATCTGTTACTGATCGTACCGATGCTTCATCAGGGCGGCTTTGAGCGCGTGTGTGTGCAGACGGCGAGGCTGATGGAACCTTATTACAATGTAACCATACTGATTTTCAGTGCGGAGAACATCAATTATGATGTGAAAGGGCTTGAGCTGATCGACATCAATGTTCCCAGCAGCAAGGGTAAGGCACAGAAAGCCGTCAATCTTCTGAAGAGAGTACAGAAGGTCCGCAGAATCAAAAAAGAAAAAAAAATCGATATTGCCTACAGTTTCGGTTCTTCTGCAAACTATGTCAATGTGTTTTCGCGTGCAGGAGAAAAAGTACTGACAGGACTGCGCTGTTCGACCGATATGGAGAATCCGGATCAGGTCAGGCTGTTCTGCAGAAAGTCTGATCAGGTTCTGTCCTGTTCAAAGGAGATTATGCGGGAGCTGAGCTGCGACTTTCATTATGACCGGAGCAGCTATATCTATAATCCTCTGGATGTGAAGGGTATACAGGAGATGAGCAGGGAGCGGATTGATGATTTCCCGTTTCCGCAGGCACAGGACGGGCATCGCCTGCAGATTCTGATTTCTGTCGGGAGAAATGACTATATCAAGGGTTTCTGGCATCTGATCAAGGCTTTTTCCATTCTGGCAGCATCACATCCGCAGGCCAGGCTGATCATCATGGGCGCCGGAGACTTTACGAAATACGAAGAGATGGCGCGGCAGCTGGGAATCGGTGACAGAGTCGCTTTTCCGGGAGTGCGGAAAAATCCGTTCCCGTATGTGGCAGCCAGCGATCTCTATGTGCTGTCCTCCAATCATGAGGGCTTCCCGAATGCACTTCTTGAAGCGATGGCACTTGGCAGACCGGTAATTGCGGCAGACTGCAGGACCGGTCCGCGGGAAATTCTGCTTTCAGAAGAAGAACTGAACAGAGTTCAGGAGGAAATCCCGGACGGTGCTTCTGTAAAGGATACGCTGGACGGAACATATGGTGTACTGGTGCCGGATATGGATGCACATGAAGATCCTGATGCAGCGCATATTACCAGAGAAGACCAGGACCTTGCCTGTGAAATGATCCGTATGCTGGATAACCCGGCCCGGATGAAAGAGTATGGCGAGAAGGCCGGAGAACGGGCGGAGATCTATCAGCCGGAACGATACAGAGAAGATCTGAAACGGATTTTTGAACAGATTCTTTCCTGAAGGAGAACAGATGTCGAAGATTGCATTCCATTTAAACTGTCTGACACATGGCGGCGCAGAGCGTGTGGTAACGAATCTGGCCAATCAGTTTGCTGCAGAAGGGTATGAAGTGGTTGTGGCGACAGAATGGACGGATCCGGATGAATTCGTGCTCGATCCGCAGGTGAAAAGAGTTCATGTCGGACTGAAGCCGGAGGATGAGGGAAAGTCACGTGTGACAAAGTTTTTCCTCAGAATCCGTTATCTGCATACCTTTTTACTGGAAGAAAAACCGGATGTGATTGCAGCATTTGCCAAAAGGGCGCTGTACCGTGCACTGATGGCATGCAGACATACCGGCGTTCCGGTTGTGATCTCTGTCCGGATCGACCCGGTGAAATATTACAGTTCAATTACGGATAAGCTGCAGACGGCGCTCTTTTTTGGAAGAGCAGCGGGCGCGGTATTTCAGACGGAAGATGCAAAAGCCTTTTTTGCTCCGAGGCTGCAGGATAATTCCAGGGTGATTCTGAATCCGATCAATGACAAATATGTCGGACTTCCGGTGGTGACATCGCGCAGAAAGGAAGTTGTCAATGTGGCGCGGATCGTGGATTTCAAAAACCAGCCGATGCTGGTGGAAGCATTTGCGCAGGTGCATGCAAAGCATCCGGACTATATCCTGAAGATCTACGGGCCGGACAGTGAAGACGGAACGCTGCAGCAGATTCAGGAGAAGATCAGCGCGCTTCATCTGCAGGACTGTGTCAGACTGATGGGCGGAAGCGACAGTCTGGAGAAGGAGATTCCGGAAGCGGCAGTATTCGCCTATTCCTCAAGCTATGAAGGAATGCCGAACTCTCTGATGGAAGCAATGGCCATGGGACTGCCTGTGGTATCCACAGACTGTCCGTGCGGCGGACCGAGGATGATCATCCGTGATCATGAGAACGGACTGCTCGTACCGGTCAGAGATCCGAAGGCACTTGCAGACGGAATCTGTTACCTCATCGAACACCCGGAGGAAGCAGAGCGTATGGGCGCAGAAGCCCGGAATCTTTCAGAGATTGCAGGAACCAAGGCGATCTATGAGCAGTGGCGGGAATACCTGGGCGAAGTGATCGCGCATGGGAAGAAATGCTGAAATTTGGAGGATTTATATGTGCGGAATATGCGGTTATGTATCCAGAAACAGAATAACAGAGGATGAGCTTCGGATCATGAATGATACGATGTATCATCGCGGACCGAATGACAGCGGCGTGGAGATCTATCCGTTTCATGACGGCTATACAATCGGCTTTGCACAGAGGCGTCTTTCCATCCTGGATCTGTCCATGCTGGGGCATCAGCCGATGCATTCACCGGATGACCGGATCCGCGTAACCTATAACGGCGAGATCTACAATTTTCAGGAACTGAAGGAAGAACTTTCAGATTACCCGTTCAAATCCAGCTGTGATACAGAGGTTATCATCGCGGCATACCTCAAGTGGGGCATCGACTGTGTGAACCATATGCATGGCATGTTTGCCATCGCACTCTATGATGCGCAGACAGATGATGTGTTTCTGATCCGTGACCGGATCGGCAAGAAACCGCTTTATTACTGGCTGGACGGAGAAAATATCGTATTTGCTTCTGAAATGAAGCCGTTTATGAAGTGTCCGGGTTTTCGCAGAGAGATCAGGCGTGAAGTGCTGGCCAGATATCTTTATCAGCAGTATATCAATGCCCCGGAGAGTATTTATGAGAATGTCTACAAGCTTGCACCCGGCAGTATTCTGCAGTTCCATCTCGGGAAGGTGAAAATCTGGAAGTACTGGGATATCCGCAAGGCTTATACCGAGATGAACGCACATCCGGTCAGAAATTATGAGGAAGCAAAGGCCGGACTTAAAAAGCGGCTGCAGAAAGCAGTTGCGGACCGTATGATCGCAGATGTTCCGCTGGGTACCTTCCTGAGCGGCGGTTATGATTCTTCACTGGTGACTGCGATTGCACAGGAACATTCAGATACTCCGGTCAGAACCTTTACCATCGGCTTCAATGAAAAGAACTATAACGAAGCACAGTATGCCAAAGAGGTGGCAAAGCACCTGGGCACCAATCATACAGAACTGTACATCGACGAGCGTGAAATGTTTGATCTGGTGGAAAGCATTCCGAAATACTTTGATGAACCGTTTGCAGACAGTTCCGAAATCCCGACCATGCTGGTGTCCAAGCTGGCAAGACAGGACGTAACGGTTGCATTGTCCGGAGATGCCGGAGATGAATTCTTCTGCGGTTATAATATCTATGAGAACGTTGCTCAGGCACAGAAGCTCGATCTTGCCGGCGGCGCGGTGAATCTGCTGGGACAGATCCCTGCCGGAAACGGAAGACTGCTGGACCGCATGCCGCTGCGTGTACGTGTCGTGGCGGAGAACCGTGATCCGGAGACCAAGGTGCAGTTCTGCTCCGATGGCTATATCCGGGCGGCACATGCATTCATGGATGGAAAAGAGCGGATGGACATTCCGATGACTTCACTGGATTATCTGCAGATGTATCAGATGATCCCCAATCATCAGCTGCCCTGTAAATATCCGGTAGAAACCACCTATCCGGTTCATAACTGGCAGATCCGCAGAATGCTGCTGGACATGGATACCTATCTTCCGGGAGATATCCTGACCAAGATGGACCGTGCCTCCATGAAGTATTCACTTGAAGCCAGATGTCCGATCATGGATACCGCGGTAATGGAGTACTCCTTCCGGATTCCGCATCGCTTCAAATACTGTAACGGAGATAAGAAGCATATCCTGAAGGACATTGCCTATGACTATATCCCGAAAGAACTTCTGGACCGTCCGAAAGTCGGCTTCGGCGTACCGCTTGATCAGTGGCTGCGCGGCCCGCTGCGGGATAAGATGATCGACTACAGCAGCACGGATTATCTGAGAAGGCAGCATATTTTTGATGCGCCGTATGTATCAAAATTTATCAGTGATTATCTGGCAAAGGGGGATGCGGGTCCGGCAACGGGTGGCAATTATTCCAAGATTGCATGGTCATTCTTTGTCTTCCAGCAGTGGTATGAATATGAACAGTACAAATAATTCCGGTCAGAAGCATATTGCAATGTATATCGGATCGCTTCAGAAGGGCGGTGCGGAGCGTGTGATGGTGAACCTTGCGCAGTATTTCTGCAGTGAGGGCTACCGGGTCACGTTCGTGACCACGTACCTGGCCGTAACGGAATATGAAGTTCCGCATGCGGCATGGAAAGTGCTCCGGATCGGAAGTAAAGCAGGTTCTGATTCTGAAGCTGCTTCCGGTTCTGATATATGCAGCGTACTGACAGTGGATGGCGAACCGGCGCAGGTTTCTCTCCATGGCGGCTGCAAAGCAGGTGAACCGGAGATTGACCGTGTCTTTTCCGCAGTTGCGCAGGAAGAGGCGGGAGGCCGTCTTAACGGATTTCAGAAACGCTGCGACAGACTCCGCAGCATCTGGACATCCCTTCATCCGGATCTGATCCTGTCCTTCAGCGGCAAGAACAATGTGATGGCGATCATGACGTCCTTTGGCCTCGGAATTCCGGTGGTTGTATCCGTCAGGTCGAATCCTTCAAGAGAATATGCACAAAGACTCCTGAGAATGGCAATGTTATCCACATTCCGCCATGCGGCAGGGGTGGTACTGCAGACAAACGGTGCCATGGCATATTTCCCGCGGGCCATACAGGAGCGTGCGGTGATCCTGCCCAATTCCATTCATCCGGCATTCATGAGAACTCCGTTTGCCGGAAAAGAAAGAGATAAGACCATTGTATCTGTGGGCAGACTTGATGAGAATAAAAATCAGGCGTTACTGATCAGAGCCTTTGCCAAAGTGACCGGAGAGCATCCCATGTATCAGCTGATCCTGTACGGGGACGGCCCGTCAAGGCATGCACTGGAGCAGCTCTCTGCAGAACTTCATGTGGAGAAGAAGGTGCAGTTCGCAGGAATTGTGGATAACATACCCGAAAAAATCAGCCGTTCGGGGATATTTGTACTCAGCTCCGATCAGGAAGGGATGCCGAATGCACTGATCGAAGCCATGTCGCTCGGAATTCCCTGTATTTCCACGGACTGTCCGTGCGGCGGACCGCGTGACCTGATTCAGGACAGAGAGAACGGCCTGTTGACACCGGTCGGGAATGTGGATAAAATGGCGGAAAGCCTCCGGTATCTGATGGAGGACCCGGCAAGGGCATTTCAGATGGGACAGAAGGCTGCACTGGTGCAGAAAGAATACAGTCCGGAGAAGATCAATGCCAGATGGAAGAGCTATCTGGACGGACTGATGAAATAATGAAGAAGTGAAAGGAAAAACGGATGAAGGAACTGGAATATCCCTTTGACAGTGATCTGCTGTTAAAAAAGTCAAAGCACATCAGAAAGGAACTTCTTGCCGACGGCACGAAGCGGATTCATAAGAATATTGCCGTACTCGGCGGATCAACCACACATGATATTATCCGTATCCTGGAGCTGTTTCTTCTGAATTACGGAATCGAACCTTCCTTCTATGAATCAGAGTACGGCCAGTTCTGGCAGGATGCAATGTTTCCCGGAGAAGAGCTTCTTTCGTTCCATCCGGATATGATCTATATCCATACCAGCAACCGGAATATTACAGAATATCCGTCCCTTGCAGATGATGCAAAGGCGGTGGAAGATAAACTGAACAATACCTACTGTTATTATGAAAACATGTGGCAGAAGCTGAAGGAAACCTTTCACTGTCCGATCATACAGAACAATTTCGAGCAGCCTTTTTACCGGCTGATGGGAAACCGTGACGTTGTGGATCTGCACGGCAGAATGCATTTTCTGCATCGTCTGAACGGAATGTTCTATGATTATGCGGCAGGAACCGACAGCTTCTATATCAATGACATCAATTATCTTTCTTCCTGTTACGGACTGGACCGGTGGGCGGATCCGCTGTACTGGCATATGTACAAATATGCATTGTGCGTGCCCGCGATTCCTTCACTTTCCTTCAATGTAGCCAATATCATCAAGTCGGTCTACGGGAAGAATAAGAAATCACTCGTTATGGATCTGGACAATACCCTGTGGGGCGGCGTGATCGGTGATGACGGTGTTTCCGGAATCGAAATCGGTAAGGAAACCAATCTCGGACAGGTCTATTCCGAGTTCCAGAGTTATATTAAGGCACAGAAGGATCTGGGTGTGATCCTGAATGTGGACAGTAAGAATGAAGAAGAGAATGCAGCCGCGGGACTCAATCATCCGGACGGCGTACTCAGACCGGATGATTTTATCTGTATCAAAGCCAACTGGGAGCCCAAGAGCAGGAACTTTGAAGAGATTGCACAGCAGCTGAATATTCTGCCGGAGAGCATGGTCTTTGTGGATGATAATCCTGCAGAACGTGAAATTATCCGCCAGCAGGTGCCGGGCGCCTGCGCACCGGAAATCGGAAGTCCTGAGAATTACATCAGGGTGCTCGACCATTCCGGGTTCTTTGAGGTCACGAACCTTTCGGACGATGACCGCAAGCGGAATGAGATGTATAAGGAAAATCAGCAGAGACAGCAGCTGCAGAGCAGCTTTGCAGATTACGGACAGTACCTGGAATCGCTGGAAATGAAAGCGACGATCCGTCCGTTTGAGGAGCTTTATTTTCCGAGAATCGCACAGCTGACGAATAAGAGCAATCAGTTCAATCTGACGACAAAGCGGTATACACAGGAAGACATTGCGCAGCTGGCGGCAGATTCCTGCAGCATTACACTCTACGGAAGACTGGAAGACAGATTCGGAGATAACGGCATCGTATCCCTTCTGGCAGGGCACAGGCAGGGAGACGAACTGCATATGGACCTGTGGCTGATGAGCTGCAGGGTCTTGAAACGTGACATGGAATATGCCATGATGGATGCGCTGGTAAAGACTGCCGGAGCGCAGGGCGTACAGACCATATACGGTTATTATTATCCGACGGCCAAGAATCATATGGTACAGGAGTTTTACCGGCTGATGGGATTTGAAAAGATCAGTGAAGATGCAGAAGGCAACAGTACATGGAAGTTCTGTATCGGCACCGCATATCAGAACCGGAATCATTTCATTGCAGTTACGCAGTAAAGATACGGAATACGAATGAGCACAGGATAAGGAGAATGAAAATGACGAGAGAAGAAGTATATGAAAGACTGAATCCGGTATTTCAGGATGTTTTTGATGAGGATGAGCTGACTGTGACCGATGCAACGACAGCAAAGGATGTAGACGGCTGGGATTCTCTTGAGCACATCAACCTGATCAATGCAATCGAGCAGGAGTTCGGCATCAAATTCTCCATGGGACAGGTTGTTGCCATGAAGAATGTCGGAGAAATGGTGGACATTATTCTGCAGCAGGCAAAATAACAAAGTAAGGAAGGCAGAGCATCCATGCAGATACATCATGTTGGTTATCTGACCAAGAATCTGAAGAAGACACAGGCGCAGATGGAGCAGCTGGGCTATACGGTGGAACGGGCAGCTGCATATGATGCAGGGCGTGATGTGAACATCGCGTTTCTCGTCAGCGGCGGCTACCGCATTGAACTGGTGGAACCGGCCGGGAAGGAATCTCCGCTTTATCCGCTTCTCAAACGCTATAAAAATACACCCTATCATATCTGCTATCAGGTAGCGGATCTTGACGCTGCGCTGGAAGAGCTGGAGGCAAAAGGCTACAGTGTGATTCAGCCGCCGAGAGAAGCGCCCTGTATCGATGGACGGAAGGTTGCGTTCCTGATGCAGATCAATATGGGAATGATTGAACTTCTGGAAAACTGAATTTATGGATATTACTTCATTTTATTTTCTGTGTTTTTACGCAGTGGTTTTAATTTTATATTATCTTGTGCCCGGAAGACTGCAATGGCTGGTACTCGTGACCGCCAGTGCGGTCTATTATCTGTTGTCGGGAAACAGTGTCCTGATCATTTATCCGCTTGTTGCGGTGACCCTGACCTGGGGTCTGCTGCAGGTGCTTAAGAAACTGCCGCAGGAAGCAGTACGCAGAAGGCGTGCGGTCATGCTGACAGAGCTTGCGGTTCTGCTGGGAATTCTGATTGCTCTCAAATATACGAAATTCATCAGCGGCGGAAATCTTGTCGCACCGCTCGGACTTTCTTTCTACACCTTTATTCTGGTCGGATATTTTCTGGACTGCTACAATGGAATTGCACAGATTCAGACGAACTTTCTGAAAGTGGCACTGTACGGCATGTATTTTCCGCTGATGATTTCCGGACCGATTGTACAGCTCCGGGATGACGGCGCGCAGTTCTTTGAAAAGCATCCGTTATCTTATAAAAACCTGACAGCCGGAATGCAGCGTATGCTGTGGGGCTTTTTCAAGGAACTTGTGATTTCACAGCGTCTGGGACTTGTCGTGGATACGATTTACAGTGATGACACAAATTTCCAGGGACCCTATATCTGGCTCGGGACAGTCTGCTTTGCATTTCAGCTGTATACGAACTTTTCCGGCTGTATGGATATTGTGCTGGGGATATCCGAGACCTTCGGCCTGCATCTGCCGGAGAACTTTGATGTTCCGTTTCTGGCCAGAAACATTTCGGAATACTGGCGCAGATGGCACATCACACTCGGTGTGTGGATGAGAGAACATGTATTTTATCCGCTCCTTCGCTCACAGTTCTTTATGAAGCAGGGGAAGCGATTCCGTAAGCGCTTCGGCAAGAAAACCGGCAAGCAGCTCAACACCTGGCTGGCCATGCTGATCCTGTGGACCGCGGTCGGTCTGTGGCATGGCGGAGATCTGAAATACGTGATCGGTTCCGGTGTTCTGCACTGGTTTTATATTGTATTCGGTGAAGCCACGCTGCCGTTCTGGGTATTCCTGTTCGGGAAAAAGATGCATATCAACATGGAAGGACGCTTCGCCAATGCGGTCCGTGTCATCCGTACTTTCTTCCTGGTCAATATCGGTTTTGTTTTCTTCCGTGCGGATTCTTCATTTCAGGCGCTTCGGATGCTGCGTGAGGGATTCTGTTTCGGAGGTTCCGGAATCATTTCGCAGGGCGGGATCTTCGATCTCGGACTGGACTGGATCCAGTGGGGTGTTACATTAGTATCACTTGTTATTCTGATCAGCGTCTCCGTAACGCAGTACCGGGGAGAACTCCGTGCAGAAGCCAAAGGAGAGGAATATTCCCGTCACAGCATCAGGGACAGCATTGCGGGCAGGAAGCTTCCGGTACGCTGGCTGATCTGGTTCGCACTTTTATTCTATGTGATTCTGCTGGGACAGTACGGCCCGGGTTACAGCGCCGCAGAGTTTATTTATCAGGGTTTTTAAGAGGATTATGACAAAAAAAGAAATCATCAAAACCATCAGCTTCATATTGATCTTCCTGTTTCTGCTTGTATCCGTGACCTATGTGGTCCGGATGAACGGAGACGTCAAGGACCGCTTTGCGGGCTTTTATTCAGAACCGAAGAACAGCATTGATGCGATCATCATCGGCTCAAGCCCTGTATATCCGTGCTATGCAACGCCGAAGATCTGGGGTGACACCGGTATAGCGACGTACCTGCTCTCTTCGAACATGCAGCGTCCCGTTGCCGGCTATTATCTTGTGAAGGAAGCGCTGAAGACGCAGAAGCCGAAGCTCTTTATTTTCGAGATGCGCATGTATGCGGCAAATGAAGAAGACATGATCGGCAATATGGCACATACCAGAGAAGTTACGGATAACATGCGCTATTCATGGAACCGGATTCAGACGATCAATGCCATGGTCCCGGACATTTCAGAACGCTATACCTATTACTTTGATATCTTCAAATACCATTCGAACTGGAAGACCATGGTACTCTGGTCACAGCTGCGGGACTTCACATACAGCTATCCTGATGATCTGAAGGGATACGTGACAGAGGACAAGGTCGGACCGACCACACTCTATGACGCTTCTGCGGATGAGAAGCGGACACCGGTTGAAGCGGTGCAGGAGAAATATCTGCGAAAGATGCTGGAGGAACTCAAGGCGGCGCACCAGGATGCACTCTTTATCGTAACGCCGTATCTTCTGACCGATGAGAAGCAGGAGAACTACAATTATATGGAGGACATCATCGAATCCTATGGCTATAAGTTCCTGAACATGAACAATGACTATGCGGGTGTCGGTGTCAATGCTGCAGAGGATTTTACAGACTACGGCAACCATATGAATGCACAGGGCGGTGCGAAGGTGACGGCCTATCTGGAAAAGTATCTGAAGGCCAATTATGACTTCACCGACAGACGCGGCGACCCGGCTTATGCTTCCTGGGATGATGCCTATACGTTATATCAGCAGCAGTACAGCGAGGCGGAGAAGACGATTCAGCAGAGAATCGCAGATCAGGACTGGACGGTTCTTACGCAGGAAAAGTAGTTTCAGAGGCAAATGTGACAGCATCGTGACAGCATGCAGCGGAAAGGCAGATTATGTGCGGAATTGCCGGAATATGTAATTTTACGGGAGACTGGAAAGAAAATATCGAGCGGATGAAACGCCATATGAAAAAGCGCGGTCCCAATGCTGACGGTACCTGGAGCAGTGAAGATCACAGGGTGGTCTTCGGACATCAGCGTCTGTCCATTGTCGATCTGTCTGCAGGCGGTGCCCAGCCCATGACGTCACACAGCGGCCGCTATACCATGACCTATAACGGAGAAATCTATAACTATAAGGAACTGGCAGATAAACTTCTGAAGGACGGCAGTGTTACCGCATTTCGAGGCAGTTCTGACACCGAGGTTCTTCTGGAAGCCTTCGAAGCCTATGGCATCGAGAAGACACTTGCCTTCTGCAAGGGGATGTTCGCCATCGGACTTTATGATCATGAAAACGGAGAGATCACACTGATCCGTGACCGTATCGGAGAGAAGCCGCTGTACTACGGCTTTGTGAACGGGTGCTTCACCTTTGCTTCCGATGTCGGCTGTTTCCGGGAACTGGACGGGTTTCAGAATCCGGTGAATCAGAAGGTACTGGATCTGTACTTTACCTATGGCTATATTCCTGCACCGTATTCCATTTATGAGCAGATCTATAAGCTGCTGCCCGGAACGATTCTGCGGATCCGTGCGCCTTATGCACCGTCAGACCCGCAGATCGCCACCTACTGGTCCATGGAAGAAAAGGCCGTATACGGTCAGGAGCATCTGTTTACCGGAAGTGAACAGGAAGCGGCAGATGAGCTGGAACGGCTCATGAAACAGGCAATTGCAGGGCAGATGGTCGCAGATGTACCGGTCGGCGCCTTTCTCTCTGCCGGAATTGACAGTTCAACGGTGGTTTCTCTGATGCAGTCCCTTGATCCTGGCAAGGTCAGAACCTTTACCATCGGCATGAATGACCCGAAGTACAACGAAGCTGCATATGCAAAGGAAATTGCACAGCATCTGGGCACGGAACATACGGAAATCTACATCTCCGACGAGGATGCACTGGCGGTGATTCCGCAGCTGCCGTCCATGTTCGGGGAACCCTTTGCAGATTCCTCACAGATCCCGACTTTTCTTGTCAGCAGAATGACACGTGAGCATGTAACGGTTTCCTTAAGCGGAGATGCAGGAGATGAGCTTTTCTGCGGATATAAATCCTATGAATCCGTCAGCCGGATCTGGAACAAGATGCAGGGCGTTCCCTATCCGCTCCGTCGCATGGCGGGAGGCGCGATTCTGCACAGCCCGCTTGCCGCAGGACAGGTGATGCATGACAAGGCAGTGCTGCTGTCATCCCGCGGTCCGGCGGATCTGTACCGGAAGCAGTATGAGGAACTGGATCCGCTGATCCGGAAGATCAGCAGGGTACATGGAAACCTTCCTTTTGCTGCAGGGGAGCTTCCGCAGGATGAAATGAAGGAAGTCAATCACGAGATCATGCTGCATGACATGCTCCTGTATCATCCGGACGACATTCTCGTCAAGGTGGACAGAACCGCCATGGCGGTATCGCTGGAAACGCGGGTGCCTCTTCTGGACCGCGATGTGGTGGAATTCGCCTGGACACTTCCGATTAATTATCTGCATGACGGGACAACCGGAAAAAAGGTACTGCGAGACGTATTATACCGGTATGTGCCGCAGGAAATGATGAACCGCCCGAAAAAAGGTTTTTCCATTCCGATTGCAAAGTGGCTCCGGCAGCCGCAGCTTAAGGAGTGGGCGGAGGAACTGATCCGCAGAGAAAAAATAGAACAGCAGGGTTATCTGAATGCAGATGCCGTACATGCCATCTGGGACGACTTCCTCACAAACGGGACATGGCGTGTACAGATCTGGTATATCCTGATGTTCCAGCAGTGGCTGGAAAGCATCGGATCATAAAGACAGAAAGGAGAATCCATGCAGCAGACTGATTCGTGCAGGATCCGCAGGATCCCTGCCGCAGAGCAGCAGGAAACGATCAGCGTGATTGTGGCCTGTTATAATATTGAAAAATATCTCGGACGCTGCGTGGACTCTGTTCTGCGTCAGACCTGGCAGAAGCTTGAGCTGATCCTGGTGGATGACGGTTCAACCGATGCAACGGGCAGACTCTGTGATGAATACGCACAGCGTGATGCAAGGGTCCGCGTCCTGCACAGGGAAAACGGCGGACAGGGCGCTGCGAGAAATCAGGGAATCGCAGCGGCAACCGGAAATTTTATCGGTTTTGTGGACGGCGATGATTACATCGAGCCGCAGATGTATGAGGTTCTGATGAGTGTGCTCATGCAGTCCGGCACAGATGTTGCGATCTGCAGCTATCTGGAGGAATCGGTGGATGCTGCCGGCGGTTTCCCGGGAACTGTCACCGGCGCTCCGGCGCAGAAGCAGGAGGTGCCGGGTGGAAGCCTTCTGTGCTGCCGCGTCAACGTACTGGACCGGAGCGAACTGCTGACCTGCCTGGTAGAAGAAAGCGAGCTCTGTCCGATCCGCAATGCGGTATGGAACAAGCTGTACCGCAGAGAACTTTTTCAGGGGCTGTCCATGGCGGCGCACCGGTATGAGGATATTCTTTTTACCACACAGATCATGGCGGCTGCGCAGAGCGGGTGCTTTGTTGACACAGAACTGTATCATTATATAATAGACAGGAAAGACAGCACGATGAACAAGGATGCCTTCGAGAACATTCTGCGCTGGCAGATCCCCTCATACAGGGAGAAGGATGCCTTCCTGTGTTCCATCGGAAGAGAGGATCTTGCACTGGAGCACGCGTACATGGTTTATAAAAAGCTGCTGCTTCTCTATACGCAGGCCAGAAGGAGCAGAAGCCCCTTCCGCAGACAGTTCATGAAACAGGCACAGCAGGTCATCCGGCAGTGCAGACCTGAATTTGACAGGATCTATTCCTGCAGAATTGCGGATCCGCATCAGAAAATGAGAATGCAGATGTTCCTGCGCAGCACGATACTGTATAATGGATTCATGGATCTGAACGACGGACTGATTCTGCCGCTCCGGCAGAAATTCAGACACTGACATGAAGAAAACAATCAGGTGAGTATGGTTATTATCAGAATGAAGGGCGGTCTGGGCAATCAGATGTTTCAGTATGCACTTTACTGTGAACTTGAGTACCTTGGACGACAGGTGAAAATGGATGATGTTACCGGATTTCGCAATGACAGACAGCGGGATCCGGCTCTTTCAGTATTTGGAACAGATTATCAGAGAGCCACGCAGGAGGAAGTCACGGACATTACCGATGCGCATATGGATATCTGCAGCAGAGTCCGCAGGAAGCTTCTGGGACGACATTCGCTGGAGTATGAGGAGCGGGACGGTAATTTTGATCCGAAAGTACTGGAAATGACGGACAGCTATCTGGTCGGTTTCTGGCAGACAGAGAAATATTTTGCTGATCCGGAGGTCAGACAAAGGCTCCGCCGTACATTTCTACAGCGGGAGCAGGATATTCTGCAAAGCGAGGCTGTCAGAGATTTTGCACAGCAGATCGGGGATACGCAGTCTGTCAGCCTGCATATCAGGCGCGGAGATTATCTCGAACCCGGAACGGTGGAGACCTTTGGCGGGATCTGTACCGACGCCTATTATCGGGAAGCAGTACGGATGATCCGGGAGAGATACCCGGACGCCGTTTTCTATATCTTTTCCAATGACAGTCAGTGGGTCTGGGATCATATGCTGGAGCATATGCAGGGAGTACGCTGTGTCTCTGTGGACAGCGCACTGATCGGATCGGATGCGGCAGAGCTTCTGCTGATGAGCCGCTGCAGACACCATATTCTTGCCAACAGCAGCTTCAGCTGGTGGGGCGCATGGCTGTCCGGTCATGAACCGGGACAGATGACCATCGCACCGGACAGATGGCTTAATCATAAAAAAATGGATGATATTTATACAGAATACATGACCAGAATAACAGGAGATATTGAATGAGATTATTTCGCAAAAAGACGGGGGACCCGAACAGTACAGCGAACCTGAACGTATTCCATAAGATCAATTACATCTTTGACCGGAAGCAGAAGAAACACTTCGTCAGTCTGGGTATCATGATCCTCATCGGCGCGGTATTCGAAACACTGGGTGTTTCCATGCTGCTCCCGATCGTTTCTTCCATCATCGAACCGGAATCACTGCACCGCGGAATCCGCAAAGTGGAGAAATATGCACCGTGGACACAGAATGCGATGGACAGCCTGCATCTGAATTCGGATATGAAGATCATCGTATTTCTGCTGATCCTGCTGATGCTGATCTTCCTGATCAAGAACCTGTACCTGCTCTGGCTGACCTATGAGCAGAACACCTTTGTCGCACATGTACGTAACGACATGATCAGCCGTGTCATGAGAGAATTTCTGAACCGCCCGTACGAAGACTACCTCGGCGCGGATATTCCGACTGTGTTCCGTATTACGGACAGTGATATTCCGCATGCCTTTTCGCTTGTACTTGCCATGCTGCAGCTCGCAACGGAACTCGTGGTTTCCCTGTTTCTGTGCGTGGTGCTGCTGTTTATCAACTGGCAGATGACCGTATTTATCGTTGTCATCTTCCTGATCCTGACCGCGATCAACTCCAGATTTTTAAAACCCAGACTGAATAAAGTCGGCAAGAAGAATCAGGACATTCAGTCACAGATCGCAAAATGGAGAATCCAGGCGATCTACGGTCTGAAGGATGTCAAGGTGCTGAACCGTCAGGACTTCTTTATCCGTAATTATTATGAAAGCGGTAAGGTCGGTGCGGACACTGCACGTGACTATGCCGTCATGAACAACCTTCCGAGATACATGATTGAAACGGTATTCATGATCAGTGTACTCGGCTTTATCACCGTTTATCTGATCAACGGCGGTGACGTGTCGAAGCTGATCCCGCAGCTGGCCGCCTTTGCGGTTGCAGCCATGCGGATCATGCCCAGTGCGAACCGTATCAATACCTATATGACGGAAATCGCCTATGAAGAGCCGAGTCTGAACTACGTCTATGACAACCTGACCGAATCCATGAAGATGGACAAGGCCATGCGTGCCGAGAAGGAAAAGATCGCAGGACCTGCGATTCATCTGAATGATAAGATTGAGCTCAGAGACATTACCTTTGCCTATCCGGATGCAGACCGCAATATCTTCTCTGATGCGGAAATGGTCATTCCGAAAGGCAAATCGGTCGGCATTATCGGTTCTTCCGGTGCCGGAAAGTCCACAATTGTGGATATCCTTCTGGGACTTCTGCACACACAGACCGGAGAGATTCTGTGTGACGGCAGCAATATTTTCAGCAATTACGAATCCTGGCTGGCGCAGATCGGATATATTCCGCAGACCATTTATATGATTGATGAATCCATCCGGGATAACATAGCATTTGGTATTGATAAAGATAGCATAGATGAGAAACGGATCTGGGAGGTCATGGAGGAAGCACAGCTGGCGGATTTCGTCAGAGGACTTCCGGAAGGGCTTGATACGAAGATCGGTGACCGCGGTGTCAGACTTTCCGGCGGACAGCGTCAGAGAATCGGAATCGCCAGAGCACTTTATCATAATCCGGAGATTCTGGTATTTGATGAAGCAACCAGCGCACTGGACAATGAAACAGAGGCAGCGGTGATGGAGGCAGTCAACAGCTTCCATGGTAAAAAAACAATGGTTATCATTGCACACCGTCTCAACACAATCGAAAAGTGTGATCTGATTTACGAAGTAAAGAATGAAAAAATTGTCCCGACGACCCTTGCGGGACGTACAATTATTCACTGATAAGGAAACTGGAGCAGATATGATCGGAACAGAGTTTTTGTATGGATTTGGATTGGGAAATCAGTTATTCTGGTATGTTACAGCAAGGGCTGCAGCACTTGATCATGGATGTGACTTTGGAATCTGCAATCCGGAAGCACTTGCCAATAATATGCATTCTAAAAGTGGAATGTACTTTATGGATATTGATCTTGGCAAAACAATTCCGGAAGAAGATAAAAAGAAATACAGAATATTTGAAGATCATGATGTGCGGCTGTATCTCGGAAATTCCAGACATGATATGACACATGGCGCATATATAAGTGGTGTTGACCCCGAATTTACAGATATTCAGGATAATACGCTTTTGTATGGAAATCTTCAGGCAGAAGCCTATTTTGATAAATATAAAGAGCAGATCAAAGAGTGGCTCAGGGTAAAGCCGGAATATGATTCACATGAATATACAAAAGACAATCTGTGTATTATACATCTTCGCTGCGGAGACTACTCCAATTCTCCCGAACTGTGGCTGGACCGTAAGTATTGGGTTAACGGGATTCATCAGATGAGAAAAATACGTTCAGATATGGAGTTTCTTGCAGTTACAGACGATGTAGAAGCGGCACATAAGATTCTTCCTGAAATAAAGGCAATTCGAAATGACATAGGGAAAGACTATGCAACAATAAAAAACGCACGTTATCTTTTACTTTCCAATTCATCATTTGCTGTTTTCCCTGCAATGACAAGTGATACATTGCAGTATGCAATTGCACCCAAATACTGGGCAAGACATAATGTGTCAGACGGATACTGGGCATCAGAGCAGAATATATACAGTTTTCTGCATTATATGGACAGGAAAGGAAAAATTTTCACACCTGAAGAATGCAGAACGGAACTGGAACTTTATAAGAGCAAATCTTCTGTATATCAGAAAAGAAATCAAAGACCGGGAAAGGTCAGATCTTTCTTTCAGAAAATCCGTGCGAAATATCTTTATTCAATTTATATGGGGAGAAAGATATGGAGAAGTCTGGAACGCAGAACAGGTCTGATTAAGGTATTTCATGTATGAACAATAAAGCAAAGCTGCAGCTTCCGAATGTGACGCTTGCGGCAATGACCAGTGTGAACCTGTATGAAACGGTGCAGGCGCTGAAGTACAGTATGAGAGGCATTGATTTCGGGGAAGTGATTCTGATCACCGATCATAAGCCCCTCTTTCTTCCGAAGGGAATTCAGTACCGTCATACGTCAAAGCTGGACAATATCAATAAATTCAATTACAAAATGACCTATGAGCTGAAGGATTATGTGCATACGGATTTTGTCATGATC
>CAYMBY010000109.1:0-1987 GCA_964388815.1 uncultured Butyrivibrio sp. | reverse complement strand
GTTCCGATCTATCCGCTGGCAGGTCCTGCAGGGGCATATCTGAATCGTGTCAGCAATTCCACACAGACGATGGTCGTTGCTGCATCTGCCAAAGACAAGGCTTATTTCCCGCAGCTGATCAAATGGCTTGACTGGATGTATTCAGATGAAGGTGCAGATCTGTTCAGCTGGGGTATTGAAGGTGAGACATATACGGTAGATGCCAGTGGGAATAAGGTGCTGAACAAGGATGTAAAATGTGCGGCACAGCCGGATGGAACCATTGATATGCAGAAGGATTATGGAACCAGCAACAACTGCTTTACCTTCGTATTTCCGCATGATCAGGAACTGGCAACAATGGATGACAGTTATAAGGATCTGATACAGCAGGAGATTGATAAGAAGGCGTTCCCGACAGTTGAGCCGTCCATTCCGCTGACAGAAGATGATGTGGATGAGCAGTCTCTTTATTCCACTAACCTTAATGACTATGTGGATCAGATGACGACCAAGTTCATCATGGGCAGTGAATCATTTGATAACTGGGATGCGTTTGTTCAGGGATGTAACGATAAGGGCGCTTCGAAACTCAGTGATCTGTATAACAACGCATGGGCGAATCGTTCAGATAAATAAAATCAATAAAGAAAATGGTACAGAAACTGCCTTACAGCAGTTCCTGTACCATTTTTTCATCATAGGTAACGGATTTCACGCCGGTTGTTTCGATGAGAAACAGTGCGTGTGCAGCCAGATGTTCTGCGGCCTGCTCAAGGTCGCGGACACCCGATACATTTTTATAATGTGCAACGACTGCATCTGCGGCAGCGCAGGTGATGACACATTCTTTGTCAGACAGCTCGAGGCGCTTTAATACCCTGGGAAGTACAAAGTTCAAAAGAATGGTGCGCTTTTCTTCAGGAGTGTAGTCCGGCAGCTCGATGACTGCGAAACGGGTCAGGAGAGGTTCACTGATCCGGCTACGGTCATTTGCGGTTGCAATCGGATAGACACCGGTGGTCGGAATCATGCATTCCATATAATTATCGGTATAGCCGAGGTTGTCCAGGAGCGTCAGGAGCGCATCGGCAGGATTGCCGGAAGTGCTGTCGGAATCTGCCTTGTCCAGTTCGTTGATGATAAAGACGAGGTCGGACTGACCGGCTCTGGAAAATGCTTCCATGATGCTGCCGGGTTTGGCATTGGCATAGATCCGTGAGCTTCCGGTCAGCTGTTCCGGATCGTGCACGGCGCTCATGTCAAGCGCAGCCCAGGGGAGCTGCAGAATTCTGGCGATGGCATAGGCGATCTGCGATTTACCGGTTCCGGCAGGTCCGATGAGCAGAAGGCCATATGCCGGCAGTTTATGGGTACGGTTGATCTGAATGATGGTTTCAATGATGCGCTGCTTGACCTTCTCCATGCCGTAGAGTTCTTCATCGAGAATTCTTCTGGCTTCGACCGGGTCGATGGAAGCGAAATAGGAATCCTTCCACTGAATGTTCATCATAAGGGAAAGGGCTCTCTGTGCGTGACGCTGCTCTTCCTGACTGACTTCTTCGGAACCTGCAACGGCAAGGTTGCGTCTGGCCCAGCTTCTGATGTTGGAGGGGAAGGTTTTCCCTGCGCAGGTCAGAAAATCCGTAATGCTCTGCAGACTGGTCAGCTTCATGCTGTCGTCATCCGCTTCATCCTCTTCCTCAGAAACCGCACTGTCCTCTTCTTTGGGAGCAGTACTGTTTAACAGGCGGCCGATCATGTACTGCAGGAAGCCGTCCTGTGCAGACAGACGCGAAGAAGTGCCGGACTGTGTTTCGCGGATCCGGTATACGGCGAAACCGCCGCGGACAGGTTTACCCGACAGCAGAACGCGGATTCTGTTGACGCCGAGCCAGCGGATGAATTCCTCAAAGCGGCAGTCGATCTTTTTGATATCTGCCTTTGCCTGCGGAGTATCCGAATCAAACGCCGTGCGTTTTTCAGGATCCAGAAAGCTGCCGCTGAT
>CAYMBY010000108.1:0-7124 GCA_964388815.1 uncultured Butyrivibrio sp. | reverse complement strand
TTCTTTCGTAACCGGCTTCATTACATAACCAGAGGGTCTCAACAACATGGCTTCAGCCGCATACTCGGAATAACCGGTAACAAATACAATATTTATCTCATGTATTCTGTCTTTCAAAAATGCTGCCAGTTCAAGTCCTGTCATCCCCGGCATTTCAATATCCAAAAAAGCAACATCTGCACAGAACAATTCTTCTTTCAGAGACTTTTGAATATCAGATACGTGGCTGTATGCATGAATTTCAGCTTCCGGTGACGCTTCCCTCACTGCACGTACCAGAATTTCCAACGCACTCTGTTCATTATCAGCACAGATTATTTTCATTCATTACCTCCAGGTACAATAATCGTAACCACTGTACCAGTTCCTGATTCACTTCTGATTTCAAGCTTTCCTCCACATATCATACCAAGTCTCTCTCTCGCATTTGCAATTCCGATATGACTGAAACCATCCGCTTTTTTCATATCCACATCAAATCCTACCCCATCATCTTTTACTGTAATAACGTGATCCTGTCCGATTTTTTCAGTGCTGATACAAACTGTTCCACCCTCTTCTTTTTTCATAATTCCATGCTTCACCGCATTTTCAACAATAGGCTGCAAAGTAAGCGCAGGTATAAAAAAATTCTGATCTTTGATATCATACCTTACTTTCAACATCTCTCCAAAGCGCTTCTGTTCCAGAGACAGATACAATTGTGTATGCCGCAGTTCCCTGGAAAACAGGATCATCGGACTCCGTCCCAATGAATCCATATTTCCTCTCAGATATTCGGCAAACTCAATCGTAGTCTGTTCCGCCTCCGGCGCTTTACCATGACACATGCCCTGGATGACTGCAAGCGTATTGTACAGGAAATGTGGCCGGATCTGACTGATCAGAATGGAGATATGCATATCGGTCAGTTCTTTCTCCTTTTCTGCCAGAAGCCTTCCTCTTTTCACATGAGAAAACATGAAGACAATCAAAAGCCCCATCGTGATGCCGATATTGCTCAGATCCGGTTCCGGAGGAAGAAAAATCTGTATGGCTACCGTAACCATGGGAATCACCATATATGTCAGCAATGTAACCCTGTCATGTCTTCTCATGCTGTTTCTATACCAGAGAAGTATTCCTGCATCACAGACAAGTGCCATCAGTGCGATTCCCTGATTGATCACGAACAGCGGCCCTCTTGCATAAACTCCTCCATAGCATGAAAAAACCAGCGGCACAAAAATCGAAATCAGATTCAGTACAATTCCCACTCCACATATTCCATAGCACAGATATTCCAAAATCCACGGGTAATGACTTCTGTCCATTACGTAAAATTTAATATACATGGTATAGATTATGACCATCGGGAAACCCGTTCCGCATTTCACCCCTGTCAGTACTGCATCGAGAAACGAAAGCTGTGTATGCCCTTCCAGAAGAAGCGTGATGATGTAGCAGATGACCTTGAGCAGATTCAAAAACAGCAGCATATCCATAATTCTGTCTGTTTTCTCATATTCTTTTTTATCATATCGGTTGCAGAACAGCATTTCCAAAGTGATGACTGCAGATACGGCCTGCATCTCTATTGCTGCGTACATGGCGCTCCTCCCCCAAAAAAGAAGGCACCCTGCGGCAATATACCACAGAGCGCCTTCTTTTATTATAATCTGTTCATCAGATTATTCCATGCTCTTTCAGAAGCTTTTCCACTTCTGTTCCGTTAATCTTCTTGAGTGCTTCCTTGAGTGCGATCTTCTCCTTGAAGCCCAGCTGCATATCTGTAAGAGACTTGCCGTCACGCAGTGCAACAGTGGAATCCAGAAGATCTCTGACATCATATACGCTGCCCCAGACTTCCGGAACACCGCGGTCAACATTCAACAGTGTATATACGGCTTCCATCGCTGTACGGATGGAATATTCCGTTGTAAATACGGTATCTCTTGGTGTCTCTGCAAAGTTACCGATAAATGCAAAGTTTACAGAGCCCTCCGGTACAACGTTCGGGCGGTCACCCTCTTCGCGGGGCTGGAAATATGCACTTGCAAACGGCATCATGACAGGCACTGTGTTGGCACTGGTTCTCGCCATCTCTTCGATCTGATCTTCCGGAACACCCAGATGATAGAGCCATTCTTCGCAGATCTCCATACCGGTACATTCACGCATGGACTTCTTAATGAAATCACCCGGTCTGTCTGAGAACATTCCGTACAGCCATATGAGTACCTGGCCCTTGGGCTGATTGCGATACTGCGGCTGACGGTTGATGGTCCAGCTCAGGAGCCAGCTGGAATCCTTGACGGTTACGATACCGCCGGTTACCACCTTGCCGGAAAGCGGATCTCTCTTGCAGATCTTCTGTATATAAGGAATAATCCTGCCATCCAGTGTATTGACCGTTGCGCTGACCCAGTTGGAATCTTCCGGATCCATACAGAACTTGTCCGGATGACCGAAAGCGGGATCCTGCTTTGCAATCTTACGCCACAGGTCAAAGGTTCCGCCTTCATGAATCTCCCCGTCCATACCGCTGGCCTTTGTCTGGCTGCCGTAGGTGGAATTTTCAACATTACTGCCGTTGATGTAGAACACAAAGTCATCTTCTGTCAGGTCGATATTGTCCGTCTTTCCTTCACTGCGAAGTTCAATGGTCTTTGCAATCTTTTTACTGCCGTTATGATCAAAGATCACGTTTGTGACCTCTGTATTGTAATGGAACTGTACGCCGCGCTCTGTCAGGTATTTCACCATCGGCAGAACCATGGACTCATACTGGTTGTACTTGGTAAAACGAAGTGCAGTGAAATCCGGAAGTCCGCCGATATGGTGGATAAATCTCTGCATATAGCGCTTCATTTCAAGTGCACTCTGATCATCCTTGAAGGCGAACATGGTGCGCCAGTACATCCAGAAGTTTGTATTAAACACTTCATCATCAAAAAGCTCTGTCATTTTGACATTGGCAAGTTTCTCATCCGGTGTCATAAAGAGCTTCATGATCTCCATGCTGCCCTTGTCTGACAGGTTGAATTTATTTTCTGTGTGTGCATCCTGACCGCGTTTCTCCGTTGCTCTGCACAGGGAGAAGTTCGGATCCTTCTTGTTCAGCCAGTAATACTCATCCAGAATGCTGACATCTTCCGTCTCAATGGAGGGAATTGACTTGAACAGATCCCACATGCATTCAAAATGGTTATCCATCTCACGGCCGCCACGCATGACATAGCCGACATTGGTAAACTGATCTCCGTCCAGAGCACCGCCCGGAATCGGATTTTTTTCCAGTACATGGATATGTGCACCGGGCATCTGTGCATCACGCACAAGGAAACAAGCTGCGGCCAGAGAAGCAAGTCCGCTGCCGATAAGATATGCCGACTTATGGTCTACTCCCTCGGGTTTTTCCGGTCTTGCAAACGCTTCATAATTACCACTTGAATAGTACATAATGTAGCCTCCTGAAAAAATTATTCAAGGAAATTTTCTTCCTCTGATTCTCATTTTATCTCTGGTGAAAAAAAGAAAAAATAAACAAAAATCCCGTTTTGATTAAAATTTAAACAGTTCGGCTTTTTTGCCTAAAAATCATACATCATGCAGTGCATGCCATTTTTTCTTGTTCTGATACAGCATCCGGTCTGCCATGGCCAGAATGTCCTGCGGCCGGAGGTCCGGCTCTTCCACACAGGCATATCCGATACTGACAGTAAAGGTGTACTCTCTTGTTTCCTGTTTCTTTGCAAGCGCATCACTGATCTCCTGTGCAACTCTCTGCGGATCACATCCCGCATGAGTGATAATCATACAGAATTCGTCCCCGCCATAGCGTGCTGCAAATCCGTAATATCTGGCAGCCGTACTCTTGAGTGTTTCTGCAAAGAGCTGCAGCGCATGATCTCCCTCCAGATGACCGTACCGGTCATTTATCATTTTAAACCCGTTAATATCGGTGATAAAAAGCGTGATGGGATGTTCTTTCGAAGCACGGCTCAATACCTCTTCCAGATAACGATCCAGCCTGCGTCTGTTGTTCAGCCCCGTCAGCGCATCATTGCTGATACGAAGGTTCTGTATTTTCAGGAACAGAATCAGAATCATCATGAAAATATTCAATGCCAGGAGCGGGACCTTCTCAAACTGTTCCTCCAGCATTCCTGCCGTCAGCGGTGCCGCCATGTATAATGCATAAGTAAGATATTCTGACCGTTCCTGACCGGTACGTACTTTGATCGCCCGCCCAAGTGATACCACCGTCGGAATCACGAGATAGACATAATTTACAGTGGTCTGCAGAAAAAAGAGCTTCTCATTATCCTGGTAATTTCCTGCCGCATCAATATAAAAAATCCATCCGGTATAAATCGAAATGATATCCAGCGTCCAGATCATCACCATCGGCACTGCAATCAGCTTATCCAGTTTTTTATGAGACAGCAGCCACATTCCGGTACGGTCTTCAATAAAGCGGAACCAGTAATAGCATCCTCCGCTGATCGCCATGATGGAAAGCGCATTAACTGATGCATTGAGATACAGCGGAAGTCTCAGGAAATGATCTTTTATCAATGCCCAGACAATATCCGTCACCAGCATCAGCAGATAGGCATAGATCATATTGCGCAGCTGATGCACCTCATGTTCAGATCCAAGACTGCTGCTGAGATTTTTCCAGATGGTTATTGCAAAGACAATGCAATAAGCTTCTGTAATCGCATATAAAAGATAGTCATATTGCATATGGTTCTCCTTATCTTTTTCAGCTGTTCTGTCTGAAATCTGCCCGGTACGCTTCCAGTGCGCGGGACACATTACCGTACATCAGGAGTGACAGCTTATTGATAATCTTCTGTGCATCCTCCTTCATGTCTCCGTTGATCCAGTCCAGTACCAGCCCGACAAATGCGTATTTATAATAATTGGCAATGAATTTCCTGTCTTCTTCACTGACATCCATACCTGCCGCTTCTTCATTGACCACGTTGATAAGCAGATCATAGGTCATTTTATACAGATACAGTTCTACCTGTTCTCTGCTGACAGACCGGTATACATTCATGATAAACGGCTTATTGGCCTTGACTGTCTCAAATATCTGCAGAAATCCCTGCTGCCAGGTATCATAGGTCTTGTTGCCTTCCAGCGCCCGTGTGGCATCCTCCACACAGGACCATTCGATCAGATCATAAATATCCTTAAAGTGATAATAAAAGGTCATCCGGCTAATCCCGCAGTCCTCCGTAATATCACTGATTGTAATTTTATCCAGCGGTTTCTGAAGCAGCAGATTTTTCAGTGATGCCTCAATTGCCCGTTTTGTTGTCTGTGACATGCAAGGTTTCCTTTCTGTCTTCCCCTCACCGATGATTATCTGCTCAAAAGACAAACCGTCTCGACGTGGCTCGAGAGGACAGAATGAATGTCATTTGAGCGTATCCGTTCTCGGAAACATATCCACTACGTTTTTGGCACTATCGGTAGGCGGGAACATATCGACCTTCAACTATCACACCATTAAATGTGTTTAGTTAATAATATCGCCTTTGTTTTTAGCTAAATTTTCATGCCATTCTCGTCGCTTAGTAGCTGTCGGTTTCGTCCACTCTGTTTCTTCACCAATAATTTTTAAAGGTTCTTGTGAGCGATAAGAACGCGTTAAGTTACCAGGGAACTTTTTGTCAGTAACATTTGGGTCGTTTTCAAATTCACCTGTAGGTTCTACTATATAAACGCGTTCTCTTCCTTTTCCTTTTGCTAATGCTGCTGCAAGACCTGCCCCATTGACATTAGCAGTGAAATAAATATGGTTCATTTTAAGCCCAGGTTTGTAATTTGAATTTCCACCCGCTATCAGAAAATCACCAACTTTCAAATCTGCCTTTGTCCCATGGTAAAATGGGCCTTTATCTGTTAGTGCACCATTATATGATTTGGCCAATTCATAATTTCTAGTTGCCTGTTCAGAATCACCCAACTCCTCATAACAGTTGGCAATGTTTATATACAACGTGGAGTAAGCACTCTTAACGTTATCATCATCTATATTTTGTGCACACTGTAAGGATGTTTCCATCCATTTTAATTTATCTGTAATATTTTCTTGTATACGAGCTAAATGATAAGCTGCGATAAATCTTTCATAGTCATCCGTTGCTTCGTGCCATGCTTTATGAAACATCGCAATCGCACCCTCACTGTTTCCACAGTCCTCCAATCCCATCCCACTCATGCAGATTTTAATAATAACGTTATTTGGATCAAATTTTTTATTCATCTAATCTTACCTCCAAATTAATAGAATGTTATGATGAGTATATCCAGAACTTCAACTGCTCAAGATCTTCTCCATTGGCTTGCCTTTTGCCAATTCGTCGATTAATGAAGCAGACCAAAATAATCACTATCCCAAATCCCCCAACAAATCTCACTAATATACTATCGAAGTATAGCAGTTGAAATTCAGAACGAACAGTCTATATTTGCAATTTTGTATATGTTATAATTAAAGTGAGGAAGAGTATATTATCAGTGAAGTTAAGCTTTTATTGTTTCGGGGGTGCCTAGCACAACCCGAAATTAGCTACGCCAAACATTCACCAATCGTACCGTTTACGAAAAGGGCACTCTTAATAGGAGCGCCCTTTTCGTAAACATTGATGTAATTAATAGTCTTTTTTCTTTACTGGAATCCAAATTTCGCTTCTATACTTAGGATTCCCAGTGTCTGGACTCTCACTCCATAAAATTTCAGGACCTTCAACCGCCTCGTATCCTGATGATGGAAACCACTCTGAATATATCCTACCCCACACATTTTGAAGTGTTTCCGGGAATGGTCCAATCGATTCAAATACAACCCAAGTACTAGCATCAATTTTTAATACATCAAATTCTGCTGTTTCATCACTTGAAGTTGCTACACCGATGTAATGATCTAGTTCTCCTCTTTCTTCCATTCTTCCTTCCGAGAAATTAGTGGAAGCACTAATAATACCTGTTGGTTCTACATTTGAAATTGCTTTTAATTGTTTAATAACATCCGTGGTTAAAAGTTCAGTCATTTTTGCAATCTCTGGATTGACACCTTTAAAAATAATTGGAACTCTCTTCTTAAATCCTACTAACTTAAAAGG
>CAYMBY010000107.1:0-3498 GCA_964388815.1 uncultured Butyrivibrio sp. | reverse complement strand
ATTTTACTGATCAGACCGCCCTGATAGAGTTTTTCCCATAAACCGCCGATGATTTCTCCCATTTCAGGTTTCTCATTAGATGTTCTTGCTGCCGTTCCTGCGATCTTTTTTTCTTTCAGTTCTACTACTTCATATTCCATGCTGTACCTTACCTTCCTGCTGCAAAAACTGCAGCTCTTGTCTGTTTACAGGTACAGTTTACTGTCTGTAATATGACAGCTATATGTCATATTATAAATTTTTTTCTGCATACAATCCATGCCTGTTGCAGTATGCATAGATTTTTCCATGACCGTTTTTTCTGAATCTGCATTCCACTGTCTGCTCCGGATACAGCTTAATCATCTGTATTCCGGATGACGTCAGATACGCCAGAAATGAAATATAATGATCTTTATTCATGGGATGATCCATATGTACATAGTACTCGTCATCCATCGTTTCTATACTGATCCTGTGTTCCGGATCCGGTTCTTCCTCCTGCGCCGGAAGCAGACTGATTCCGCAGCAGGAAAAACTCCCGTCTCCCATCGCATGAATCACATTTCCGCATACAGGACAGATATAAAAATGACTCCGGATCATATTTGCCGACTGATTTTTATTTTCGATGCATTCTCCCGACAGCAGTGCCGCAACCGTCACACCAAGTGCTCCTGCTAATGGCTCTAACAATGTGATATCCGGCAGTCCCTTCTGCGTTTCCCATTTGGAAACAGCACGGTCACTGACAGAAATCATATCCGCCAGCTGTTTCTGCGTCAGCTTCTTCTTTTCACGCATATCTCTGATTGTTTTTCCTGTTACATAGCTGTTCATATTCTGTAACTCCTTTCAGAAAAATCATATCGGATGTGTGCTTCAAAAACAACCAACTCTGCGTAGAGCGCTGCAACGTCTGTATTACAGACTTCGCAGTGCAGATCATGGGAGAATAAAATCGGTTTTCAAAAAAGGAATCGGCTGTTTAAAGATATCTGCCCGTAACACTGTCTTTACTGCCTGCAATTTCTTCCGGTGTCCCGACTGCAACGATCCTGCCGCCTTCAGCCCCGCCTCCGGGCCCCATATCGATCACATAGTCGGCATTGGATATCAGATCAAGATCATGCTCTATGACAATGACCGTTGCACCGACATCAATCAGCTTCTGAAATACCCCTGTCAGAACCTGCACATCCAGAGGATGAAGACCTATTGTCGGCTCATCAAAAACAAAGACCGTATCCCCCTGCTGTCTGCCCATCTCTGAAGCCAGTTTAAGCCTCTGTGCCTCTCCTCCTGACAGACTTGGTGTGGCTTCACCGAGTGTCAGATAACCCAGACCCAGCTGATACAGAACTTCAAGCTTTGCATACACCGATTTCATATCTTTGCAGGCATCCATTGCATGTTTCACATCCATTGCCATGATCTCCGGCAGCGAATATTTCTTTTTCGCTTTATTTTCCCGGTAAATTCCAAAGGCATCTTTTGCATATCTGGTTCCTCTGCAGTCCGGACACTGAATCTCCACATCGGGCAAAAACTGGACGTCAAGGCTGATTGTACCGGTACCGTCACATTCCTGGCAGCGCAGTTTTCCCGTATTATAAGAGAAATCACCTGCTTTATAGCCTTTTTTCTGTGCATCCGGTGTTCTGGCAAATGCCTTTCTGAGCTCATCATGCACCCCTGCATAGGTGGCCACAGTCGACCGAACATTGATTCCGATTGGCGTCGCATCGATCAGCTTGACCTGTTTTATCCCCGGTGCATCAATGCTTTTAACATGCTCCGGAAGTTTTTTATCTTTTATCGCCGCTTCCAGTCCCGGGATCAGGCTCTCCAGGATAAGGGTGGTCTTTCCGGAACCGGAGACTCCTGTCACCGCAGTGAGTCTGCCTTTGGGAATATCAACTTCCAAAGGCTTAACGGTATGAATCTGCCCTGTGGAAAGATGGATCATCCCTTCTGCGAACATATCAGCAGCGGAAGCCTGTTCCCGTACTTTTATCCTGGCCTTTCCGGTCAGAAAAGGTGCTATTCTGGAATCCTTATCTGATGCGATTTCATCCATGGTGCCTTCTGCCAGGACTCTTCCGCCGTCCGCTCCGGCATCCGGTCCCATCTCGATGAACCAGTCTGCCTTTTTCAGAATCTGCGCGTCATGGTCGACCAGAACGACCGAATTGCCGTCGGCTTTCAGATCCTCCATGACGCCGATCAGCCCTTCGATATTGGACGGGTGCAGCCCGATAGAAGGTTCATCAAGTACATAAAGCACGCCGGTTGTGCGATTTCTTACCGCCCTTGCAAGCTGCATTCGCTGACGCTCTCCTGTGGAAAGTGTTGATGCTGCACGGTCCAGTGACAGATAGGAAAGGCCCAGATCCATAAGCCTCTTCGATACCGAGAGAAAAGAATCACAGATTGTCTCTGCCATCGGCTTCATTTCTCCGGGAAGCGAATCCGGAACAGCCCTGACCCAGGAAATCACCTCTCCAAGTGTCATGGTACAGACCTGATCAAGAGACAGGCCGCAGAGTTTCGGGGCTCTGGCCGCATCCGTAAGCCTTGTTCCTTTACACTCCGGACAGACATCCTGCCGCAGGAACTTCTCCACCCTTTTCATTCCTTTTTCATCCTTTACCTTTGAAAGGGCATTCTCAACGGTATAGGTGGCATTAAAGTAGGTAAAGTCCATATCTCCGGCTGCACCACTTGTCTTGTTCTGATAAATAATATTCTTTTTCACTGCAGGACCATGAAATACAATATCGCGCTCTTTTTCTGTAAGCTCCTTAAAAGGCACGTCGGTTCTCACACCCATCTCTCTTGCGATATCTTTCATCAGCGACCACATAAGTGTCTGCCATGGCGCAACTGCCCCGTCATCTATGGAAATGGATTCATCAGGAACGAGCGTAGATTCATCCACGATCATGACGGTACCCGTTCCGCCGCATTTCCTGCATGCCCCCTGAGAATTAAATGCAAGTTCTTCTGCAGATGGCGCATAAAAATGTGCACCGCATTCCGGACATACCAGTTCACGCCCTGCCGCCACATCAAGTGAGGGCGGCAGATAGTGTCCGTTCGGACATCTGTGACTGGCAAGCCTTGAAAACATCAGTCTCAGGCTGTTCAACAACTCCGTACCTGTTCCGAATGTGCTTCTGATTCCCGGCACGGCAGGTCTCTGATGCATGGCAAGAGACGCGGGTACATAGAGCACCTCATCTACATTTGCAGCGGCTGCTCCCGTCATCCGTCTCCTTGTATAGGTGGAAAGAGACTCCAGATACCTTCTTGATCCCTCCGCATAAAGTACTCCAAGGGCAAGCGACGACTTTCCCGAACCGGATACTCCGGCTATTCCGACTATTCTGTTCAGCGGCACATCAACATCAATATTCTTAAGATTGTGCACGCGCGCTCCGCGTATTTCAATATGATCCGGCATGTTACTGCTCCATTTCCTGATGCTTTACTCCAGCTTCGACATCACTTTCTCAA
>CAYMBY010000106.1:0-7402 GCA_964388815.1 uncultured Butyrivibrio sp. | reverse complement strand
TTGGAATGATTGCTTCACGTAGAAAATCCATGCCCGGATTTTTTGCAGCATTTGTTATTTTTCTCGGAACGACCACCTCTGCCTATTCGCTGTTGAAAGCATTTCCCGGCGGACAGTATCTGTGGATGCTGCGTTTTATTTCAATTGCGCTCTGTTTTATTCTGTTTTCTTTTTTCCTGTGGGATTCACTGAAGAAACCGCTGATCGTTGTGTTGTGTATTCTGCTGGTGGCAGATACGGTTCCGTCTCTTGAACAGATCTATGGAAACCGTTCTGCTTCCACGCCACGGGAACGCTATGATACGTTGCAGGAAAAGACCCTGATCAAAGAGGCAAAGAGCATGACGGTGCAGCGTCTTGCCCTGATGGATGGCAGTACGCTCGGTTCTTCAGGAGCATTTCTGGTGTCTGATTACGATACGGCAGTACCTGCAGTATTCGGCGCGGGATGGGAGGCCTCTGCCACAGCTTCGCAGATTGTGCAGATCAATCAGTCCATGGAAGACGGGGATTACCTGTATATGTTTGACCGTCTGCTGATGCTGGGGGCGGATACGGTACTGATGAAGAAGAGTGCCATGTATGAAAAGGGCTATGATACCTCGGGCGCAGACAGTGCCGCTTCGGCAAACGGATATACCAGAGAGGACAGTAATGACGATTATGTGCTGTATCATAACCGCAACGTCAGCGGGACTTATGGTGTAATCAGCAGCTATGCGGGAATCGCAATCGGTGCAAATGCATCGGATGTGTCCAGAATGTTCCCGTCCGTACAGGAAGCAGAAGATGAATACCTGGATGATTTTACTTATGAGGAATTGTCTGCGTACCGGATTGTCTATCTGAATCATTTCGCATATCATGATCTGGAAACAGCACAGAATCTGGTAACGAAACTGAGTGAAAACGGAATCCGTGTTGTTATTTTTGCTGATGGAATTCCGATTGACAAAGACAGTCAGACACAGCGGTTCCTTGGCGTAGAGTGCCAGCAGATCCAGTTTCATAACGGTTATCCGGAATTTGATACACAGCTTCTGGGTACCATCAGCTGTGATCTTTTCCCTACGCAGTACAGTTCCTGGGATACAGTATATGTCAACGGACTTGATCATGTTCTGGGCTCTGCCTCTGATCTCGACAAAACGCTTCCGTTTTACGGGACGGTAAAAAATGACAATATTCTGGTCATCGGTTTCAACCTCGTTTATTTCTATTCTCTGACGCATGATCCGACGGTAGAAAAGCTGCTGTCAGGAATTATTGATACTTCTACAAAGGAACTGCCTTCGCATACACTGGTACCGATGAAAATCACCTGTCTTGCGGACCGGATTGTAATTAACACGGACAGCAGTGACAGTACACTGTCTGCGGATACACAGATCAATACCACACTGGCGTTTCACGATATTTTTTCTTCAGACAGGGAACTGACACAGCATAATCATCTGCTGTATGTACAGAAGGGAACGACAGAAGTCATACTTGCCTATCCGTACCTGCGGCAGGGGATACTTCTGAGCATGGCAGGACTGGCAATGCTGATTGCATTTCTGATAATGATCCGCAGGAGCAGCAGAAGAAATCAGAATAAACCGGATTGATAAACAATATCTGTCACTGTATAATTTATTTATCATGAAGCGAAAGTGAACGGCAGATAATTCGGTTCTGGCCGGCAGGATGGACACATATGAAAATGACCAGCGGTAAAATAATGATACCGGTTGCGATACTGTATGCGTTATATTTTGTGTCGCTCTTATCTGAGAATGATCAGGCAGGAGATTTTCTGTCTCCGGTGCTGTGTTTTATCTGCTTTATTCCTGTACTGTACGGTTATGGGCGCAGAGAAAGCAGAAAGGGACTGAAGTATGCAGGTTATCTTCTTGCGGCGGCACTTCTTGCCTGGGGCATCTGCGACCTTTTCTGGGCGCTGATCAGGCATGTGCTTCATCTGGATCCGTCGTTTTATGACACGCTGGAAAATGTATATTCTCTGAGTAATATTCTGATTCTTGCCTCCCTTCTGATCTCTTTTTACCGTGAAATGCGGAAGATCAATAAAATGCAGGTGCTTCTGGACAGCATGATGGTGACCGTCAGTATTGCTGCACTGATCTGGGTGTTTGTATTTCAGCGTAATCTGGCCCGTGCGGCAGTGCTGGAAACAAACTGGATTGCCATGCTTTCACTCCTTACAGATGTCATGATCATTGCATGGAGTTTTATCTGGTATTTTTCCGTTCGCTCGCCGAGATCGCCGCTGTGCCATTATCTGAATTTTGTCGGGGAAGTGCTGTTCGCAGTAACCGATATTATTTATTATTATGTTTATTTTTATAAAACCTACGTTCCGAATTCACTGATTGATGGCGGTTATACTGTTTCCTTTGCCATCATAGCGCTGTCAGGCGTCATGAAGATAAACGGCTGTACCAAAATGATTCCGAATATCGGGCAGATCAGGAACGGCAGCAGAATCTGGATCCGTAAGGAAGTTTTTTTCCTTGTCATACCGGTGATTATTTTTGCAGTCGAGGGATCACAGTCAAGGATTCTGCTCGGACTGGTCTGCGTGATCATGTTCTATTTCCTGTTTACCAATTATATTCAGGAGAATATTTACAGAGACATGCTCCTTGCAAAGGAAAAAAATCATGTGGCGGAGCTGGAAGCACGTGTGGAGGAACGGACGGCACAGATCTACAAGGCGATGACATCAGATGTGGTGACCGGAATGCATAACCGTCTGTATCTGGAGCAGAAACTCGCCAAAATGTCCGCAGAGCTGAAGCCGCAGGAAAAGATTTTCATTCTTTACGTGGATCTGAATAAGTACAAAAGTCTGAAATCCATTTATGGTAAATATACGGCGGAGCATATTTTAAAAGAATGCGGCGGCAGGATTGAACAGATCATGACACAGTCCGGCGGATTTGCTGCTTCGTACGGAGATGATGAATTTATCGGGGTTCTGCTGACGGAAGACGGGAAGGATGACGGAATACAGCAGGCGGCCAGAAACATTATCAGCTATTGCAGTGATACCTATCATGTAGAGCAGAAGGCGCTGGTGGTAACCATGAATGTCGGAATTGCCTGCTATCCGGATGATACCGGCTCACAGGAGGAACTGATCAGGGATGCCGAAATGGCAATGCTGCAGTCAAGAAAAACCGGCTTCAATACGGTGTTCCGGTATGACAGCAGAACCGGTGAAAATATGAAAAAGCAGGAGCTTCTGGGACTGCAGCTGAAAAAGGTGGATTATAAAAAGGATTTCTATCTGCTCTATCAGCCGCAGGTCAGATGCTGTGACGGTGTGATGATCGGTGTGGAGGCACTTCTTCGCTGGAAGGCACCGGATGGCGCAGTCATTTCTCCGCTTGATTTTATTCCGCTTGCAGAAGAGAACGGGATGATCATTCCGCTCGGTTACTGGATTATGGAAACGGCAGCAAGGCAGCTTGCAGAATGGAAGAACTGCGGAATGAGCGGTATCCGGATGGCGGTCAATGTTTCCAGTAAGCAGCTGCTGGATGAGCGGTTTGCGGATATTCTGGATGAGATACTGACCAGATACGAAATTCATGAAGGTGAATTTGAGATTGAAATTACGGAGAGCGTACAGCTGGAAAATAATACGGAACTGAACCGGATGCTGCAGGAAATCCGTGAAAGAGGCGTTTCCATTGCCATGGATGATTTCGGAACAGGATATTCCTCACTGCATTACCTGACCAGAATGCCGATCAGCAGGATCAAGATAGCCAAGGAACTGGTCGACCGGATTGAAACGGATGTATATTCGCGGTCGGTGGTTCAGATGATGGCGTCGGTTGCACAGGTCAATCAGATCAGCGTGATTGCGGAAGGCGTTGAGACACAGCCGCAGTGGGAAGCACTTATGGAATTCAACTGTGATGAGATCCAGGGCTTCTTTTTTGCAAGGCCGCTGGCACCGGATGCGGTTGCCAGAATGTATCAGGACAGCCGTGACAGGAGATGAGTTTTTTTCCATAAGACTTTGTCATCAGACGGAATTGTGATATTATGTACTGCGGGTATGGAGTGAATTCTGACATACCCGCAGTTGTTTTTGCTAAAGGAAGGAATACGATTAATGGGAAAAGTCAGCTTACTGGACTGCACACTTCGTGACGGCGGATATGTCAATGACTGGAATTTCGGTCATGATAATCTGGTCAGCATTTTTGAACGGGTAGTGGATGCAGGGACAGATATTATTGAAATCGGTTTTCTTGATGACAGGCGTCCGTTTGATATGAACCGGAGCATTATGCCGGACACGGACTGCGTGGAAAAGATCTACGGAAACCTGGATCGTAAAAATACAAAAGTCTTCGGGATGATCGACTACGGGACCTGCTCGCTTGAGCATATCAGACCATGCAGTGAAAGCTGGCTGGACGGAATCCGTGTCATCTTCAAGAAGCATCTGCGTGTGGAAGCACTTGCCTTCTGCGCAGAACTGAAAAAGCTGGGTTATATTGTCTTTGCACAGCTGGTCAGTGTTACTTCATATTCGGATGAGGAGCTGCTGGATCTGGTGCGCCTTGCCAATGAGGTTAAACCGGATGCTGTTTCCATGGTAGATACCTATGGCCTTATGCATCAGAACAATCTGGATCATTTTCTGGGGATTCTGGACAGTCATCTGGATTCATCCATTGCAATCGGCTATCACGGTCATAATAATTTCCAGATGGGGTATGCCAACTGTATTACCATGCTTGCACACCGGACTGACCGGCCGCTTCTTGTGGACGGAAGTCTGTACGGAATGGGCAAGAGCGCAGGGAATGCACCGATCGAACTGATCGCCATGCATATGAATCATCAGTATGGCAAAAATTATCATATCAGTCAGTATCTGGAAGCAATTGATGCCAATATCATGGAATTCTATACGCCTGCGACATGGGGCTACAATCTCTTTTTCTATCTGGCGGCATCCAATGACTGTCACCCGAATTATGTCAAGCAGCTGATGAACAAGAAGACACTGTCCATCCGTCAGGTCAATGAGCTGCTGGGAAGACTGCAGGGGGAAAAGAAACTTCTGTACGATAAGGAATATATGGAGCAGCTGTATCTGGAATATCAGGATAAGAACATTAATGATGCAGAGGATGCAGAAAGACTTAAGGAGACACTTGCAGGACGAAGCATACTGATTGTGGGACCCGGTAAGACAATGCAGACGGAAAGAGACAGGCTGCAGAAATTCACGCAGGAAGAAAAGCCTTTTGTCATTGCAATCAACTATGTTCCGGAAGTAATCAGACCGGACTGCATATTCCTGACCAATACCAGACGTTATATTCAGGTGGCAACGGCGCTTTCTGACGGGAAGTATACAACAATAGCAACTTCAAACGTCACCTCGACAGGAAAACCGTTTGACTATGTGCTGAACATCAGTGATCTGCTGGATCGTGGTTCACGGTTTATCGATAATTCACTGATGATGCTTTTAAAGACCATGATGCGGATCGGTGTAAAAATGGTGACACTGGCCGGCTTTGACGGATATTCCGGAACCGATCAGAATTATTTCGATGAAGGTAAGGAGTATGATTTTGCCAGAGAACAGGCAGAGTATCTCAATGCCTATATGTCAGCATTCCTGAAGAACAATCAGCAGCTGCTGAGGGCGAACTTCCTGACAACAACAAAATATCAGACCGGTTACAGTAAGAAATATGATCTTGTGGTATTTGATGTGGACGGAACACTTCTGGATACTTCCGAAGGGGTACTGTCCGGTGTCCGCTATACGATTGAGCATTTCGGCTATGCACCGCTGACGCAGACGCAGCTTCGGAAATTCATCGGACCGCCGATTCAGAATTCTTTTGCGGATGCATATGGCTTAAAGGGTGATGTATTGCAGGAAGTGGCAACGGTATTCCGCACGGAATATAAGGAACACGGTCTTTTAAAGGCAGTGCCTTATGACGGCATCTATGAAGTCTTTGAGGGACTTCGTGAGCGAAATATCATAAGCGCAATTGCAACCTACAAAAGAGAAGATTATGCACTGACACTTCTGGACCATTTCCATTTTGATCAGTATACGAAGATCATGCATGGCGCGGATCATGAAAACCGTCTGAAAAAGAGTGATATTATCCGGATGTGTATTGAAGAAAGCGGCGTGAAGGATCTTTCCCGCGTGCTGATGATCGGTGATACGGATAATGATGCAGCAGGTGCGAAGGCCATGGGTGTTGACTTCCTGGCAGTCAGCTTCGGCTTCGGATACCGGAAAGGTGAACGCGTGAGCGATTATCCGTCGATCGGAACTGCGGATACCGCCTATGATATCCTGAAGATCATTGATGCAGGGGAATGCGAGGATAAAGAATAAGATGGAAAAAATAAAGGTTGCAAAATATGTATCTGAGTTTCTGGTAAAAAACGGGATTACAGACTGTTTCATGGTGACCGGCGGCGGAGCCATGCATCTTGATGATGCCATCGGCCACCAGGAAGGGCTGCACTGCACCTTCAACCATCATGAGCAGGCATGCGCAATTGCCGCGGAAGGCTATACCCGTATGACAGGGAAACTGGCAGCAGTATGTGTGACGAGCGGCCCCGGCGGCACCAATGCCATTACCGGTGTCATGGGCGGATGGGTGGATTCCATTCCGATGTTTATCTTGACCGGTCAGGTCAAGCGGGAGACCACAATCTGGTCCTGCCCGGATCTCGGTCTTCGTCAGCTGGGAGACCAGGAATTTGATATTACGCATTCTGTTGCCAATATGACCAAATACTGTGTTATGGTGACAGACAGCAGAGATATCGCCTATCATCTGGAGAAAGCGCTTTACCTCTCCCGTAAGGGACGCGGCGGTCCGGTATGGCTGGATATTCCGCTGGATGTGCAGGGTGCACAGATCGATCCGGATACACTCCGTCATTTTCAGCCGGAAACCGAGGATCCGTGGGAAACTCCGCAGGTAAAGGACGATCTGGTAAATGAGATCCTTGAGAGAATTCATAAGGCAAAGGCACCGCTGATTCTCGCAGGAACGGGAATCCGTCTCGGCGGCGCAGAGGACGCTTTTCTGAAGGTACTGGATCAGCTGCAGATTCCGGTGGTGACTGCCTGGAATGCGAATGACACACTTGCCTTTGACAGTCCGTTTTTTGCAGGAATGCCCGGAACTGTCGGCACAAGACCCGGCAACTTTGCCGTGCAGAACTGTGACCTTCTGGTTTCACTCGGCTGCAGGCTGAATATCCGTATGATCGGATACAATCACTTTGATTTTGCCAAAAATGCATATAAGATCGTTGTGGACATTGATCCGCGTGAGCTTTCGAAGCCGACGATCCGGCCGGATCTGCCGGTGCATGC
>CAYMBY010000105.1:0-7803 GCA_964388815.1 uncultured Butyrivibrio sp. | reverse complement strand
TTTATGGATCTGATCCGCAGTTACGGAATGGAAAAGTATGAGTTTTCCATTTCCGAAACCAGAACAGCGGATGTGATTGAAGACGTGCGGAACTTTAAAAGCGAAATCGGGATTCTTTACCTGGATGAATTTAATAAAGAAGTGCTGGTCAAGCTGCTCAGGGAGAGCAATCTCATCTATGAGCAGCTGTTTGCATGTCGTGTGTATGTATATCTTTCGGCACAGCACCCGCTTGCGAAAAAGAAGAAGATTACGTTTGAAGAGCTTAAAGAGTATCCATGTCTGTCGTTTGATCAGGGGAAAAACAATTCCTTTTATTTTTCTGAGGAAGTGCTGAGCACCTATGAATATGACCGGATGATCAAGGTAAATGACAGAGGAACCATGCTGAACATGATGATCGGACTTGAGGGTTATACGCTCTGCTCGGGGATTATCTGTGAGGATCTAAACGGGATGAAGTACAGGGCTGTGCCGCTTGAAGATGACGAAGTGATGAATATTGTCTGCATTCGCAGAGCGGGTACTTCTTTAAGTCCGATCGGAAAAAAATATCTTGAACATCTGAAAGAATATGAAAATGAAGTAATGTAAAGAATTCAGTTTTACGGCATAAAGTCTGTATGATACCGGACCATCGGTAAAGTACAGGCTTTTTCCTTTATTTTTTCGGGTATTTCCGGAACGTGAATTATGCTACCATGCAGATAAAGTGCAAAATGCAAAGCCATGAGGAGGGATATTGTATGCTGCAGAAATACAGAAATCCGATTATTTCCGGATTCAATCCGGATCCCAGCATCTGCAGGGTCGGAGATGATTTTTATCTGGTAACATCAAGCTTTGAATATTTTCCGGGAGTACCGGTTTATCACAGCAGGAATCTGGCAGACTGGGAGTGTATCGGACACTGCCTGACAGGAACAGCGCAGCTGAATCTGAAAAACAGCTGGAATTCCGGCGGAATCTATGCACCTACGATCCGGTACCATGAGGGACGTTTTTACATGGTAACCACCAATGTGTCAGACCGCGGGAATTTCATTGTGCATACAGATGACATATACGGGGAATGGTCGGAACCGGTATGGGTGGCACAGGGCGGAATTGATCCGTCGCTCCTGTTTGCGGACGGAAAGACATATTTTGTGTCCAACAGTGATGATAAGGGCAGTCAGGGGATCTTCATGTGTGAAGTCAACCCGGACACCGGAGAGAAACTGACAGAGTCCAGACTTCTGACAAAAGGCTGGTGCGGAAGATCTGCCGAGGCGCCTCACGTATATAAAATCGGTGATTTTTATTATCTGATGCTGGCAGAAGGCGGTACGGAATATGGACATATGGTAACCATTTCCAGAAGCAGAGATCCGTATGGTCCGTATGAGGGCTGCCCGTATAATCCGTTTTTTTCGCATCGAAATGAGGAGTGCAGAGATATTACCTGTACCGGACATGCAGATCTTGTGGAAGATCAGAATGGCAACTGGTGGATGGTGGCGCTTGCAGTCAGATGTATCGGTGAAAACGGCAATTATCTGATGCTGCATAACCTTGGCAGGGAAACGTTTCTTGCACCGGTGACGTGGGAGAACGGCTGGCCGGTGGTCAATGAAGGCAGAAGGCTTGAAACGCAGATGCAGGCAGTGCTTCCGGCACAGAGTCTGCATTCGGAAGAACGGGAAGATGTTTATGATCTTGACAGGATCCGGAGAGAGCATGCACTGACATCGGTAAGGAAGCCGCTTGAAGAGTTCTGTATGATACAGGATGAGCATGGGATTGAACTGACCGGAACGGATGTCTGTCTTTCAGATGACAGGGCGACGCCGGTATTTGTGGGAATCCGGCAGAAAGAGTTCGCATTCAGAACAGAGGTAAAGGTGTCACCGCTTCTTCTTCCGGAGGGATCGGCAGCGGGAATGTGCGTGTTTTATACCAATGAGCATCATTATGACCTGTATGTGACCGGCAGAGGAGGCAGAAGGTACCTGCAGGTACGCAAGCAGATCTATGATCTGACGGCAGTAACATCCGAATGGAAAGCGCCGGAAGGGAATATCAGCCTTGTGATCCGCGCAGACCAGTTTAATTATTATCTTGGTTTTCTTGATGAAAATGATAAGGAAGTCATACTGGATCAGGGAGCAACGGCGGCAATGTGTACAGAGGTGACAAGGAACATGACATTCACCGGAACGTTCCTCGGTATCTTCTGCGAAAAGGCCAAAGCGGATTTTTCAGACTGGAAGACTGTTTTCATCAGAGAATAAATCGGAACCGATTTGGCCTTGACAATGAAAAATCAGTTCATTACAATCTAAGGTATATTTTAAAGACATTGAAGAGGGTTAGTAACTGTGACGGCGCTTCAGAGAGGAAATCACCGGTGTGAGATTTCTGCGTGACGCATGGCGAACCTGCCTTGGAGTCCTGTATGTAAATGCAGCGTATCCGGCGTTAACGGAAGAATTGAGTGAAATCCGCAGCAGCGGGTTTAAATAGGGTGGTACCGCCGAGCGCCTTCGGTCCCTGTTGAATGACAACAGGAACGGAAGGCGCTTTTTTTCAGGAAAAAAGGAGAGAAAATGGCAGATCAGAAGGAAAACAAGAAACTGGTAGCCGAGATCACTTCCATGGATGAAGATTTCACCCAGTGGTACACGGATGTCGTGGTAAAGGCAGGTCTTATCAGCTACTCCAACATTAAGGGCTTTATGGTGATCAAACCGGCAGGTTATGCAATCTGGGAGCTGATTCAGAAGCATCTGGATCAGAGATTTAAGGATACGGGAGTACAGAATGTATATCTTCCGATGTTCATTCCGGAATCTCTGCTGCAGAAGGAAAAGGATCATGTCGAAGGCTTTGCGCCGGAAGTTGCATGGGTAACACAGGGCGGACTGGAGAAGCTTTCGGAGCGTTACTGCGTACGTCCGACATCAGAAACGCTGTTCTGTGATTATTACAAGGGTGAGATCCATTCCTACAAGGATCTTCCGCAGGTATGCAACCAGTGGTGTTCTGTTGTCCGCTGGGAGAAGGAGACAAGACCGTTCCTGCGTTCCCGTGAGTTCCTGTGGCAGGAAGGACATACCGCGCATGCAACCATGGAAGATGCGGAGGAGCGTACGAAGCAGATGCTTCAGGTATATTCTGATTTCTGCGAAGAGGATCTTGCACTTCCCACCATCAAGGGACAGAAGACAGAAAAAGAAAAATTTGCAGGCGCAGAGTCTACCTATACCATCGAGGCACTGATGCATGACGGAAGAGCACTTCAGTCCGGAACCAGCCACAATTTCGGTGACGGTTTTGCAAAGGCATTCGGCATTCAGTATACAGGCCAGGATAATAAGCTGCATTATGTTTATCAGACTTCATGGGGCATGACAACCCGTATTATCGGTGCGCTGATCATGGTGCATGGTGATAATTCAGGACTGGTACTGCCGCCGAAGATCGCACCCACACAGGTAATGGTCATTCCGATCCAGCAGCGTAAAGAAGGCGTTCTGGATGCTGCATATGATATTGCAGCCAGACTTAAGGATTACCGCGTAAAGACAGATGATTCCGACAGAAGTCCGGGATACAAGTTTGCAGATCAGGAGATGCGTGGCATTCCGGTTCGTATTGAGATCGGACCCAAGGATCTGGAGGCAGGAAAGTGCGTACTGGTTCGCCGTGATACCAGAGAAAAGATCGAGTGTGCAATTGATGATGTCGCTGCAAAGGTTGCAGAACTTCTGCCGCAGATTCAGGCGGACATGCTGGCAAAGGCACGTAAACACCTGGCAGATCACACATTTGCAGCCACGAATAAGGAAGAATTTACAGAAGCCTTTAAGGAGACAAAGGGCTTTGTAAAGGCAATGTGGTGCGGATGCCGTGAATGTGAGGAAAAGATCAAGGAAGAGTATAACGTAACCAGCCGCTGCATTCCTTTTGAACAGGAAAATCTGTCCGGAAACTGTGTATACTGCGGAAAACCGGCAACAAAGATGGTTTACTGGGGAAGAGCTTACTAAATCAGAATACGAAAAGAACAGAATCAGAGACAGAAGAAGCGTCTGCAGAATACTGCAGACGCTTCATTTCATTTCCATTCTAAGTTTGCATTCATACATCCGTTTATCTGCCAGCATATACACATCGTGTACGGTCTGCCCGGGGCATTCATGCCGGAACGCATAACCGTAAGCCGAACTGTGATCCATGCCGGGTTCAGAACGGTCAAGTTCATCCAGCAGCTGATTCATTCCTGCGATGCAGGTTTCTACCGTATCTGCAGCCGCAAAGTTCATGACGACAAGGAATTCATCTCCGCCGGTCCGGCAGCAGGAGTAGCCGATGAATACTCTGCGCAGAATATCTGCGAAGGCTGTCAGAAGATGGTCACCTGCAGGATGACCGAACTGGTCATTGATCTCTTTCAGGCCGTTCAGATCCAGACTGATCAGACAGAAATCGTCATCAGTGTCTGAAAGTGACTGGAGCAGCTGATCGCTTCTGGCTCTGTTGGGAAGACCGGTCAGCGCATCCATATAGGCCAGCCGGGACAGAGTGGCGTTCTGCCGCTGCTGGCGGTGGGAACCTTCCAGCGAGATCAGGTAGCCGGACAGCCTTGTAATGACAAACAGGAGCGCACAGACAGGAAGTACGGAGATGAACAGCAGATCCGGTCCGGATACATAGAAGGAGAGCTGGAATACCATTGCACTGGTCAGAAAGAGGCCAAAGGTAAGCACAAGGGCTCCGGTCATCTGTACGAAAACGGACAGGTTGAAACTGTCATTTTTCCGGTTACGATAAGCAAGGATCTCGTAGTACTGCTGCAGCGCGAAGAGAAATGCAATGAGGAACGGATAAATCCTGAAAACATTGGCGTGAAAAATCAGACTTACTGCGCCCAGTATTATGCACAGTACCGTACTGGGAATGAACAGCCACAGGAACAGTCTGGAATGAAAGCATTTTCTGCTGCTGCCAAGCAGCAGATACAAAAGGGGAACGGCCAGGAAAAACAGAATCCGTTCAAAAACAGGAAGATAAGGCTGATCGGTAAAAAGATCTCCCAGCTGCATGGCGCTGAGGATCCAGACGCCGAGGTCCAGGCACAGCAGTGCGGAGATGATCTGTGAAAAAACATCTCTGGTAAAGGCCGCAAAGATAATCGAAGCCATCATAAAACAGACGCCGAATACGCACAGGAAGATACCCGCAAACAGCGCCAGATTGTGCCGGTGCAGGAAAAGCATGATCAGATCATCAAAAGAACCATACCAGGGGACGGTCATGATGGAATAGGGAGTATCCTGCAGAACAGTGAATCTGAAGCTGAGGGTATGCCCCACACATTTCTGCGGAAGCGAAACATAATGATACTGCCAGCCAAGGAAATGTCCATAGCGGGCAAGAGATATGGGATAATCATAGATCTGATTGCCGTCCATATAAATGCGGAAGGCACAGCAGCGGCTACGAAACATGATTGTCGGAAAGTCTATCGTATCAGCATCTATGGTGCAGGATGCAGTGATAGTGTCATTTGCGGACAGATTTTTCATGTTGGACAGAGACAGATCATCAAAGGACAGATCATCGTAGCGGGTGTCATGCAGATTCAGTGTCCAGTGATCAGAAAGCGGCATAATGTGGGATGCCGGACTGAAATGCAGCGCAAAGGATAACGGCAGTAGAATCAGGAAGAGGAACAGGATAGAGAAAAAGGCATGTTTCAGAAACGTTTTCATTGCACACCTCCTTCAGAGAACATCAGGTGACGTTGCTGTTTCATCCGGTACATCCGGCTGTCAGCAAGCTGGTAAAGCCCTGATACACCTGTTTCCGAAAGCTCGGAACTGCCGGCAAATCCATATGAAAAACCATAGCGGATTTTCCCCGCAGAATGCTTTTCTCTGGAAAGAATGGACTGCAGATCCTGCAGTCTGGAATTCAGGTCAGCGCCAGATTTGTTTTCCTGTACAATCAGAAATTCATCACCTCCCATACGGCCGATCAGAGCAGCGTCCCAGAAGGCTTCCTGCAAAATGGTACTGAAGTTCTTCAGCCAGCGGTCGCCCTCGAGATGCCCCCAGGTATCATTGACCAGTTTCAGATGATCAAGATCAATACTGACAATAAAATAGGATCGTTCTGAGCCGGCGAGGCCGGAAAGGTAATTTTCACAGCGTGCTCTGTTGGCAAGGCCGGTCAGCGGATCTGAATAGGCGAGGTTTTCCAGCTCGGCTTTTTTCTCCTGTGAACGGATTTCGGCCAGGCGGTAGAAGAAATAGCTGACGAGCAGACACATGACGAAGTACAGAGCGCCAAAAGTGGTGAAGGTGATGTTGTTGTTCGCTTCTCCGCCGGAACTCAGGTATTTGGCAAAATTGTATTTGAGGATATCAATTACCGCGCAGATCAGAAAGCCGGAAATCCCGGATACCAGAGCATGGTCTGAAGCCGTGGCGGAACCGGAAAACAGGTGGCGGCCACGCTGGCGGTAATCCATAAGGAGCAGGGAGACAATGGTAAGGCCCTCACTCAGGGCCAGAATATGGAGTGCGGTTGCATGTTCGGAAACCAGTCTGGTACCTGCCTGTGCCATCAGTACGATACACAGAACAAAGAGCAGATTGGTAAAAAAGAAAAAGATGCAGCCCCGATGGAGCCGTCCATGTGAGGACACCATGAGATAGCCGGCAATGGCAACAGGAATCAGGTACAGAGACATATATTCAATTGTGCTGTTCAGGGAAATGCGGTCAGTGAAATAGTTAAAGATGTCATAATAGGCGAGGATATAGCTTCCCAGCAGAAGTGATATGAACCCGCAGAATAAAATCCGCAGCTCCCCGTGATGGAACAGCAGCAGATCAGGCGACAGGAACAGGAGAATAAGCCCCATGACGAGCAGAAACACACCGACGAACAGATGAAAGACACTTTGATTCAATGACTGAAAAAAGAGATCCTGCCTGGAACCCAGATAGACAGGGGTAAATCCGGAAAAAGCGCGGTCCTGCGCAGCAGTCAGGCGGATGGTAAGTGTTTTGCCGCCGTAGTTATCAGGCAGCGGGATAATGCGTTTCCCCTTTGGTACCATTTTGCCGTCAAGAGCAAGCCGGTGCCCCCAGGTATAGATCATCTCGTGGTCCAGATAGGCATCTACAGCAGAATTGATGCTTCGGAAACTGATGCAGGGATAGGGAATGGAATTTTCAGGCAGCCTGACCGTAAGAATATAGACATCACCGAGATCGGCAACGCCGATATCAGAAGCCGCAAGTGTGACATCCTGATAGGTAACGTCTCCGTGTGTGATGCTCCATCCGTTTTGGATATTGATCACCGGGTAGATGCAGCTTTTCCGCAGAAAAAAAGAGCAGATCAGCAGGATCATTATTCCCAGAATAACTGCGATAAATGTAAACAAGGCAGTTCTGCGTTTTTGAGATGCCAGAAACATAGTTTCTTCTTTCTGCAGATGGGACGGCTTGTTTGGGTTTTATACATCATATTTTCTTTACTCTTATTTTACTCTATTGGAGTGCGGGTCAGCAAGCATTGTGGAAGAATTATCGTTAACAATTGATTTTATATCCGAATACCTACTATAATAACGATGAAAATAAAAATGAGGGTGTTCTGTCGTACTTTTCATGACGGGATAGAGAGTTTTTGCACAATCTGTATTGCAGGATTCTGCATAATTGCTAACATGATGGTACGTGCCGGCAATGATGCAGAAAACTTGGGAAGGAGTTGGCGCGTGGAGAAACTGAATATTTTAATATG
>CAYMBY010000104.1:0-9831 GCA_964388815.1 uncultured Butyrivibrio sp. | reverse complement strand
GTCCTATCAGCAGGCTCAGACGGCAATCTCCCGGATGTCAGCCTTTAATGCAGCCAACATCAGTTTTTACAGTAAACAGAACTGCAATCAGGATATGTACCTTCTGGCTTCTGACGATGACAATCATCTGTCCACCTACCTGCTGCAGGGAAATCAGACTGCTGCTGACCTCCTATTGACGGAGATCATCACTGCCAATCAGAACGCCCGGATCTCCGATACCGCTCTGCAGGATCTGTACGTGCATCTTTATGAACTCGGGAATCAGGTGCTGCGCTGCAGGAAAACAGATATTCAGATTCTGATGTCAGATGAATATGTCAGTATTTCCAGTTTTATCCATAATATGAACAATCTGGAACGTTCGGATTATATCCGCAAGTATTATCAGGCACTTTGCGGCAGTGCGGTTACTGACAGCACGTCTACCTCATTTGATCTCGAACAGATCAGATCCTATGTGGATACACATTATCAGACAGATCTGTGCCTGAAGGAACTGGCCGAACGCTACCATACCTCTCCCAAATATATGTCACGGGTTCTCAAGCAGGCACTCGGCTCCTCGTTCAAACAGTACATTACTGCACTTCGGATTACCCGGGCCAAAGAACTGCTGATCGGCACAACAATGAAAATCGACGAGATCAGTCATGAAATCGGATTTAATTCCAGAAATTCCTTTATCAGAATTTTCAAACAGACCGTGGGTACCACCCCGAGTGAATTCAGAACATTAAATCGAACATAACAGGGCTGCGCGATACCAGAACAGACAACGCACCAGAAAGGTTAACAGATGTACACAGAATTTGTAAATGGAGAAAAGTGGCTGGACACAGCCGGAAATGTCATTCATGCGCATGGAGGCTGCATGCTGTATGAAAATGGCAGTTATTACTGGTACGGTGAAAACCGGACCGATCAGAACTATGTATCTGTCTACTGTTCCCGCGATCTTCTCAACTGGGAATTTCGCAGAAATGTGCTGACCACCACGTCTCCCTGCAGGGAGCACCGTGTCCGCAGCAATATAAATCTGACCACTGAAGAGGGAAATAAAATCAATCTTGAGCGTCCCAAAGTCATATATAACCGGCAGACAAAGCAATTCGTCATGTGGCTTCATATGGAAAACGGCATCAATTACAGCGATGCCGCATGCGCCATCGCTGTTTCTGATACTCCGGACGGTGAATTTACCTACCTCGGAAGCTTCCGTCCCATGGGCTTCATGTCCAGAGACTGTACACTTTATCAGGAATCCGACGGTACGGCATATTTTATCTCCACCGCGCGTGACAATGCGGATCTCCATGTTTACAGACTCTCTGACGATTATCTGAATATTGATTCTCTGGTTCACAGACTCTGGCAGGGTGAATACCGCGAGGCTCCGGCACTGGTACGCCACGATCACCGGTATTACATGTTCTCTTCCTGGTGTACCGGCTGGGCGCCCAATCAGTGCAGATATGCATCCGCTGAGCATATTGAATCTCACTGGAGTATTCTGCATGACATCGGAGATGAAACAACCTACCATACACAGCCCGCATTTATTCTGACCATTCCATCTCCTGACGGATTCGCCTGTTTCTATGTGGCTGACCGCTGGAATGGAAATGATTATCACGATTCCAGATACATTATTCTGCCGATTACTTTTCTGCCGGATGGAAGTCCTGCTCTGGAATGGACGGATACCTTCCGCGGAATCCGTCCTGTTTCTGTGTAATCAATCTGCTATAGCACTTCTTTTTTATTTTTTCGGATTCAGTCCGAAGCCCCGCTCGTAACGGTTCCCCATACTGTCTGTGTAGGCCGCATAGTCTTCGCCGACATCCTCGCTGTGCCGCTCCACTTCATCCATATCTGCGGGAAGCGTGTACGGCAGTACTCCGCCCGGCAGTGCTTCACCGAACAGAATCTGCAGCAGAACCGGAATCTGCACGCCGAACTCCGCGAGAATCGCTGATGCAGCGGGTTCTGCTTCAGAAAGCACTGCCGGATTGTGCATACGCATGATGGCGATGACAGGCTTCCCCGGCATTGCAGCACGCGCCAGAAGCAGCTGATCCAGGTCGCTTTCATTGGCTGCAATATTTGTCTTACCTGCGTAGCTGCGATTCGTGAAGTTCTCTCTGAAATCACCGCCTGCAATGCTGACCTTACGTGCATTTTCTGCTGTATATGGTCTGTACTGAAGGCTGACCGGCAGATATCCGTTTCCGCCGTTTCTGACATCTTCTGCCGAATACGGATCTGTCAGCGGACTTTCCATGAAGACAAGTGCTGCATCCGCTTCCTGCGGCGTGGACACCAGTACTGCATACTTTCCCAGCATCTCCTGTGTAACCGGCATGAACTTCTTTTCCGGCATCATGGTTCTGAAAAAGCTCTTCCTTTCCGCAATTGTTCTCTGCGGTACATACACCCTGATTCCTTTTCTGAGCGGCAGCGCACTTCCTGCATTCTTCAAAAGAACGACCGACTGCTGCTGTGCGCTCTGTCCCAACGCACGGTTTCCGGAACTTCCGACAAGTGCTGCGCTCTTCTGCGGATCCACATACGGATTGTCGAACAGTCCCGTCCGGAACATTCCGCGCAGAAGCCTTGCGGCAGATTCGCGCATTCTCTTTTCCATTACGTCCTGGCCGTATCTGTCACACCCGATCCGGTATGCCTCGATGATCGGCCCGGCCTCATTATTCCCGCCGAACTGATCTACACCGTTCATGATGATCCGAAGGTGACGCTCTGCAACTGTCAGATTCTCTGCCCCGTAGCAGCGGCTGCCGAAGCTGTCGATCTGCGGATCAGGATCTCCTGTAATGCCCCAGTCCGTGCAGACGACGCCGTCATAACCGGCCTCTCCCCGCAGCAGATCTCTGATGATATATTCGCTGTAGGAATTTCCGACATTCTCTCCGTTTCTGATATCCGCTCCCCAGGATACAGAATAGTATGGCATCACAGCGCCGGCCATGCCTGTGGGACCGTCCAGCTTAAACGCGCCTTCTGTGAATACGCTCATATGATCACGGAAGCGTCCGCCCGGATATACCGCGAATTTTCCATAAGGATAGTGCGCATCTCTTCCGGCTTCCATCGGACCCGCTCCCGGCCAGTGCTTTACCATGGCGATCACGCTGCCGGCGCCCCAGCAGCCGTGTCCGTCATCCGGACATCCATGTTCAAAATCCCATATGCTGCCGCTTTCCGGCGTTTGTCTTGTGGTCTGCAGTCCGTCACAATAGACCTTCGCCATCCTGATATTGGTTTCTGTGTCCGGTCCCCAGGTATCTTCCAGCCGCATCCATCTGGGCTCCGTCGCTGTATCGATCTGCGGCCAGAGTGCTGTAGTGATCCCCATTGCGCGATATTCCGCAGCTGCCGTCTCTGCAAATTCCCGCGCCGTTTCCACAGAATGCGCCGCTGTCATGCCGATTCCTTCCGGCCAGACAGATACGCCGCTCCCTGTACTCTTAAACTCTGCACCTGCACTGCTGACGCCGTGACGCGGATCTGAAGAAATATTGACAGGAATCCCCCACGGCAGGCTTTCCGCCGCTTTCTGCATCTCATTGCTCCATCTGGCAGAGGTATCCACGCTCTCTGCCACTGCAAGCAGCACATGTCTGACATGATCTCCGGAGAGAAACGCCTTCTGCTCATCTGTCAGATCCCAGGCAAAAGCACCTGCCTCTGCCCTTGTCGTTCCATGATAATGCCCCGGAAACGGCCCTTCAAGGCTTCCCGGAACTGCCTGATGAGAAGAATACAGCATCAGCCCGGCAATTTCTTCAATGGAGAGTCTGCCCGCAAGATCTTTTGCCCGTTCTGCCGCGGGGAGTCTCCAGTCTTCATATGGCAGGAGCTCTCCGGTATCTGCAAGATCCCGGAAGATGCAGCCGTCCTGCCTGATTACTTTTCCATTTGCGGTTCCGATGACCGGCCCGTATTCCTGATGATATTCCGTGTAACTCTGCTTCTGAAGCTTTTCATATTTCATGGGATTCTCCGTTTCGTTCACACTCATATACATTATTCATGTTCTTTTATTATTATACTCTTCTTCCGTTTCTTTCTCCCGTGCATTTTACCTGCGGCCAGTTTGACTTACCATGTAAAAAGAACTACCATTATTCTATAGCACATGATTTTGCTTTTATTTACGCCCTTTACAGTGGCAGAAAAGGAGGACATATGGATACAGCTAGCCGAAGTACGGATCGCTCTGCGAATCCTCTCTTGTGCAACGGATATTTTTCTGAAGTATACTGCCATAGTTCCCTTATTCTGCACGTTCTGATAATGGAGTGACGATTTTAAGGCAGCTATACCTCATATCATCCCTGACATACACCAGGATCACGTCCGATCCGTATTTTCTGCTGACATAATCTGCGGTTTACCGCAAGAAAAAATCAGGAGGAAATTTCCCATGAATTTCAATCAGTTAAAGCTTCTTTTACAGAACCATCAGTACAAGGAGTTAAAGTCTGCTCTGTCAGAAATGAACGAAGTGGATATTGCACAGTTTCTAAGTGAGCTTCCGCAGGATCTGATGGTCTATGTTTTCCGGGCTCTTGATAAGGATACTGCGAGTGATGTATTTGCTGAGCTCCCTGTCGACATTCAGCAGCAGATCATTCTGTCCATCACGGATCAGGAATTATCTGTCATCATCGAAGCACTGGCTGTTGATGATGCCGTTGATATGCTTGGCGAAATGCCTTCAAATGTAGTCACACGGGTTCTGCGAAATGCAAAATCCGATACCCGAAAGGAAATCAATCAGTTTCTGAATTATCCGGATAATTCTGCCGGCTCTGTCATGACTGCAGAATTTACCGACCTGAAAAAAGATATGAGCGTAAAGGATGCAATTGCTCATATCCGCAGTACCGGTGAAGACCGGGAAACAATCTACAACTGTTATGTCATTGATTCTTCCCGAAAGCTGCTGGGTGAAATTACAGTAAAAACCCTGCTTCTTGCTCCGGATACTGCAATTGTCGGAGACCTGATGGAAACTTCCGTCATCTGTGTTAACACGCTGGAGGATCAGGAGGAAGCTGCAAGACTGCTGGATAAATATAACCTGCTGGCATTACCTGTCGTAGACAGTGAAAACAGACTGGTCGGAATTATCACCATTGATGATGCGGTAAATGTAATCCGTCAGGAAACCACCGAAGACTTTCAGGTCATGGCTGCAACCGCTCCTTCAGAGCAGTCATATCTTAAAACCTCTGTCTGGGTACTGGCCCGCAATCGTATTGTATGGCTGCTGGTTCTGATGATTTCAGATATGATTTCCGGCGGAATCCTGGGTTCCTTTGAAGGGGCGCTTACCGCTCTTCCGGTTCTGATTACCTTTATTCCGATGCTTACAGATACCGGCGGAAATGCCGGAAGCCAGGCAAGTACATTGATCATCCGCGGACTTGCACTGAAGGAAATTACGGTTCATGATTTCTTTCCTGTGCTATGGAAAGAAATCCGGGTTGCCGTCCTTTGCGGCGCTGTCCTGTCACTTTTCAACTATATCCGCCTGATCATTGTTTACCCGGGACAGTTCGCCATGGCTGCAACTGTTGCTGCTGCGATGTTCTGTACTGTCCTGATGGCCAAAGCAATCGGTGGTATCCTGCCGCTGATTGCAACCAGATTCAAAATGGATCCTGCTTTGATGGCATCTCCTCTGATCACCACAATCGTAGATGCCGGATCTCTTCTGATTTATCTCAATATTGCCAAAATCTGCCTGCATCTCTGATGCAGGCAGCCCTTCCCGCAGAGCTTATAAACTGCGGTTTAAAGGATTTACTGCCTGACTGCCCTACGGCATTTCAGACGCATCAAGCGGATAGAATATTTTTATCCCTTTTGCCGGGAATTTCCAGCCCTCGATCAGCCACTCCTCGACCCACTGGTGTTTCCCGGCTTTTGTATGCGTTTTCTTGCGCCATTGTTCCATTGCACCCCAGGACTGCAGCAGATTCTGCAGATCAGTCATCACTGTCATATATCTGCCGCCCTGAAATTTTTTTATTACCATCTCTTTATCATCTGTAACAAAGTCGTCCGGTACAGTCACCATGATTTCCTGGAAGGGCTCTGCATTCTCATCAAATCCCCGGTTAAACTCGAATATCCTGTGATCTTCAGAACGAATCCCGTTCTCGCATGCCCAGCTGATAACTTTGCCCCAGGCTTTTGCGGAAATGCTATCCATCTCTTCCTGTCCGCTTACTCTGAACGCTGCAACCGTGCAGGGCTCTATTGTATCAGGAACCATATCCGTATTGATTACACTTCTGCTTCCCGGAAGCTTTCTTACCGGAAGATAGAGTTCGACGCCTCCTATATGGTCATCATTCTCATCAAATCCCAGATGTTCCTCCAGATACGGTCTGCTGTCCCAGACGTAGCAGCTGGCCTCAAGCCATTCTCTGAAGCGCCCCCATCCGGCCATGATCTCATTGCCTATATCTCCACCATCTTTACTGCGCTTTATCGATATCACCGCATATCTTCCGCCAGGAAGAACGCGCCTTCGCACCTTATCAAAAGTTTCCCTGCGTCCCGGCTCAGGTGCATCCTCAAGCGTATTGAAGATTTTATCTCCAATGGTAATACACACCTCATACCCGTACGTCTCCTCCGGAGACTGCGGATCCGGATTGTTATAACCGAAAATACGATAATCACTTCCCTTACAAAAGCTCAGCCCCTGCTCCCTGACCCACTTCTTCATCTCTGCAAAGGCATGATTTTCAGGCGCCTCTCCAAAATAGGAGAAACATGCCACACGCATCTGCGGCATTTCTTTTATTACCTTCACATCAGGGTATCTTTTTTCTGATGCCTTATCCTGTCTGTCAAATTCTGTATTCATAATATCCGCCTTTCTGAAAAGCTGCAGATTATCTGCCGCATCATACCGGTTTCTGAACTCAGACGGAAGAATACCGAACACTTTCCGAAATGCCCTTGAAAAAGAATCGCTTCCGGAAAATCCATATTTCACAGCCAGATCAATGATCTTTTGCGAATGATCTCTTTTCAGATCCTGCGCCGCACATGATAATCTGCGCAGCCGTATGTATTCCTTCACACTGCATCCCGTGATTGCGAGAAACATGCGGTAAAAACAGGATATGCTCATACAGGCTTCTGCAGCCGCCGCATGAACATCCAGATCATCCGCAAGATTATCCTCAATGAATTCTATTGACCTCTGTATTCTCTCGTAGTAGTTCATATGGATACCTTATACCTTATCAGATCATCTCATCCGACTTTTCTTACCTTTTTATCTGCCGACCATACCTGTCGCACATCGCAGCGGAAAGCGCATAATCTGCTTACAGAAAGGAAAGTGTGATCTGTTCACCCTCACCTTTATCTTCAAAAAGTTTCATATAATCAAAAATTTTCTCTGCATCATAAACAATTCCGTGCGCTTTGCATACATTCGAAATTTCTTCCACCAGGGCCTGCTGATCCGGTGACGGAATTTCATATGCATTTCCAAAGCTCCGGATATATCGCTGCTTCATTCCCGGAAAATGCTCCTCCAGTTTCCGGTAGAAGTATTCCCTGTCGCCGTCCCGGAGTGTTACCCCGACGCCGAACTGCAGAATGCCGTATACTTTGGCACGTATACAGTAATCGAGCAGGCCTTCCATATTTTCCTTTGTATCATTGATAAACGGCAGGATCGGTGTCATCCAGCATACGGTCGGAATCCCTTCTTCCTGCATAATCTTCAGCACTTCAAAACGCCTTTTGGTCGTACACACATTGGGTTCGAGAATATGACACAGTTCTTCGTCATAGGTTGTCATGGTAATCTGCACAACACATTTGGTCTTTCTGTTTATGGATTTCAGAAGGTCCAGATCCCGTAGGATCAGATCTGACTTTGTCTGAATCGCAATTCCGTATCCGTATTCATCAATCAGTTCCAGGCATCTTCTTGTAAGTCCAAGCTCTTTTTCAATCGGGATATACGGATCACTCATACCACCGGTTCCGATCATGCATTTTTTCCGCTTTCTGCGCAGTGCCTGTTCCAGAAGTTCCGGTGCCTGATATTTTACCGCAATATCTTCAAATACATGATTGATCTGATAGCAGCTGCTCCTTGCATCACAGTAAATACAGCCATGCAGGCAGCCCCGGTAAATATTCATGCCATTTGCTGCGGAAAGTATCGACTTTACCTCGATATTATGCATCCCGTTCCCTTCCTTTTATCGCATGCTCAGCCACAGTGCCGTCACCCTGTCTGTATGTGACCATTCTTATGTTCAGTTTTTTTCAAATTCCTGCAGCCAGTTTCTGATTTTTTCTCTCATTTTGTCTTTAACCCATTCCGGTTCCAATATCTGACATCTGCCTGCAAAAGATGCCAGAAAGCTGAACAGCCATTCTCCTTCCGGCATGGATAATGCGCAGATATAGTACCCTTCCTGATCCACAGTATACGTTTCAAATTCATCCAGTACCCGGTATCCCATTTCCGGAGCGATCCGGAGCTTCAGGCGGATGATTTTTCCGGTTATCGCCTCTTTCTGATAATTAACGCTTTCTGCCAGCACATTTTCCGGGATCTTCATGCAAAAACTCTCATCCGAAACGGTCAGCTCATCAATCCGTCTCAGCTTGAAGAAACGGTAATCCTTACGAAGTCTGCAGTATCCGTAAAGATACCATGCCTGTCCCTTGAACACCAGTTTCAGCGGTAATACAGTTCGCGTTGTCTTTTCTTCCTTATTGCTGGCGTAAGAAAAGCGCACCACTCTGCGATGAATGATTGCCGGTTTCAGCCGGATAAATGCATCCATTTCCTTTCCGTTATCTCCCCAGTTTGAGAAGTCCACCTCAAGCCAATCCGTATTCATTTCTCCGAAAAGACTGCCCAGTTTATTCAGCGCACTGCTGTCCTGTTCTTTTGTCAGATGCTGCGTGGCACGAAGCGACGATACGATATTTTCCCGCTCAGAGGCTGTCAGAACAGTTTTATTTAAAGTAAAACCGGGCAGGAGTGAGATTCCCCCGCCCTTCCCTTTCCTCATGTAGACAGGAATTCCTGCAGAAGACAGCGTCTCAATATCCCGGTATATTGTGCGCACCGAAACTTCAAACCGTTCCGACAGTTCAGCTGCCGTCACGCACTTCTGATCGAGCAGGATATATACAATTTCAAAAAGACGATTGATCTGCATCATATTCCCCGTTTCTGAGAAGTCTGCTGCGAAAAGACTGACAGAAATTCGCGGAAACTTCTGTGGTCAGGCAATTGCGATATAAATATTGATCGTGGCATCACCTGTCATATTGCTGTCCACATATTCCTCAAAGTCGCCGGTCCATGTACGCTTCAGATCCATTTTCCATATCTGCGCCCACGCTTCACCGACGGCCTTCACCATATCACCGTGGATGATAAACTTTGCATATTTCCCTGCAGGAATTACCGTTACTTCCAGGCCGTTTTCTCTGCAACCTGCATCAGAATTCACTTCACATCCGACTGTGACTTTATAGCTCCCGTCCTTCTGATAATCAGAATAGAGGCCATAGGAAAATGCATTGGCACAGTTTTCAATTTTACTGATCAGGCCGCCCTGGTAGAGCTTTCCCCATAAACCGCCAATGATTTCGCCCATTTCCGGATTTTCATTGGATGTTCTTGCTGCCGTTCCTGCGATCATTTTTTCTGTCAGTTCTACTACTTCATATTCCATGCTGTACCTTACCTTCCTGCTGCAGACACTGCAGCACTTGTCTGTTTACAGGTACAGTTTACTGTCT
>CAYMBY010000103.1:0-10552 GCA_964388815.1 uncultured Butyrivibrio sp. | reverse complement strand
AAGTAAAATGGGCTGCAAAATTTTCACTTGGAATTGCGAGAGTATGAAAAAAAGTCTGTAAATAACTGAATGAATTTCAGGATAAGGGTCTTCTATGATAAACTGATTCATAGGAGACCTTTAAGTTTGAAAATAAAGAGTAGCAGGTAGATATTTAATTCAAGACATAACAGATAAGTCACCCGCAGGTGCTGTTTGTTGATTACAGGATTCCGAAGTGTGCCAGCAGGATTTTCAGACCCAGCAGTACGAGGATCAGGCCGCCTGCAAATTCTGCTCTTGATTTATATCTGGTGCCGAATACATTACCGATTTTCACGCCGGCGCAGGAGATGATAAAGGTGGTGACGCCGATGATGAGAACAGCGATAATGGTGTTGATCATGGCGCTCGCGGCGATCAGGCTGACAGGCACAAGTGAAAAGGTGATTCCGACAGCAAGTGCATCAATACTGGTGGCAACTGCCATCAGGAACATGGTCTTTACATCAAGACCTGCACTTTCAACTTCCTCCTTTTTGGAGCAGGCTTCCCGGATCATGTTGCCGCCGATGAGTGCGAGCAGGATAAAGGCAACCCATGGAGCGATTGCTTCAATATACTTCTCGAAGCGTGAGCCGAGCAGATATCCCAGCATCGGCATCAGCGCCTGAAATCCACCGAACCATACGCCGCAGATGGCGCAGCTCTTAAAACTGATTTTTTTCATGGCAAGTCCCTTGCAGATGGATACGGCAAAAGCATCCATGGACAGTCCGACCGCCAGCAGCAGTAATTCAATAAGTCCCATTTTTTTTCCTCCATAAAAAAAGCAGGTACATTGCTGCACCTGCTGACTTTCAGATAAAATAAAAGACGCACATACAGCAAATCATGCCATTATGTGAGTCTCATCAATTAAGGCATACCAGTCTTTCGACAGTCTGTTGATATACCGCGCAACCTTATGCGCCGATTACTCCCTCGATTGCATCATTGTAATATATCAGCCGGTGGCAGTCAATCAGATTTTTCAGGAGGGGTATTCAGAAAAATGTTCCGGCATACGCACCGGACAGAAGCGCATAGATGATTTCGGACAGGTCCTCTCTGGAGGGCCTGTTTTGCTGCATGGTATAGACTCTTGCAATTCCGGAAAGAGAGGATGCAAAGAATTCAGCGATAAACTGGCGCTCAGACTCTGTTTTTCCCCTGGAACAGCAGGAGCAGGACAGGAATGAGGTATAAAGGGAGTCGTGCATCAGGAAGATAATCCGGTTGTCTGCAAGCAGGGTCAGAATTTCCTCTTTTTCCGTAATGTAGGCGGCATATTCATCACAGATCTCCTTAAGCGTGATTTTCTTTTCCGGACAGCTGTCTCCCGGATGAAAACAGTGTTTTCTGGACAGCTCGTACAGAATGATATTTTCTCTGGATTCGAAAAGAGTATAAAAAGTCTGCCTGGATATCCCTGCCTCTTTGCAGATCGCACTGACAGAAATGCTGCTGTAGGGTGTGGCTTTCATCAGATGGATCAGCGCTTTTACGATACTGTCCTGTGACTTCTGTGCGGTTTTATTGGTTCCCTGATACATACCGTTCCTCGTTTCTCAATGAAATTTAAGTTATAAAAAGTTTATATTTACAAACATTGACAACTGTCAATGATGGTGATAATCTCTATTCAAATCTTAGACAACTGTCAAGGAAAAATCAAGTGGCGAAGAGCCATATTTTTTTACAGTGCGGTTAGCACTCTGATGACACGAGTGCTGACAGAACGCAGGAAAGGGTGCAGATATGTTGATTTTACCTGTTTATAACAAGTTAGTGATGCCTTATGCAGATCTTTATTTTCAGGCGGAAGAATTCAAAAAAGAGACCGGAAATCATGTTGCAGTAGGAGAGAAGGTCATCATCATCGTTGCAAAAGAAAATTTGGAACGGGAAGAAATGACACAGGACAGTTTCTATCCGATCGGAATCTCCGGTGTGGTCAGTGAAATCGAAAGTGATGAATATATCGGCGTAAAGACGCTGAACAGAGTGAACCTGGATCTTGTGGAGATAAGACCGGACCATACGATCGGGCTGACGCTTTCCAGAAGAGAAGACATCCAGGATCTTGATGAAACAGACAGCTATCAGAAGCTTCTGAATATGAAAAAAGAGATCATGGAGTTTTCAGAGAAGTTCCAGTGGGGACAGCAGTGGAACGGTTATGTGGAGAAGATCAGCACGGCCGGGTCTCTTGCGGCACTTCTGTCACCGTGGCTGACGCTGGACAATGAGGAGCGATACCGGGTGCTGGCGGAAGACAGCGTGGCCGGACGGATGGCCAGAATTGAAGAAATCGTATACGGCTATATAGAGGTTGCGCGTGTACAGACGGATGCCGCGGTGAACCAGCAGCAGGAATATCGCAACGCATACAGGGAACAGGCCATTCACCGCCAGATGGATGCACTTCAGCAGGAACTGAACCGGATGCATCCGGAGAGCATTTCGGATTATGAGAAACTGGAACAGAAGATGCAAAGTGCCGGGATGAATGAGACTGCGCTTGCAGAAGCCCGCAAGGTACTGTCACGCCTGAAGGCAGAGGGAAGCCAGTCGCAGGAGGCCGGAATGCTCCATGATTATCTTGATTTTCTGACCGGTTTATCATGGAAAAAAGAGGATGCAGAGTTCATTGCACTGGATGAAGCGCAGAAGATTCTGGATGAGGATCATTACGGACTCAAAAAGGTGAAAAAGAGAGTCCTGCAGCAGATTGCAGTCATGAATCTGAAAAAGCAGCAGTCAGGCTCGATCCTCCTGTTCGTCGGTGCACCCGGAACCGGGAAGACCAGCATCGGAAAAAGCATCGCAAAAGCACTTGGCAGAGAATATGTCAGGGTAAGCCTTGGCGGTGTGCGGGATGAGGCGGACATCAGAGGGCACAGACGTACCTATATCGGGGCGATGCCCGGACGCATCATGGACGGAATAAGTAAGAGCGGTGTTTCCAATCCGGTGATGGTACTGGATGAAGTGGACAAACTGTCGATGAGCTATAACGGAGATCCTGCCAGTGCGCTTCTGGAAGTTCTTGATCCGGAACAGAACGCTGCTTTTACGGATCACTATATGAATGTGCCTTATGATCTGTCCAATGTGCTGTTCATCTGCACCGCGAATACGACAGAGACGATTCCTGCACCGCTTCTGAACCGGATGGAGGTGATCAGCTTTACAGGATATACACCCGAAGAAAAGCTGAAAATAGCGAAGGAACATCTGCTGCCGAAGGCAATGGAAAAGATGGGAATTCCGGAAGGCATGCTGCAGGTACCGGATGAAACAATCCGCGAGATCATTTCAGATTATACAAGAGAAGCCGGTGTACGGGGACTTCGCAAGAGAATGGATACACTTTGCAGAAATGCGGCGGTAGCTGTCAGCGGGAAGTCGCAGAACCAGGAAGCGATGATCGTAAAGCCGGATATGATCAGAAGTGAACTCGACATGCGCCCGGTTCGTCATGAAAGCGTGCTGTCAAAGGGACGTGCGGGAGTTGTGACCGGCCTTGCATGGACCGAAGTCGGCGGAGAGATTCTTTATATCGAAACATTGTTTACCAGAGGCAGCGGCCAGATCATTATCACAGGACAGCTGGGAGATGTCATGAAAGAGTCTGCACAGATTGCTTTAAGTCTTGTGAAATCCATGTACCCGGAAAAAGCGAAGCTGTTCAAGGAGAATGATCTGCATATTCGCGTACCGGAAGGCGCAGTACCCAAGGACGGACCGTCTGCAGGGGTAACGCTTACGACGGCAATCGCGTCGCTGGTAACCGGCAGAGCGGTTTCTCCGGAAATCGCAATGACAGGTGAAGTATCCCTTCGGGGAGCAGTTACGCCGATCGGCGGGCTTCCGGAGAAGCTGATGGCAGCACAGCGCGCGGGTGTGAAGAAAGTCTTCATTCCGCAGGAAAATGTGGATGATCTGGAGGATGTGGCAAAGGAAGTACGTGACAGCCTTGAGATTGTCCCGGTTTCGGAAGTGACAGAGATTCTGATGGAAACAGGGGCAGTCGTGAATACCATGGCTGAAAATGCATCCTGAGAGAAGAAACACAGGCTGCAGGAAGCATTCAGGGGAATAATAGCGCAATCGGGCAGTGAACCTGCCCGATTGTTCATTTATCAGGCAAGTCGTATAATCAGACATAGATATGGGCATAAATTAATATAGGCATGAACATAGGCATAATTGTACCTGGGAAATTCTGCCCGGTATAACCGGAACAGAAATATGCAGCAGAATGATGCAGTAGAATAGGGAGAAAACGCGATGAAATACAGAGAACTTGGCAGTACGGGGTTAAAGGTCAGTGAAATTGCCATGGGGTGTGAAGGCTTTATGGAGGATGAGTACCGGATGACCGGAAAACTTCTGGATCTTGCACAGCAGAACGGCATCAATTATTTCGACCTGTATGCTTCGGATCCGCAGATGCGGGCAGCTGTAGGCAGAGCGCTGAAGGGCAGAAGAGACAGTTTCATCATACAGTCCCATATCTGTTCGGTCTGGAAAAACGGTCAGTATCTCCGGACAAGAGAACTTCCGGAAGTAAAGGCAGGATTTGAAGAAATGATGTCCCTTCTGGGCACAGATCATATTGAAGTCGGAATGATCCATTACTGTGATTCTCTGAAGGACTGGCAGAAAATTATTGATAATGGCGTACTGGATTATGCAGGACAGCTGAAAAAAGAAGGCAGAATTCTGCATATCGGTTTATCCAGTCATAATCCGGAGGTTGCACTCAAGGCAGTGGAGAGCGGCGCCATCGAGGTACTGATGTTTTCCGTGAACCCATGCTATGATCTGCAGCCGGCGTCGGAGAATGTGGAGGATCTGTGGGCAGATCAGGCGTATGAACATCAGCTGACCAATATGGATCCGCAGAGACAGCGGCTTTACGAAGTGTGTCAGGAGAAAGGCATCGGCATTACGGTGATGAAGCCTTTTGGCGGCGGAGATCTGCTCGACGCTGCACTTTCACCCGCAGGAGCGGCAATGACCGTGAATCAGTGTATCCATTACTGCCTGACAAGACCTGCGGTGGCCTGTGTCAACTGCGGCGCACATAGTCCGCAGCAGCTTCTGGAATGCATTGCCTATGAAGATGCATCGGACAGTGACAGGGATTATGCGCAGGTACTGTCTTCTTTTAACGGAATCAGATGGGAAGGACACTGCATGTACTGCAATCACTGTCTGCCGTGTGTTTCCCATATCAATATTGCAGATGTGACCAGATTCCTGAATCTGACGAAAACAGGGAATGGTGTTCCGGAAACTGTACGCGAGCATTACAGGGTGCTCGAACAGCATGCGTCAGACTGCATACAGTGCGGTGCATGTGAAACCAGATGTCCGTTCCATGTGCAGATCAGGCAGAATATGCAGGAAGCAGTGAAGGTGTTCGGATACTGATGCAGACTGTTATCTGAGCAGTTTTCCGGTCAGGATCAGGAACGTCAGCAGGGTAACTGTTGTGGCGGTGATGTCGGCAACGGGCTCTGCAAGGAATACAGCAAATACCTGATTGCGCATAAGAGCAGGCAGAATATAGATGAGCGGAATGAGCAGAATCAGTTTGCGAAGACAGGCCAGGAACAGGGATACCTTTGCCTGACCGAGCGCAACAAAGGACTGCTGACAGGCCATCTGCGCACCTGATATGAACATCCCTGCGCAGTACAGGCGGAGTGCCCATGAGGCCATGGAGACAAGCTCCGGTTTACTGTTGAAGATGCGGATAAAAGGAACCGGGAACAGTTCAATCAGGAAACACATGGCACAGGTAAAAAGAAGGCATATTGCCAGCTGAAGCTTCAGCGCTTTTTTTACCCGGGCCTTGTTCCCGGCACCGTAATTGAAGCTGATGATGGGCTGCGCTCCCTGCGTGATGCCCTGAAGCGGCAGAATAATGAGCTGGCTGATAGAAGACAGAATTGTCATGGTACCGACAGCAAGATCTCCGCCATAGCGCTGCAGAGAACTGTTAAAGCAGATGTTCAGGAGGCTTTCCGTTGCCAGCATAATGAACGGGGCGAGACCGAGCGCAAGGACGGGCAGCAGGATATCCCGATGAAGGCGCAGCTGCGAAACGCAGATTTTCAGCGTTGTTTTCTGACCGGTCAGAAAATGCAGCACCCATATGGCGGAGACTGCCTGTGAAAGAACTGTGGCAGCGGCAGCACCCTGTACCCCCATTCCGAATACGAAGATAAAAACGGGATCGAGTATTGTATTGAGGATGGCACCGATCAATACAGTGATCATTGCTTTTGTGGCAAAGCCCTGGGTCGTTATGAACATGTTAAGGCCAAGTGCGATCTGGACGAAAACAGTGCCGCAGACGTAGATCTGCAGATAATGCCAGGCATATCCGATGGTACCCGTGCTGGCACCAAAGAGCAGAAGAAGAGGACGACCGAAGAACAGGAAGAAAACAGTCAGAACAGCGGAGGTCAGGATCAGTGCAGTGGTGCAGTTCCCAAGAATCTGCTCAGCCCTTCTGTGATTGCCCTGCCCCATGGCAATGGCGGCAAGCGGCGCACCGCCCATGCCGAAGAGGGCTGCAAAGGCAGAAATGAGCATGATAATCGGGAAGCAGAGTCCGAGACCTGTCAGCGCGGCGACACCGTTTTCAGGCATATGGCCGATATAGACCCGGTCGACAACGTTGTACAGCATATTTACGAGCTGACTGATGACTGCAGGCAGGGCCAGCTTCAACAGCAGTTTTCCGATGCCTTCGGTTCCGAGAATATTCTGATCTGATCTGTTCATGACGTTTGTCTTCTTTCTGTATTGCTGTCTTGCAGGCTGTGCAGCAGCTTTTCATTTATTTTTTCATAGCAGTCCAGTTCCTGCGGGGTAAGATCTGCGCATAACTGTTGATGGAACGTATCCTGCATCAGGCTTCCGATTTCTGTGATTTCATGTGATTTCGCTGTCAGCTTCAGATGCTGAATGCGTCTGTCAGCCGTATCGGCAACCCGTTCCAGATATCCGGCTCTTGATAATTGTTCCACTGCGACAGAAGTCATTGCTTTTTTGATCCCGCGTTTCTCTTCAATCTGCCATGCCGTGTCATACTGCGGATTGTTGTTCAGGAAGATCAGAATATCAAAGCAGGTATGGTTCAGACCGTATTCCTGACAGGTTTTTGTTACCGTCTGATTGTATGAAGCCAGTATCCTGGCATAGATCTGCAGATATTCAAAAGATTTCATGTATTCCTCCGGACAGACGTAAAGTTTAAAAATAAATAGTTTAATATTAAACTATCAGATCACGGATAACTTGTCAATGACAGATTATGGTCAGATCGGATAATGCAGTCTGCAGATGATCCCGGCCGTTTCTTCCGGAGAGGTCTGCGGGCTTGTCGTGAGCCAATACTGGATGATACCGAAGATGGCATTGGCCATCATGACAGACTGATATTTCATAAATAAGGGATCTTCGTTCTGCGCAGACAGCTGCCGCTCACAATATTCGGTCATGGTTCCCCTCATGATCTCCTGAATGGTAACAGAACCGTGGGCAGACATCAGACCGCTCAGCAGAGATCCTTTCCTTTGCAGGAGCGTCAGAAGATCTGTAAAATAGCTGCGGTCGAAGGTACTGTGGCTGGATTGAAGGGTGAGAATTTCTTCACTCAGTCCGGTCTGATATTCCTGAACCATGTCGATCTTATCCTGATAATGGTTGTAAAAGGTTTTACGTGTAACGTGAGCTTTTTTGATAATGTCACTGACGGTAATCCGTTCAAATTCCTTTTCTTTCAAAAGGCAGGCCAGCGCCCGGAAAAGAGCGTGCTTTGTTTTTGATATCCGAGGGTCTTCCATGATCGTTCCTCCTTACTTATTACTACAACAGAATAAAAAGTGTGTAATTACGAAGATAATCAGATTGAGAAAAAAATCTCCATGTGGTACATATCATATCAGAAAGTAAACATATTGTGTAATAAGTATGGAGGTAAAACGATGAAATTTATGAGAAACCACTGGTATGATATCGGATTGATTCCCATGTTCGCGGCAGTTCTTCTGCTCGTAATGTTATGGTCGAAGCTGGAGGTGCTGCAGCGTTTTGCACTGATGAATTTTGCAGTTATCTTCTGGCATCAGTTTGAGGAGTACCGCCTCCCGGGAGGTGACGCGGCAATTACGAACCTGGTGTCACAGCCGTCCGGAGACGGACCGGCCGACAGGTATCCGTTGAATCAGAACAATGCAATGGTAATGAATGTAACTGCGGCATATATCGTATATCTTTTTCCGGTACTGTTTCCGGATGTTCTGTGGGTCGGCTTCATGCCGGTTGTATTCGGAATCAGCCAGCTGATCATCCATGCCGTTATTACACCGCGAAAGATCGGTAACAGGATCTATTCACCCGGCTGCGGAGCCGTATTATTCGGTCATGTTCCGGTAGGAATTTACTGGTTCTGCTACACGATATCGCATGGGCTGCTTGGGATCAGCGACGTGATTTTCGGTCTGCTTTATCTGTTTGTGTTTATTGCCGTATTTATGCTCCGCATCGGATACGGTGTACTGAAGAGCCCGAATTCCGCATATCCTTTTCCTGAAGCGGAATTTGAGCGGGGCGGTTATGCCGGCAGAATCAGGAAAATAAAAAGTCAGAACAGGTTGTAATCGGCAGGCAGCATTGATTATACTGGTAGAAGAATCATGTGAAATATGCTGCAGGGAGGCCTTTTGATGGAAAACATGTCACTTGCACAGTCAATAGAGAAGCTTGGTGCCGATTTTCCGAATCTCCACTGGGATTTTCAGGAGCACAGAATCGGAAACCGGACAGAACTGATTTCCCAGTGGCTTGGTGATCCTGATGAGGACATTATGGTCTGTGCTTTTAAGGGAAAAGAGATTCATGAGAAGTTTCACCGGCAGGATTTTTTCTTTTTGAATTACGCATATAGCGGAGCTTATGGTGCACAGAGTGACCGGTTTGATCATCATGTGACGATACAGGAAAATGAGTGCTATATCGGTCAGCCGTTTTCCGGATACGCATTATACGGGTCCGGAGAAAAAGATATTGTGATTATCGGTGTGCTGATCAGAAAAGAAATTTTTTACCGGACATTTCTGCAGACGATATCTGCCGATCGCAGACTTCTGCATTTTTTCCTTGATCCGAAGATCAACAGTTATTCGGATGAATTCATTCATCTTACGGATTTAAAGGATGGGGCCATACGGACACAGGTTGAACTGATGGCCACCGAGTATGCAAACAGGAAGGCGGATACACAGGATCTGTTAAAACCGATGACACTCACGCTGATCATGATGCTGGCGCGCCAGTTCAGAGTCTCGCAGGAAGAGGGCGCAGACGAGACGGTCATGGAGAGGATGATCCGGTTTATGGATGAACATCTTGATCATGTGACACTTTCCATGCTTTCTGCAGAGTTCGGGTATCACCCGGCATATATTTCCGCTCAGTTCTCAGAAAAAGAAGGCAGGACATTTTCACAGATTCTGCTGTCACAGAGAATGGAACGTGCGGTGTTTCTGATGCAGCATACGGATCTGTCAATCGAGGAGATCACGCCGATGATCGGATATACCGATAAGAGTAATTTTTATAAGGCATTCCGGGAATACTGCGGCAAAACGCCACGTCAGTTTATACAGAAAGAAACATAAAGATTTACCACTGAATAACATAATATTAACCACTGAAATCAGAGCGATTCTCCCTTAAAATGAAGTCAGAAACAAAAGAACAGCGACTTTCATTTAAAAGGAGGATGCCATGAAGAATATGAACTGTCTGAAGAAGAGAGAAAATCAGGAACGGGAAGAAAAATTCGTGCAGAATATTTCCAGAATGATGCAGGGGTCAGTTCCTTCATGTTACGCTTATATCTGCGGCATATCCGTTCCTGTAAGACGATAATCTTTTTTGCATGAATAGAAAAAGCAGGCACCACAGCATGGGATGCGGATATGGGCTGACTTCTTTATGAAAAGTATGGCTTTACAGATATGAAATGAAAAACGGATAAAGGCTTGCTTTATTTCTGCAGTTAAGATATAGTACTTAAGTCTTAACTGCAGGAAAAAGCAGGTCTTTTTCTTTGCAAATGTATTGCAGCATTCTGCTGCAGGCATATTCCGGCCGGTTCGGCCAAAAATTCAGACAGGTGGTACAGATTATTTTTTACAGGAAGGGTTTAATGCATGGAAGAAACAAAGGCAACGGGTAACAGGGTCAATTTAAAGTATAAGGACCGTCTGTTCAAACTGATTTTTCAGAGAAAGGAGGATATGCTGCAGCTGTATAATGCGGTAAACGGTACAGATTATCAGAATCCGGATGAGATTGAGTTTAATACGCTTGACGATGCAATTTACATGGGGATGAAAAATGATGTGTCCTATCTGATGCAGGATGTGATGAATCTGTATGAGCACCAGAGCACTTTCAGCCCGAATCTGCCGCTTCGTGGATTATTGTATTTCTCGGATCT
>CAYMBY010000102.1:0-4577 GCA_964388815.1 uncultured Butyrivibrio sp. | reverse complement strand
ACAGTACTCATGGCAGCCTGTACCCTCTGCGTAAATGCATCGTTTGTGGAAGCTGCCGCAGAAGATGCTTCTGACTGAGGCTGACAGGAAGTGGCAGCTGCAAGGGAGTTGTTCGCAGTTGTATCGGTTGATGAATTGTGAGCAGCGGATGTACCGGCAGATCCGCATGCACTCAGAAAAAGGACCGCTGTGAGAAAAAGTGTGATTAGCTTATCAGTATATTTCATTTTGGTCTCCGCTTGATTAAAATTTTGATATATTCAATATAGATTGTATTTTATTTGAGTGCAATGCATAATATGAACCAGTAATGCAGAAAAAATCCGGGTTTGGAGGAAAGTATATGCTGAAATTAAAAGAAGCGAACATGGCCGATGCAGAAAAAGAGTGGCAGTATGTAGCTGCACTGCCAGAAGATGAAAACGGTTTTACCAATGATTATCCGGGCGTTGAAGAGGAACGCTTCTGTAATGAGGTTTTACCATTTCTGATCGGAATGGCGGAGGGTAAAAATCTGCAGGAGAACTGGGTGCCGATGACAACCTATTTTCTCTGGAATGACGATGAAATCGTCGGTATGTTCCGCCTTCGCCAGTATTTGAATGACTGGCTGAGACAATATCACGGACATATCGGAATGGGGATAAAGAAGGAATGCAGGGGACGCGGATATGCGACAGAAGGCCTTCGCCTTGTCATTGAAAAAGCCAGAGATATTATTCCGGAGGATGAAATCTATATGTCAGTACATAAAGATAATCCTGCTTCTCTGAAGGCGCAGCTTCATAACGGCGCTTATATTGCCAGAGAAGATGATACCTGCTTCTATACGAGAATAAAACTGTAAACCAGGAACACATTCCGGAGGCCAGATGAAAGAATACATTTATAAAACACCGAAAGGGAATATTCATTACCTGATAAATGAAGACAGGATCCGTGAGGCATATACACTGATTTTTTTACCGGGCCTGACTGCGGATCACAGACTTTTCGACAGGCAGATTGCTTATTTTGAACATCGTACAAATGTGTTCGTATGGGATGCACCGGGGCATGCGTCATCATGGCCTTTTGACCTCAGTTTTACCCTGATGGATAAGGCAAAATGGCTGCACGAAATCGTGGAACGCGAACATATGGAGAAAACGGTTCTTATCGGGCAGTCCATGGGCGGGTATGTCGCACAGGCATACATGGAACGCTTTCCGGGAGAAGCCTGCGGGTTTATTTCCATTGATTCAGCTCCGCTTCAACGGCAGTATGTGACAGGTGCCGAGCTATGGCTTCTGAAACGCATGGAACCGGTCTATCGCCATTATCCCTGGAAATGGCTTTTGAAATCGGGTACAAAGGGCTGTGCGACTTCTGCATACGGAAGAAAGCTGATGTATGATATGATGATGACTTATGATGGCGATCAGGCGCGTTATGCGAAGCTGTCAGGGCACGGTTTCAGGATGTTGGCCGAAGCCATGGAAGCAGATCTTCCATACCGGATTACCTGTCCGGCGCTTCTGATCTGCGGAAGCAGGGACGGCGCTGGCTCTGTCAGACGTTATAACAGGGCATGGCACGAAAGGTCCGGAATTCCGCTGGAATGGGTGGACGGTGCAGGCCATAATTCCAACACGGATTGCCCGGAGAAAGTGAATGAACTGATTGAAAAATTTATTCAAATGGCGGGAAAGGAACAATGCTGAATCATGTCAAAACAGAACATATATGATAATGACACTTTTTTTACAGATTTTAAAAAGATCAGAAGAAACAGGGTGAATTTCAATGACCTTCTGGAAACACCGGTGCTGATGAAGATGCTGCCGGATTTAAAGGGCAGATCAGTTCTGGACATCGGATGCGGTATGGGGCAGCATGCCATGCAGTATGCAACGCTTGGCGCAGAGCGTGTTCTCGGAATTGATATCTCGGCGAAAATGCTGGCTTATGCCAGAGAAAATAACAGTGCAGAATGTATTACCTATCGCAATATGGCCATGGAAGATCTTGACCAGATTGAAGACAGATTTGACGTGGTTACCAGTTCACTTGTCTTTGATTATATTGAGGATTTTGAAGGCCTGATGAAAAAAATATATCGTCTGATGAACGACGATGCAGTGCTCGTGTTCAGTACATCACATCCGATGGCAACAGCGTACAATGGAAAATATCCGAGATTTACCAGAAATAAATCGGGAGAAAGACTTTATGCGAATATCTGTGATTATGCGGATGAGGGACGAAGAGAAATCTACTGGGTGGTAAATGGCTATGAACTGTATCACAGGACCCTTTCCAGTATGCTCAATGGTATGATCAGTGCCGGTTTTCGCATTGAAGAATGCCACGAGTCTGCAGCTTCGCCGGAACTTCTGAAAGAGGAACCTTCAATGTTTGGCGGGACGCGGCACAGACCTGATTTTATATTTTTCAGATGCAGTAGGGCATGAGGAGGCAGGAAAAACATGCGGCTTTTATTTGAACTTGATCCCCGGAATTATGATCCGCAGGGTAAGCGTTTTATCCGGGATTCCGCAAGGTGCATTACGATTCAGCATGGCAGAATTGCCATGGTACACAGTCTGAAATATGATTATTATAAATTTCCCGGAGGCGGAATAGAAAAGGGAGAAACGCCTGAAGATGCGCTTATCCGTGAAACACTGGAAGAAGCAGGGCTTATCGTACTGCCGGAGTCTGTCAAAGAATATGGCTTCGTACACCGGATTCAGAAAAGTGATCTGGATGGCGCAGATATTTTTGTTCAGGATAATTATTACTACCTGTGCAGCGTGGAGGAAACTCCTGTCGCCCAGAAGCTGGATGATTATGAAGCAGACGAACACTTCACACTGGAATGGACAGCCCCGGAACATGCGATCCATGTAAACAGAAATGTAAATCATGGGCCGAAGGACCAGATCATGCTGGAGCGCGAAGCGCTTGTACTTGAATATCTTCAGAGAGAAGGCTTTTTTGATGAAACAGGAAAAGGATAAGGATAAAAACAAGGAATATCATGAGATCTACAGCCGGGACGGAATCCCAAGCGGCAGGATTGTTGAGAAGCATGAGGTACAGCATCCCGGAGAATATTTCCTTCATGCAATTATTGTACTCAAAACAGAAGGAAGTCCGAAGCCCGGAACAGGCGAGGGCTCCTATATCATGCAGCAGCGCTCGCTTAAAGCACGCTTTTTCGCAGGCAAATGGGATGTGACAGGCGGAGGCGTACAGGCCGGAGAGACACCGCAGGAGGCGGCAGCACGGGAAGCATATGAAGAACTTGGCGTACAGGTGGATGCTTCGCAGCTGCAGGAGTATCACAGATATTACGCTGACTGGGAGGATGGAACGGGACTTATCCTGTATGTTTATGCATGCCGCGTAAAGGTACCGGAAGAGGGATGCCATTTTGACCCGTATGAAGTCAATGCGGTAAAGGTCGTGCCGTTTCATGAATTCCGTAAGAATGTAATGGACCATAATGATGAGGAATTTGGCAGAGCACTTGACCGGATTGAAGCAGAGATATAAAGCAGCCGTATACCACAGGTCAGATCACGCTGATGATCAGCATGACACCGGAGAAGATCAGCAGAAGAGTAACCGCCTTTCTGATCATCTTTTCATTCAGGATACTGCTGCATTTCATGCCGAGGAACAGCCCTGCCAGCATGACGGGTATCAGAAGAACAGTCTGCTTCAAAACAGAGATGGTGATGATGCCGGATATGGTATAGAGCAGGATGCGGAAGGTATTTTCAGCAATAAAGATAAAACAGAGGTTTGCCTTGAAAGAGCCGGTATCTTCTGTGATCCGGTTCATGTAGGCAGCAAGAAGCGCGCCGATACCGAACATTCCGCAGATAATGCCGGTCAGGATACCGAAGATGATCAGAAGGAATCTGGAGGCCGGAAGATGGCTCGTTTTCCTTTTATCCTTTGTTCCCATGAGCATTTCAATGCTTACCAGAATAATGACAAAGCCCAGCAGGATCTTCAGATGATCCGAGTTTATATTTTTCAGCAGAAAAATCCCCGGAATGTTTCCCATCAGAACGAGCAACGCAACCGGAAGGCAGACAGACCACCGGATATTTCTCCGCTCTCTGAAAGTGATGATCAGATTGGTCGGATAACCAAGCAGCAGTTCTACAGGTGAAATATTGATATTGCTGCTGCCAAAACTCAGTATGGAAGTAAAGATCAGTGTGTTTGCAAAACCGCAGAGGCCTTTGATGAAATAGGCGATCAATGCGGCAAAGATCCAGAGTTTCATTTTATATCTCCATTCGTTTGATTCTGAAATGAATATAGCATGAATCAAAGACTTCCTGCCTTGATTATTTTGCGTATTACAGGTAAAATATTGAGATAATCAAAAAAAGCCAGTGTAATATCAGGCATTCAGAAGGCGGAAAAAATGCAAATCAGGACAGATGCAGCCGGAAAAGAAATAAAAAAGCCTTGACCTTCTTCGGAACGCTGATCTGTCCGTCGGAGAAATCGCAGAAGCTGCAGGTTTTTCAGATGCAAATTATTATGCAAAGGTATTTCGAAAATATATGAAC
>CAYMBY010000101.1:0-48080 GCA_964388815.1 uncultured Butyrivibrio sp. | reverse complement strand
TTTATTCTTCTTATGCATACGAAATGTTAATTTTGTAATCTACCTAACCGCGCTTGTCAATTTCAGATTACTGATCATGATGTATTTTATTCATTTCTGTTTTCCATGTATTTTTATTTTCTGTACTGTTTTTTCTCAATTATCATTCATACTTTTTGTATTTTTTTGATTCTGTTTTCATTTTTTCTTTGCGCATTTTTCAAAAAAATTCCAATTATAATGTAACCATATCTCAGACCCGGGCATCCGGTTTTTCCTGCCTGTCTCTGTCAGTAAAAAGAGGTTGCAAAAACGGCAGCCATGCTCATTTTCAAGCCATGACCGCCGTTCCAATATCCATACAATATTAAATTCATCCCTATTTATACACAAACTCGCGGCAGAAGTAATAGCTGAAAAAGAAGAGGCAGAAGTCAACCGGGATCTTGAAGAGGACCTCCGGCCCGCCGATCAGCCAGTGCAGAAGTGAAACTGCTGTTGCACTCATCGCCATCTGCACAATACAGAGTACGATCCATCTGGCAAACGATGTGGTCTGTGAGCTCCGGGTACGGAATACAATCCGATAGTTCAGACGATAATTCACCGTTGCAGAAAAGACACGCGCCGTTGCAGTCGCAAGTGCGACATACAGCTGCGTCTTTTCCAGTACGCTTACACCGTCATATATATTGCAGAACACCGTGAACAGGATCAGATCAACAATACTTGCAACCAGTGACGTATAGATATAGGCGGCAAAAGACAGGTAAATCGGAAGGTTATCCTTCAGTGTCCGCCAATGCGTCAGATTTCTCCGTGAAGAATATCTGGTTTTCAGATCAACTTCCCGAACACTTACAGAATATTTCTTACAGTTGATCAGTACGTTTGTATCAAACTCGTAACGCTCGCCTCTGACATTCATGAGTTTTTTCATATAAGCCGCCGGAATTCCGCGAAGACCTGACTGTGCATCCGTTACCATGATCCCGACCAGATAATGAAATGAGAGCTGCAGCACTTTATTTCCGATTCTCGATTTTCCGGGCATTGATGTTGCATCAAGAATTCTTTTCCCAAGAATCAGATCTGCCGGATGTGCGACCAGTTCATTCATCACCGCCAGTATATCTTCTACCGGAAAACTGCCCCTGCAGTCCATTGTCACGCAGCCTGCCGCATCTGTCTGCTCACACAGGATCAGATTAAATGCACTTTTAAGTGCCCTGCCTTTTCCCATATTTTCCGCGTGCCTGATCACACAGCACCCGTATGTTTCCTGTGCTGTCCTGAAAATATTCTGATATTGTTCCCCGCTTCCGTCATCAACAATAATAATATTGCTAACATTATTCTGTTTCAAACGCCCAATCAGGGTGATCAGTTCTTCATCCGGCTGATATGCCGGAATAACAATCGGAAACCGATTATATGCCGCTGATTCTTTTTCCATTTCTCTCAGTTCCATTCCATTTTATCCCGTGAAGGGTATTTGCCTGATCTTTCAGTTAAACAGGACGACCGGAGTTCCGACCTGCACCATCTGATATAATCTCCTGACCTGTTTTTCCGGACCGTTAATGCATCCATGTGAGCCTCCGGTCTCATAAATCTCCCCGCCGAATTCATCTCTCCATGTTGCATCATGGATTCCAACGCCTTTATAGACTGCCATCCAGTAATGAACAAAAGAGGCATAGCCCTGACCTCTCAGAACTCTGTCTCTTGCTTTGGAATAAATATAGTATACACCTTCCGGTGTACCTCTGCGCTTTTTAATATTTCCGGTCACAACCGGCATCGTAATGATCATTCTCTTGTTTTCATAATAATAAAGACGCTGTTCACGCATATCAATTTCGATATAGGTGTTTCCGATATCATCGCTTCCCGCCGCGCGTGCCTGTTTGCTGAACGTCGGCGTATGCGTTTCTTTCTTCTGTGCAATAAAGGCATTTTTCAGATATGCAAACTCATCGGAAAGATCTATTTCATTTCCGTAAGTTCCACCGCTGACATCCACTTTTCTGCCGCTTGTGGAAGAAAAGTTCCTTGTTTTTCCAACGGTATCATACGGCGCACATATTTTTTCAAGATATGCATACATTGCAGATTCGCTTACCAGAAGATTTCCGTCAGCATCTGTTATAAACCCGTTTTCTTCACCCGGATCGTCCGGAAAACGGATTTCTTTTCCTGCCGCCAGGAATAAACCGCTTCCCGGTTTATTTCTGCTGACACGCTCTGCCTGTGCCTGTTTCTTCTGCGCATCCGTGACAATCCAGTCCGAAACTGCAGCCGCTGCAACCTCTGTCTGTTCATCTCCAAACAGATAAGTGACATCAAGTTTCTGCAGCTTCTGTAATTTATCAAAAGTCTTCGTAACCGAACGCATCTGATCTGTCTTTTCCAGGTTTCTGTAACATCCGTCCGCAGATTTCAGATCCAGCTCTGTATCCATCGACATCAGTGCATTCTTCACTGCCTCTGTGATACTGCTCTTTACCGGAACATTTTCAGTTGTATCTACCAGTTCATAGCCGTTTTTGCCATGAACAACAGACACACCTCTGTCATCCTCCTGAAGGTCAAAAAGTTCCCAGCCGGAGATTTCACTGTCCAGCAGGTCACTGTCATAACTTACCTGCGGCAGCACCGTATGCTGCCTGCCCGTAAACAGATTCACGCCCCAGGCAAACGGATTCTGCTGATCCATATACGTCCGGAGCGTCTGTGTATAATCAGCTTTCAGATTAATCCCGGAAGGACTGACCTGATATACCGTTCCGTCTGCAGCTGTCACATTGAGACCGGCATAGGCGGTTTTTTCCATCAGAAGCGCATTGGCCTCTTCCGGGCTCTTTCCGGTACAGTAGATTCCATTAATCCATGTACCATAGGAAAAACCATCTGCATAATACAGGGACAGCATCAGATAGCCGGTCAGAAGGACCAGCAATACAGTAAGCATGAACATCCACAGCCATTTGCAGGCAATCTTCATTTATTTTCCTTTGCAGCAAGATCCTTCGCATCAAAAGCATCGCTGATCGGTGCACCTGCCGGAACCATCGGAAATACCTTATCATCTGCTTCAATCATACAGTCAAGTACAACCGGTCCGTTTATGGAAAGTGCCTTCTGAATTGCAGGTCCTGCCTCTTCTTTTCTGGTGATTTTTATCGCAGTACAGCCAAGGCCTTCTGCTACCTTACAATAATCAATCTTATCATCAAAAACAGTCTGTGAATAGCGTTTTCCATAAAACAGTGTCTGCCACTGTCTGACCATTCCCAGTACATGATTATCAACTATGATCTCGATAAGCGGAAGCTGATATCTGCTGGCTGTAGCCAGTTCATTCATATTCATGCGGAAACATCCGTCTCCGGCAATATTCACACATACCTTATCGGGATTGCCGACTTTTGCGCCGATGCATGCACCAAGGCCATAGCCCATGGTGCCGAGTCCGCCGGAAGTCAGGAAGGTTCTCGGATTTTTAAACTGATAATACTGTGCTGCCCACATCTGATGCTGGCCGACATCGGTGGAGATAATCGCATTTCCGTCTGTCTGCCGGTCAAGTTCTTCCATGATATAAGGGCATGTCAGTTTATCCTGCTCATAATTAAGCGGATATCTGTTCTTGAACTCATTGATTTCATCAAGCCATTCTTTATGTTCAACCGGCTGCAGCTGCGCATTCACATCCGTCAGAATCATCTTCAGGTCACCGACAACAGAACCGTCCGTATGAATATTCTTGTTGATCTCTGCCGCATCAATATCGAACTGCAGTACCTTCGCATTCTGTGCAAATGCTTTAGGATTGCCGACCACACGGTCTGAAAATCTTGCACCGAGCGCAATCAGAAGATCGCATTTACTCACTCCGAAATTGGAAGCCTTCGTTCCATGCATGCCGATCATTCCCGTATAAAGCGGGTGATGTCCGTCAAATGCGCCCTTCCCCATCAGTGTATCACAGACAGGCGACTGAATTGTTTCCGCAAACTTTTTAAGTTCCTCTGATGCACCGGAAATGACTGCTCCGCCCCCGACATAAATATAAGGCCTTTTTGCAGCCTTAATCATACTGACTGCATTGTCAATCTCTTCCTGTGTATAGTTTTTTTCAGGCTTTGGTTCTGAAATCTGTACCGGCTCATAATCACAGCTCTGCGCAGTCACGTCCTTCGTAATATCCACCAGAACCGGTCCCGGTCTTCCGCTCTTCGCAATGGCAAATGCCTTGCGAAGCGTATCTGCCAGAATATTGACATTTTTTACAATATAGCCATGTTTGGTAATCGGCATGGTTATGCCGGCAATATCCACTTCCTGGAATGAATCTTTTCCAAGAAGAGGAAGGTTGACATTACAGGTAATGGCAACAATCGGAACGGAATCCATATATGCCGTTGCAATTCCGGTTACCAGATTTGTGGAGCCGGGACCGCTGGTCGCCATACATACGCCTACTTTTCCGGTTGATCTTGCATAGCCGTCCGCAGCATGTGCTGCCCCCTGCTCATGCGAAGTCAGAATATGTCTGAATTCATCCGCATGCTTATAGATTTCATCATAAATATTCAGTATGGTGCCTCCCGGATAGCCGAAAATGGTATCCACTCCCTGCTCTTTCAGGCATTCCAGTACGATCTGTGCTCCAGTTAACTGCATTTCATTCCCCTTCCTCTATATCTTCTCCGGCATCTCTGCCTTTCATTTTACTTTCTTACTTCCAGAACCGCTCCTCTGTTACCGCTTGTCACCATTTCCATATATCTGGAAAGATAGCCGGTTGTAATCTTCGGCTGTCTCGGTTTCCATGCAGCACGACGCTTTGCAATTTCTTCTTCGGAAACCTTCATATTCAGCGTATTCTTCGGAATATCGATGCTGATGATATCGCCCTCCTGTACCAGCGCAATCGGGCCTCCGACTGCAGCTTCCGGAGATACATGTCCGATGGATGCGCCGCGGCTTGCACCGGAAAATCTTCCGTCTGTGATCAGTGCAACGCTTGAACCAAGTCCCATGCCTGCAATTGCAGATGTAGGATTAAGCATTTCACGCATACCCGGGCCTCCCTTGGGGCCTTCGTAACGAATTACAACAACATCTCCTGCAACAATTTTTCCGCCAAGGATTGCTGCAATTGCGTCTTCCTCACAGTCAAATACTCTCGCCGGACCTTCATGCACCATCATCTCCGGTGCTACAGCAGAACGCTTTACAATACCGGTATCCGGTGCAAGATTTCCTTTCAGAACCGCAATACCGCCATTTGCCATGTAAGGGTTCTCGATCGGTCTGATGACCTCCGGATTCATATTGACTGCATTTTCAAGATTTTCAGCAATGGTCCTGCCCGTGCAGGTCATAAGATCTGTCTTTAACAGATTCTTTTTGCAGAGTTCCTTCATAACCGCATATACGCCGCCGGCTTCATTCAGGTCTTCCATATAGGTCGGGCCTGCAGGTGCAAGGTGGCAGAGATTCGGTGTGCGATCGGAAATTTCATTTGCCATTTCCATATTGATCTCCACGCCCGCTTCGTGAGCAATTGCCGGCAGATGCAGCATGGTATTTGTAGAACATCCAAGTGCCATATCCACTGTCAGTGCATTCATGAAAGCATCCTTCGTCATGATATCTCTCGGACGGATATTATCCTTAATCAGATTCATGATCTGATACCCTGCCTTTTTAGCCAGACGGATACGTGCGGAATATACAGCAGGAATCGTTCCGTTTCCGCGAAGTCCCATACCGATCGCCTCTGTCAGGCAGTTCATGGAATTGGCTGTATACATGCCGGAGCATGAGCCGCAGGTCGGACAAACCTTTTCTTCATATTCTGCCAGTTTTTCCTCAGTCATTGTTCCTGCCGCAACACTTCCGACAGCTTCAAACATACTGGAAAGGCTTCTCTTCCTGCCGTCCACATGACCGGCCATCATCGGGCCGCCTGATACAAACACAGTCGGGATATTCACTCTGGCAGCTGCCATGAGAAGTCCCGGTACATTCTTATCACAGTTCGGAATCATGACCATACCGTCAAAAGCATGTGCCATTGCAAGGCATTCCGTACTGTCAGCGATCAGATCTCTTGTTACAAGAGAATACTTCATTCCGACATGTCCCATTGCAATACCATCGCAGACGGCAATGGCAGGGACAATAACCGGCATGCCGCCTGCTTCTGCAACGCCCATTTTTACGGCTTCAGCAATACGGTCCAGTTCCATATGTCCGGGAATAATCTCGCTCTGTGAGCTTACAATACCAATCAGAGGTTTTCTTCTTTCCTCTTCCGTAAATCCAAGTGCATTGAACAGACTTCTGTGCGGAGCCTGCTGGATACCTTTCATGACACGATCACTGTTCATAGCTTTGTCTCCTTTATGATTTTTATTTTACATACAAAATGAAGTCATCATTTTCATAGATTACATGCATTGTCCTGATATAACCCCAGGGAATTGTTTCATAGGTCTGATAATACTTCCACAGATCCTCTCCCTGATAACCTGCTTTGGTCATGTTTCTGTCCAGAATCACACAGTCGGAACCTTCCACCTGCGTATTGTCACATTCCATATTCCAGCCGAACTTCAGCAGATACTTCTGATCCACATCGCATACACACAGCTTTGATCTCTGCTGCGGATGCGCCATCAGAAGCGCCAGGTAGGCATTGTCCTCTCTGGTTCCCAGCTGCGCAAAAAAGGCCGGATTCAATGTCTGCGAAATCAGGAAAGCGACACCCAGAAGTACCGGAATCATCTGATGCATGTACGTCCATATATGCATCTTTTTTTCTGCGGGCTGTATTTTCTGCGGCAGATTTTTTTCCTGTCTGTGCTTCTCAAAAAGAAAATGAAGCATGAACATTACGTGCCGTATGATCACCGTGCAGGAAAGTGCAATCACAATCCCGTAATAGGAAAAGACCCTGTAATAGGGGAGCTTGCTCTGAGCGATCAGCATCAGCGGCATGAACAGTATCGTACAGGAGAAAATCAGCCGGAACGAGGTTCTGCTTTCTTCAAAATGAAATACGCAGCCGCTGATCATGATCACGGTTGCCAGTACGATAATCACAAATACTGCAATTCCTGCGCCCGGCACAAACTGATCATCCAGACTCACAATATAGCCCCAGAACTTCTGCAGAAATTCCTGCCTTGGTACACTCTGAATATACGGTGAGGAAATCATATACTCAATTCCGCGTCCGATCACGGTAAGCGGTGCGTGAAGAATAATATGGAGATGTCCCATTCCGTACATGCTGCTGGTCTTATCTTTCATCAGAAGATTGGACCCGACCGCCAGCCATATGATCATGTACAGCATCAGTGTGAAGATCGCGGCGATCAGCCCCGTCACAATGAGATTGATCAGCTGCTGCCAGTATTTATTCTCGGAAACCGTTCTGCTGATCTTCCTGATCCGCAGACCATTGATCGTCAGAAACAGTACTGTTGCAAAGCAGACCGGGATCACCCAGTAGATGCTGCTCGGAACCGTATACAGTCCCAGCACCAGAAGCATTACCAGATAAACATATCTTGAAATGCCGGTATATCCGATTCTGCTGAGGTCTGCAAGAACCTTGACCGAAAGCAGAAAACACAATGTGGAAAGTGTATAGCCTCTTCCCTGGACAGACAGCTGATTGACCAGCTGAAGGCCGCTGTAGATCATAACGGTAAAAAGAGACAGCCAGTTGGTAAAATATAACTTGCAGATCCGGTACAGAATAATCAGATTCGACACAGCACAAAGCCAGGATACCCCGCGAAGTCCGATATATGGATTGCCGCAGAGATTCAGAACTGCAGACAGCACGGAATAGCCTACATGGTTATTGGGCAGCGGCCAGTGAATTGCTGCATACAGCGGCCCGCGGCTGATGAAATAATAATATGTATAAAGTTCATCATACCATGGTGTCAGATACAGCATTCTCCAGAGATAGTATACAGCCATGGCAATAATAAAAAGTGCCGCCGCCATATTCTCCGGATCCTGAATCAGCCTTTCCCATGCTTCCAGTCTGAACGGTTCTTTTCTGTTTTCCGGTTCTTTCTGAACCACTTTACCTGTTATCATCTTATTTCCTGATCATCAGGATATTCTCTCTGCGATCAGATCTCCCATTCTGCTGCATCCGCACAACTTCTGCCGGTCATCCTCAGCACCCTGCAGATCCGTAGTTCTGTACCCGTCCTTCAGTACCTGTCTTACTGCTGCCTCAATCGCATCTGCTTCACGGTCCAGGTTAAAGGAATAACGCAGCATCATCGCTGCTGACAGAATTGTTGCAATCGGGTTGGCAATATCCTTGCCTGCAATATCAGGAGCAGACCCGTGACTTGGCTCATACAGGCCGAAACTCGTATCATTCAGTGACGCACTCGGAAGCATTCCGATGGAACCTGTAATCATGCTGGCTTCATCAGAAAGGATGTCGCCAAACATATTCTCCGTCAGAATAACATCAAACTGTGCCGGATCATGCACAAGCTGCATTGCACAGTTATCTACCAGCATATGTGACAGCTCAACCTCCGGATAATCCTTCGCAACCTCTTCCGTCACACTTCTCCAGAGTCTTGATGAATCCAGTACGTTTGCCTTATCTACACTTGTTACTTTCTTTCTGCGCTTCATTGCCACGTCAAAAGCCCGGATGGCAATTCTTCTGATCTCTTCTTCCGTATAAACAAGGGTATCGGTAGCGGTTCTGACACCGTTTACCGTTTCGGTATGACGTTCTCCGAAATAAAGTCCGCCCGTCAGTTCTCTCATAATCAGAAGATCAAATCCCCTGTCTCCCGTAGATTCTTTCAGCGGACAGGCATTTTTCAGTTCCGGATAAAGATATGCCGGTCTTAAGTTTGCAAAAAGCCCGAGCGCCTTGCGTATTTTCAGCAGTCCGGCTTCAGGTCTTAAATTCGGTGCCAGCTTATACCATGGGGAAGTGGAAGTGTTTCCTCCGATTGAACCCATCAGCACGGCGTCTGCCGCTCTTGCCGTCTCAATTGCCTCATCTGTCAGCGGAACTCCGTACCGGTCAATGGATGCACCTCCCATCAGGATATCCGTATAGGTCATTTCATGTCCGTATACCTCTGCTGTACGATTCAGAACTTTCTTTGCCTCAGCAACAATTTCCGGGCCTATTCCGTCTCCGGGAATACATGTAATCTTCAGTTTCATATCTGCTCCTCCTGCCGTGGTGCACTTTGATACGTCACAGCATAAAACTTCACTACATATTATATTACTTTATGCAAAAAAACAAGGTGCATAATTAATCGGATGAGCACTGCAGCCCTCCGGATATAACAAAAGCCGGGCGACAATTCTGCTCACCCGGCCCACACATCCTTTTCAAAAGGAATTACTTCGTCTTCTTTTCCTTATCCTTTTTGCTGTCAGCCTTGGTCTCAACCGGCTTTACTGCATCTTCAGGCTTCTCAACTTCAACGATTGCCTCTCTTACCATAGGAATACGGCAGTTTCTGTTATTGCCGAATTCTACGATTACCATGTCATCGTTAATATCGATGACGGTTCCGATGAATCCGCCTGTGGTTCTGACACTGTCTCCTACTGCAACGGAAGAAAGAAGTGCTGCCTTCTGTTTCTGTTCTTTTCTCTGCGGACGCATAAAGAAGAAATAAATGAATCCGAAAATTGCAACAATATAAATTACCCAGAACAGTCCTGAGCTTGTTGCGGATGTTGCTGACGATGTTAAAAGAATACCCATTTGTAATGCCTCCAGAATATACGTTGTCTTGATTACCTGTTCAATGATACACAATAATCCGGATAAAGACAAGAATTATTTATGCGTTTCAGCCCTTGCGCCAGTTTCTGGCAATATCATAGCCGGCCGCTTCTTCCTCTTCCTGCATTGCATCGAGCTTCTGTCTCTTATACGCTGCAAATTCTCCGCGGTCAAGTGCGTCACGGATCTCCGCCATCAGTGAATTATAAAAATACAGATTATGCATGACGCAGAGTCTCATGCCGAGCATTTCTCCGGCTTTGAGCAGATGTCTGACATAACTGCGTGAATATCTGCGGCAGACAGGACACTGACAGCCCTCTTCAATCGGTCTTTCATCCAGTTCATATTTTGCATTCATCAGGTTGATCTTGCCCTTGCCCGTATAGAGATGGCCGTGTCTTCCGTTCCTGCTGGGATATACGCAGTCAAAAAAATCAACGCCCCGTTCCACTGCCTCCAGAATGTTGGCCGGTGTTCCGACGCCCATCAGATAAGTAGGCTTATCCTGCGGCAGATACGGTACTGTCGTTTCCAGTACATGATACATCTGCTCGTGGGTTTCTCCGACAGCAAGCCCGCCGACTGCATATCCGTCCAGATCCATCTGTGAGATTCTCTTTGCATGTTCGATGCGGATATCATCAAAGATCGCGCCCTGATTGATTCCAAACAGCATCTGACTCGGGTTGACCGTTCCCTCAAGTCCGTTCAGTCTCGTCATTTCCCTGCTGCATCGCTCCAGCCACCTGGTGGTTCTGTCCACAGACTGCTGCACATATTCATGATCTGCTCTGCTGGACGGGCATTCATCAAACGCCATCGCAATCGTAGAGCCGATGTGCGACTGAATCCGCATGCTTTCTTCCGGTCCCATGAACAAAGGATGTCCGTCAATATGGGAATGAAAATACACGCCTTCTTCATGAATTCTGCGCATCTTGGCCAGGGAAAAGACCTGAAATCCGCCCGAATCAGTAAGAATGGGCTTATTGCACGACATAAACTTATGCAATCCGCCCATTTTATAAATGACATCATCACCCGGTCTTAAATGTAAATGATAGGTGTTGGAAAGAACGACCTGCGTTCCGATTGCTTCAAGATCTTCTGTTGATAATCCGCCTTTGATCGCCGCCACTGTGGCAACATTCATGAATACCGGCGTCTGAATGGTTCCGTGTACGGTGACAAACTCACCGCGCTTGGCCATTCCTTCTGTTTTCAGTAAATGATACATACACACTCCATAATTGTCTTAAAATCATTTGTAAAGATATTCCGTCCAGAATTCCTCAAGACAGATTTTCTTTGCAGTTATTACTTCTGCTGCATCTTTCCCCACATAGCGGAAATGCCAGGGTTCATATTCAATCCCTGTCATTGTTTCCTTCCCCTTGGGATATCTTAGAATAAATCCGTATCTGCAGCTGTTCTCTGCCAGCCATTTCCCGGCATCCGTATCTCCGAATCCCGCATCCAGATAAGAATAATCATCTGCAATAATATCAATGGCCAGACCGATCTGATGCTCGCTGGATCCGGGAATGGTCACTGCCTGCGCCGCCATCATATAGGCATTCATGTACGGCATTCCGTCATCCAGATAGGAATCGATCTTACGTGCAAACAGTTTCTCCTGTCTGACTTCACTCCGGTACGGAGAACAGATGACAAGATTTATTCCATCCTTCTGCGCCTGCCTGAACATTTCCAGAAGACTGCTCAGAATCCGCTTGTCACAATACATATTGCCTTTGATGTTGCTCATGGGAAATTCATAATCATCCGGAATCGGATGCTGTTTATTCACCAGAATCAGTTCCCAGTCATCTGCGCTGAATGTTTTCTCCGTGTACTCTGAAGCTTTTTCACCGGAAGAAGCTGATACCTCAGTGCTGCTGTCCGAACTGATGATGTCTGAAAGATGATACTGATCTTCTTCGCTGACCTTGCCCTGTTCCTCTGCATCATCGGAATCGTCCTGCGACTCCTCTGCATCCGAGAGTCCATAGGCTGCATCTGCAGAAACCATATCTGCAGGTTCTGCTTCTGACTTCTGTACTGTGGAAGGTTTATTCGATCTGGGTGAAGTTTCTGATCCGATGGTCACGTCAGAAGATTCCTGCCCTGAAACAAAACTGACATCCATGGGAAGTACCGGATAAGAAAAACTGCTGCTGGTAATAAAGAACAGCACAATACATAACATGCTCATAAGTTTCTTACGGTTACCGTACAGCGCTCTTACAGACTCATCTGCAGCAACCACAAGCGCCGTCACAAGTACGCCCGGAATAAACAGCATTTTATGTTTTTTTACAATCCTCCCGATATGCTTGACGATTCTGTCTCGTAAGCCCGGCTCTGTCTGATGCGTTTTATTATTCATATGATCGAAAATTCCCCCGCGGATAATCGATACAACATATGAATATTATAGTACAGAATCACGGAATTTACACTATTTTTATTTTTTTGAACAGGATAAGTTTGTTCCTTTGCTTTTTTCGGATTATTTTTTATAATGGATAATAAACAAAAATGTAATGCAGAACGGATATGGCTCTGCAGAAAGGATATCAATGGCCGGATCATCTTATGGCAATCAGCTTGGCATTACTACCTGGGGAGAATCACACGGTCCCGGCATCGGCGTCGTACTGGACGGTTTCCCGGCCGGCATGAATCTGTGTGCGCAGGATATTCAGAAGTATCTCGACCGTCGCAAACCCGGACAGTCTGCAGCGACAACTTCCAGAAAAGAGGATGACCTCGTGGAAATTCTCTCCGGCGTATTCGAAGGAAGGACCACCGGAACACCGATTTCTCTTATGGTCAGAAATACCTCGCAGCATTCTGCCGATTATGAAGATATTGCACACTACTACCGCCCCGGTCATGCAGATTATACCTTTGACATGAAATACGGCTTCCGTGATTACCGCGGCGGCGGCAGATCATCCGGCCGTGAAACAATCGGCCGCGTTGCAGCAGGAGCTGTCTGTGCCAAGCTTCTTTCAGAAATGGGCGTACTGGTCTGTGCCTACACCCGCTCCATCGGTCCCGTCAGCATCAATGAGGATCATTTTGATGCCGCGCAGATTCTGAAAAGTCCCTCCGGCATGCCGGATGCAGAAGCAGACGCAAAGGCAATGGCCTATATTGCCTCCTGCCGTGAAAAACAGGATTCTGTCGGCGGCGTGATTGAATGCCGTATTGACGGCGTTCCCGCAGGGATCGGTGATCCGGTATTCCGTAAGCTTGATGCCATGCTGGCCGATGCGGTCATGGGCATCGGTGCGGTAAAAGCTGTGGAAATCGGTGACGGCTGCATCGTCTCCGGACTTCTGGGGTCAGAAGACAATGACTGTTTCTGTGAAGAAGACGGTCATATTGCAAAGGCAACAAATCATGCAGGCGGAATCATGGGCGGAATCAGTGACGGCTCAAGGATTCTCCTGCGCTGCCATGTCAAGCCTACGCCTTCCATTTCTCAGACGCAGAAAACGGTAACACAGTCCGGAGAACCGGTGGATGTCAATATTCACGGGCGCCACGACCCTGTCGTTGTCCCCCGCGCAGTTGTCGTCGTTGAATCCATGTGTGCGATCACCCTTCTCGATGCCATGATGGCCAACATGACGGCAAGAGCTTCCTACCTGACGGATTTCTACTGCAGAAAAGAATAACCACAAATAAAAAAGGGAGTATTGCATGATGATTGAAAAAAGCATCATCTGCAATACTCCCTTTTACGTTTTATGCTTTATTTTGCCGCGCAGTCATTCACCCATGCAATAAAGTTGTCTGTGCTGCTGCCTGTACGCTCTGCTGTAGTATGAGGCTGTCCCCATACAGTTGCAAAGTCCACACTCTTTACACCATAATTTTCCAGTGCCAGTTTCAGATCTTCTTCCGTACAGAGGGATGTATCGGACTGATTGATTCCGGTACGGATTCTCCAGTATTTTGCCACATTGGAGGTCTTATAGCCGTCATAATAATCAGACAGATAATACATCGGATTGTACATGTCTGAACGTGTTGTCATTGCTGTGCCGATTTCATCCTTTGAGGACAGATCCGCAGCAAAATCGGTCAGACAGGAAGACTTCCAGTCTGAGAATTTTGCATACTTTGCCTGGTTTTCAATCAGCAGTGCATTTTCAAAGGTGTCAAAGTGCGCAGATGTATTTTCTGCATTTCCGAACAGATTATTCTCACCGCGGCTCTTGTCGAGCACATCAAAAGCACCGACCGGCTTACTCGGATTCTTGCAGTTTTTCACAAAATCACCTACGCTCGTGATGGTAGCCTTATTCGTCGCTGCATCATAACTGATCCACTTTCCGTCTTTATTCAGTGAATCAATGTAATCCTGCGGTGTCTGATATACAATACTTTCAGATGAAGATGAACCGCCGCCCGGCATTCCTGCGCCGCCTGCAGCCATACCCTGTCCGTCTGCGTCAGTCTTTGTACCGGAAGGTGCTCCCTGTGCATCCGTCTGTGCGCCGGTGCCCTGGCCGCCGTTTGCCTGTGCAAAGCCCTGTGCCTGTGCTCCGCCGGAAGTCGGTGTATTGCCGACCTGCACTGAAGTTGATGTATAAGTATACGGGAAGCTGTTATCACTCAGGAAATTATTCAGCGATGTTTCGATTTCGCTCTTTATATAATCATAATAGCTGCCGGCATTACAGATGCCGGTATCTGACTTTGTCAATGAAAGTGTCGTTCCGTCTTCACTCTTTAATCCCATCTGATTGATATAGTCTGCAAATGCCGATGCCATATCCGCAGAAAGCGCTGAAGTGAATGTGGAAGATGCACGTGTATCCGTATTGAAATACTGTCCCATATTCCACTCATAGGCTTCATCTCCGATGTCCAGATTGGTAATCGGGCACCAGCACATGGAACCTGTCACTGCGTCATTGACTGCAGTTCCGTTGCTGTAGGTCATGGCTGCGCCGATGCTCTCCAGATAAGGCGTATAAAGGGCACTGTTACCTGTCGCACCTGCCAGGGCGCTCTGCGCTCCGCCGCCGCTCATCCCGAAGGTATAGAAATTATCCGTATCCCCCGGAAGTGTATTCAGATTATAACGGATATAACGGATGGCTGCCTTCAGATCGGTAATTCCCCACGGTGCGCCACAGCTGTAGGAAAGTGCCGTATCAGACGTTCCGCTCATCCCCTGTCTGCCGCGCATCCCTGCCAGCACATAGACAAATCCTGCTTTCACATAATCCGATACGGCATCATAGCTGTAGGACGTCGGTGCTGCCTGTGCAGCATAACCGGGAGTATCTACCGGCCATACAACCGGAGCTGTCGATGCGGTATAGCCGCCAGCTGTCCCTGCATGATTGACAGAACAGGTATAGGTTCCGTCGCTGTTTTTTACGCTTCTCATGTACTGCCCGGGTACGTAGATGCCCAGTGTTTCATAGTCTGATGTTCCGTTTGTACAGTACTTTACGCCGATCTGCCAGAATACATTGTTGGTCTGATCATAGTTCCATTTTGTGTTGTCAAAGGTCAGGCCTGCATAGTTTTCCTGATAGCTCCCGGTACCCGCCGGTTCTGTCCCCGCCGCCTTTGCTGACAATGGCTCTGATACCGCTCCCAGTGAAAGCGCCGTTGACGCTACAAGAACACATGATAGTAACTTCTTTCCAAATCTCATCCCTGTCTCCCTTCCTTTCCGAAAGGTATCCCTGATGTGAAAACGGGAATCCCGTTTTCAGGCCGATTTGGGTCAAAGACCCTCATTCTGCAGCATTCTCTTTTACAGAGAAAAAGTGCACGACATATTATAAAAATACATCATGCACTTATTGCTTATCATTATATTCTGTTTTTATCTGAAATGCATATGATTTTTCACCGAAAAAACATATTTTTTACAGTTTATGGAAGCAGATGCAGTTCGGCTGATCCACCTTGATCTCCGGTCCGTTCATCACGAGCGTCTTCTTTGCCATATCCACCTTGAAAAAGCTCATGCTGTTAGACTCATGATTCAGAGAAACCAGATGTCTGTTGTCAGGGAACAGTGCCGCATCCTTCGGATATTCTCCGGCAATCGGCAGTCCCAGAACCTTCTTTAAAAGTCCGGTTTTCTTATCAACCTTAAAAATGTCCACATCATTTTCTCCGATTGAGGAACTGAGCAGATAGTTAAAGTCCTCGGAGAAACTGAGTGCACTCGACGCAATACCCTGTGTATCACTTGTCTCGCAGGTGGATACCGTCTGAATTCTTTCAAATTCAGGAATATTGTCATGCTCTTCATAGGCATAAACCTCAATGGTATTCTTCTGTTCATGCACAATATACAGGAATCTTCCGTCATCAGAGAATTTCAGATGTCTGGGTGCGGATTCCTGATCGCAGTGAATAATATCCACTGATCTGAGCCTGCCTGTCTCATGATTGAGCAGATAGACATTGACGCGGTCCATGCCAAGATCTGCCGCACACAGGAACTTGTTGTCCCTTGTCATCTTGACACACTGTACATGCGGTCTGTGATTACGTCCGGCTGCAGATCCGAGGCCTTTCTGATAGATTTCATCGGTAATCTCTCCGATACTGCCGTCGTCATTCAGACGCAGCACGGTCACCTTGCCGTCATGATAGCCTGCGCAGAACAGATATTTATCTTCATAGTCAGTAGAAAGATAGCATCCTCTCATGCCGTTGATCGAAGCCTCATTGAGCATGGTCAGAAGGCCATCCTTCTCCATACGGTATGCTTCCACGCCGAAATCGGTGATGGAATACAGATACCTGCAGTCATGAGACTGCGCAATGTAAGAAGAATTGGTAATCTTGATCTTCTCCTTCTCCATCATACGTCCGTTCTTTACGTCCACATCATATACTCGAATGCCATATTTATCGCCGGTACCATTGGTGTAACTTGATACATACGCTACAAACTGTTCATTTCCATTTACTTCTTTACTGATTTCCTTTGCCATGAAACTCTGTGCCTCCTGAACTGATCTCGTCAATGATATGACGTCACGAACCTCTCCGTTTTGCTGCAACTTACGTCATGATATGAGTTTAGCATAAATGAAAACGCTTGTTAAATGGTTTTAAAAAATAATTTGAAAATTATACCTGATATTGATTGACATGCATTCTGCCGATTGTATAATATACATCGTTGAGTTTAGCATGATTAAACTTTAAGTTTATTTTTACTGTTGATGTCAGATAGCTCATTCACATACATTTTTTCGTACAGGAAGAAGGCGTAATGCATGGATATAGGCCATAAAATCAAGGAACTGCGAACGCAAAAGCATCTGACACAGGAAGAACTGGCTGATCGCTGTGAGCTCACAAAGGGATTTATCTCCCAGCTCGAACGTGACCATACTTCTCCTTCCATCGCCACACTGATGGATATTCTGCAGTGCCTCGGAACGGATCTTCCGTCTTTTTTTAACAATAATGATACAGACGATGAACAGATCGTGTTCCATCAGTCCGATTATTTTGTCAAAAAAGATGATGAACTGCATAACCAGGTTGAATGGATCATTCCGAATGCCCAGAAAAACATCATGGAACCGATACGGCTGACGCTGGAACCGGGAGGCTCAACCTATCCCGACAATCCGCATGAAGGCGAAGAATTCGGATATGTGCTGGCCGGAAGTATCCAGATCATTCTGGGACGCCGCATTCTACGGGCACGAAAAGGTGAATCTTTCTATTTCACACCTGCTTCGCAGCATTATATCCGGGCAAATGAAAAAACAGGCGCGGTCATTATCTGGGTCAGCAGCCCGCCAAGCTTCTGAACACAGATTCCGCACATTAATAAAAAAATACAATATGATCAAGGCTATATTTTGGAGGAATACCGATTATGAGTAAGGATCTGATACTGCTTGAACACATTTCCAAATCCTACGACGGACAGATGATTCTGGATGATCTGTCCCTGTCCATTCATGAGAACTCATTTGTGACGCTGCTTGGGCCAAGCGGCTGCGGCAAGACGACCACCCTTCGTATTCTTGGCGGCTTTGAAACGCCTGACAGCGGAAAGGTTATTTTTGACGGAAAAGACATCACAGGACTCGCACCGAACAAGCGCCAGCTCAATACCGTCTTTCAGAAATACGCGCTGTTCACACATCTTGATATTGCCGAGAATATTGCCTTTGGTCTTAAAATCAAGAACAAATCCAAATCCTATATTGATGATAAAATCAAATATGCACTGAAGCTGGTCAATCTGGAAGGTTTTGAGCATCGTATGCCCGATTCTCTCTCCGGCGGTCAGCAGCAGCGTATTGCCATTGCACGTGCCATTGTCAATGAGCCCAAGGTACTGCTTCTGGATGAACCTCTCGGCGCACTGGATTTAAAGCTTCGCCAGGACATGCAGTATGAGCTGATCCGTCTGAAAAACGAACTGGGCATTACCTTCCTCTATGTTACGCATGACCAGGAGGAGGCACTGACCATGTCTGATCATATTGTGGTTATGAATCAGGGTTATATCCAGCAGGAAGGCTCTCCGGAAAAGATCTACAACGAGCCTGAAAATGCATTTGTTGCCGACTTTATCGGTGACAGCAACATCATTCCCGCAACCATGGTACACGATGAGCTCGTAGAGATCCTCGGTGCCAGATTTGCCTGCGTGGATAAGGGTTTCGGAGAAAACAAGCCGGTTGATGTTGTCATCCGTCCTGAAGATGTCGAACTGGTAGGCCCCGAAAAGGGAACGCTTACCGGAGAAGTGACACATATCATATTCAAGGGTGTTCATTATGAAATGACAGTTCAGGCCGGCGGCTTCGAATGGCTGGTGCATTCCACCAGAATGTCCGCACCCGGCACACAGGTCGGTATTACAGTCGATCCGTTTAACATACAGATCATGAACCGCCCTGCATCAGAAGATGAGGAGGCAATCAGCGAAAATGCTTAAATCTGCTAAGACATCCCGCCTCCTGGCCTCTCCCTATCTGGCCTGGGCCATTATCTTTATCCTGGTCCCGCTGGGCATGATTCTGTATTATGGCCTGACAGATGACGCCGGTGCATTTACACTTCAGAATCTTACCTATATTGCCAAACCTGCCTATTTAAAATCACTGCTGCTGGCCCTTGAACTTGGTATCATCAGTACAGTGGTCTGTTTCCTGCTGGCTTATCCGCTCGGTATGATACTGGCCGGTATGAAGCTCGGCAGGCATGAATTCATCCTCACTCTGTTCATTCTTCCGATGTGGATGAACTTCCTGCTGCGTACACTGACCTGGATGACCCTGCTGGAACGGAAGGGCGTTCTGAATGATATTCTGGGACTTTTGCATCTGCCTCCGGTTTATATCATCAATACACCGGCTGCCATTGTAATCGGTATGGTCTATAATTTTCTTCCGTTCATGATCCTGCCGATTTACAACTCACTGAGCAAAATTGATGACAATGTCATCAATGCCGCCCGCGATCTTGGCGCGGATCCGCTGCAGACTTTTCTGAGAGTCACGCTTCCGCTCTCCGTTCCCGGCATCATCAGCGGTATTACCATGGTATTCATTCCGGCGCTGACCACCTTCGCCATCAGTGCCATGCTCGGCGGTTCCAAAGTTCTGCTGATCGGTAACGTCATTGAGCAGGAATTCACTGTAGCCTACGACTGGCATCTCGGAAGCGGCATGTCCATTATTCTGATGCTGTTTATTCTGATCAATATGGTGATTTCCGCACTTTCCGACAGAAAGGAGATCAGCTGACCGTGAAAAAGACACTGGAAAAAATATATCTTACGCTTATCTTCATTTTCATGTATGCACCGATCGCCGCACTTATCGTTCTGTCTTTTAATGCCAGCAAATCCCGTGCGAAATGGGGCGGCTTCACGCTGGAATGGTATGCGAGTCTCCTAAGCGATTCAGAGGTTCTGGACGCTCTGATCAACACACTCGTCATTGCACTGATTGCCACCGTATTCGCCACATTGATCGGTACAGTTACCTGTATCGCCATGATGGGTCTCAAACGCCGTTCCAGAGCCATCATCATGGGCATCACCAATATTCCGATGATCAATGCGGATATCGTAACCGGTATTTCTCTGATGCTGCTGTTCCGCATGATGAATGTCAGCACCGGATTTCTGACCGTTGTACTGGCCCACATCACCTTTGATATTCCTTTTGTGATGCTCAGTGTCATGCCCAGAATGAAGGAGCTGAATCCTTCCGTTTATGAAGCTGCGCTTGACCTTGGTGCAACGCCCTATACCGCATTTACGAAAACTGTTCTTCCGGACCTGCTCCCTGCGATCATATCCGGTGCGCTGATGGCCTTTACCATGTCTCTCGACGACTTTATCATCACATACTTTACCAAGGGTTCAGGCTTCGATACGCTTTCCACACTGATTTACAACGAAGTCAAACGAGGCATTCAGCCGGAAATCTACGCTTTATCCGCAATTATCTTTACCGCAGTTCTGCTGCTTCTGCTGCTGATTAACCGGGTTCCCCACAAACTGAGAATCCCGCACAAATAAAACCGTAAAAAACAAAGGACAACATCATGAAAAGACTTCTTTCAGTATTTCTGATTACACTTGGCTCTGCCGCTGTCATACTGAGTGGCTGCGGAAGCAGCTCCGACAGTGCCGTCGGGAAAAACGGAAAACTGTATGTATATAACTGGGGTGAATATATTGATCCGGATGTCATCACATCCTTTGAACAGGAAACCGGTATTAAAGTCATCTATGACATGTTCGAATCCAATGAAATCATGTATGCGAAAATTGCGCAGGATGATTCCGCTTATGACGTCATCTGCCCATCTGATTACATGATTCAGAAGCTCATTGAATCCGGTCTTGTACAGAAACTCGATTACAGCAAGCTGCCGAATGCAACCGCCAATATCGGTCAGGATTACTGGACCAAATCACAGCAGTTTGATGCAGGTAATCTCTACTCTGTCCCTTACTGCTGGGGAACTGTCGGTATTCTGTATAATAAGACCATGGTCAGTGATCCGGTTGACAGCTGGAATATTCTCTGGAACAGTAAATACAAGGGTGAGATCCTCATGCAGGATTCTGTCAGAGATGCCTATATGGTAGCCCTGAAAAAAGACGGCTATTCCTGCAATACCACAGACAAAGCGCAGCTGGAACAGGCCACACAGGATCTGATTGCGCAGAAGCCTCTGGTACAGGCCTATGTCATTGACCAGGTACGTGATAAGATGATCGGCGGAGAAGCCGCTCTTGGCGTCATCTATTCCGGCGAAGCGATCTACACGAAACGTGAAAATCCGGATCTGGAATATGTGATTCCCAAAGAAGGTACCAATATCTGGATTGATTCCTGGGTCATTACAAAAGATTCCCGGAACAAAGAAAATGCACTTAAATGGATTAATTATATGTGCAGAGATGATATTGCACTGAAGAATTTTGATTATATTACCTATTCCACGCCGAATGTCAAAGCGCAGGCTGAAATCACGGATGATGACATCCGTAATTCCAAAGTGGCCTTCCCGGATCTGAATTCCATAAAAACCGAAGCCTACAGTAACCTTGGTGAAGCCGGTGACCGCATGTACAATGATTACTGGATGCAGGTAAAGTCTGCGGACTGAAACAGATAGATGTGTGAGCACATCTATCTGTTAGAGGTTGCAAAGCAACCTCTGTTTTTTATTCATGCTGCTCTGCAAGCTTTGAATAACTGTTTCTGTAATGCCGGTTCATCTTCAGGCAGTCCATCCAGGTCAGGAAATGCGCTTCCCCATATCTGGTCGCGGCAATCTGTGCAATGCAGCCCTTATCCAGAACAATGGCAACGGCTTCTGCATCGTCTCTGCTCTTTCCAAGGCAATATGCCCCATCATTCAGGTTGAATACCACATTCACATCTTTTCTGATATGAAGTCTGTCTCCATCATGCCCGTGTACATTAAGCGGAACCGTCACACTTGTTCCGATCAGCTGTGCAAAGTCATCCAGAAGCGGTTTCATATGAACGGTCCTTCTGGACGTCAGCATGACAGCCTCTGATCTGTTATGCACGATACAGGAAACATCCGGTCTCTTTGCATAGATTTCTTCATGAATTCTCTTTACACGATCCGGCGTATCTTCCACATCATAAATAATCACTCCGTCTGATTTTCTGCTTCCGTATCCTTCACTTACGCCATGACGGATATCCGTATTACAGCGGTCCATCAGAAAGTTATTGGCGGCAATTTCCATTTTTACCGCCTCTCCGACTGCTTCCATACTGTTTCCGCCAAGGCATACCGTTCCATGATTGGACATGATCAGTCCATTGGACTGCTTATAACGCTGCAGCGTCTCCCTGACATGCTCTGCCAGTTTCTGCGTTCCCGGAAGTGCATACGGTGCACACGGAATGCAGATATCGTCTTCTTCATATTCCGTATTGATCTCATGCAGTCCAAGTGCACCTGCACAGGAAGCATATACCTGATGCGTATGCACAATAAAGCAGGCATCTCCGCGCTGCTGGTAGCATGCTGCATGAACCAGCTTCTCACTGGACGGAAGTATATTGCCTTCATAGGAAAGATCTTCCATATTGACACAGACGATCATTTCCGGTGTCAGATCTTCGTATCTGATCCCGCTCGGCGTGATCAGAAAATGTGTTTCATCAATACGGCTGCTGATATTCCCCCACGTTCTTACCAGCAGTCCCTTATCATGCAGCTGTCTGCCTACACTGATGATTTCTTCTTTTTCAGCCCGCATGCTGTCGCTTTTCATTGCCATGTTACATTTGTTCCCCCGGATCCCAATATTAACGTTATTTACAACGTCGTTGCTTACAGCATAGTCGTAAACAACATCATTGCAGGCAGCGTTGCCGCTGCCTGCAGCCTGCCTACTTTCTGACCTGACCGTTTCCGACGATCTTATACTTATAGGAAGTCAGCTCCTTAAGTCCCATCGGGCCTCTGGCATGCAGTTTTTGCGTACTGATACCGATCTCTGCGCCAAACCCGAATTCGAATCCGTCAGTAAATCTTGTAGATGCATTGACATAAACGCATGCTGCATCCACTTCATCCAGAAACTTTCTGGCATGTTCCTCATTTTCCGTCACAATGGTCTCCGAATGTCCCGTATTGTACCGGTTGATATGTGCAATTGCCTCTTCTACGGAGTCGACCGTCTTCATCGAAATAATATAATCCAGATACTCTTTTCCGTAATCCTCTTCCGTTGCAGGAATCACATCCGGCAGGATCTCTCTTGTATCTGCATCTCCGCGCATCTCCACGTGATGTGCACGCAGCTGTTCTGCCAGAAGCGGCAGAAACTTTTCTTTGATACTGCGGTGAATAACAAGTGATTCTGCAGCATTGCATACACCGATCCGCTGCGTTTTGGCATTGATGATAATCGGAATCGCCTTCTCAAAATCTGCGGCATCATCCACGTATATATGACAGTTTCCGGTTCCTGTCTCAATGACGGGAATGGTACTGTTGTCCACAACTGAACGAATCAGACCCGCACTGCCTCTGGGAATCAGTACATCCACATAGTCATCCATCTTCATGAATTCACTGACAACACTTCTGTCTGTATCCTCAATCAACTGCAGCACATCCGGATTAAATCCGCACGCAGAAAGGGTATCCCGGATGATCTGTGCAATGACCATGTTGGAATGAATTGCATCACTGCCGCCCTTTAAAATCGTTACATTTCCGGACTTGAAGCAGAGACTGAAAGCATCCGCCGTTACATTCGGTCTGGACTCATAGATAATGCCGATAACACCGATCGGAACACGTACTTTTGTAATTTTAAGTCCGTTCGGCCTCTCAAAGCGGTCCAGGACTTCACCGATAGGATCCGGCAGAAGAGCCACCTGTTTCAGCCCCTCTGCCATACCCTCAATCCTTTTGTCATCAAGCGCCAGCCTGTCCAGAAGACCCGGATTCATTCCTTTTTTCCGTCCGTTCTCCAGATCCTCTGCATTAACCTCAATGATTCTGTGCTTATTGTCACAAAATGCCTGTGCAATTTTCAAAAGTGCCTGATTTTTGCTCTGCGTATCTGCCCTCTGCAGCTCATATTTTGCAGCCACAGCCCGTTGTCCCATTTCTGTCAGGTTACTCATTTCCGGTCTGTTCCTTTCTGTCTTCTGTTATCAGTAATTGATTCCTGAAATCTGCCACTGGTCTTTGTTCTTGCTCAGAATAATATCCGGTGCAGCACCATCCTTGCTGATGATCAGACCTGCCTTTGTAATTTCCACGTCCATAAGATCGGTCTGTGTAACAGAAGATACAAGTTCATCTGTGAACACATCCTCTGCCTTATATGCAGATGCAAAATCATCCGCACTCTTGATGGTCTTTCCATCACCGATTCCGACATAAACAGGATATGCGCACATTTCTTCCAGTGAATCCAGATTCTTGTTTTCTACCGCCATGATCACATCTCCGGCTGCTGAAAGCGCATCCGCATCATCTGCCTTTGTTGAAGCATCCTTTGCAGATACCAGCGTAAGTGAATCATCATCTCCGGAATAGGTAATGTCAATTCCGTTTCCCAGAAGGATACCATCGGAAAGGCCTGAAGTATCTGAACTGTCATCAAGCATATAGGTCTGTGTCTTGCCGTCTGTCGTCTGAATGGTCACCTGATTCATACTGGCATCAATCACAACGCCTTTTGCTTCATTTGCTGCCTTTGTATCCTCAGAAGATGCTGCTGAAGACGATGCCGGGGTTGCAGCGGATGCAGACGCTGAAGCTGCAGCTGATGATGATGCTGACTCTGACGCAGCGCTTTCTGCTGATGATGCTGTATTTCCTGACGTTGCACTACCGCATCCTGCCAGTAATCCAGCTGCCATAACTGTTGTCATAAAAATCACATTTAATCTTTTCATATAATTTCCTCCTGTTTTTACATCCCATCCATAATTTCAGACAGGCAGATTTCTGATGTACATTTTACCCATCTTTATTATAAATGTTTTTAACATATTAGCAAATCACTGTCAGATATTTCTGTAAACATGATCTTCCGTCACAATCATTTCCGCCCTTACATCATGCGGATCAATCGGAAGTGTCTCTGCAAACATCTGGCAGGAATAGGAAAGTGCCACTCTTGATGCATACGGTATACGCACAAGATAGCGGTCATAATATCCGCCATTATACCCGATCCGGTTGCACTCCTTATCAAATGCCACTCCCGGAAGAATTGCAAGTGTTGTTCCCTTTTCAGAATCCGAGTAGTCCTGCGTCACATAAACTTCCTGCGTGACCGGTTCCGGAATCCCTTTAAATCCTTCCTTCAGATCCGCAATTGAGTGAATCCTGTAAAATTCCATCTGTTTGTGCGCAGCATCCGTAATTCTGGGACAATATACCTTTTTGCGCGCTCTGATTGCCTGCGCAATCAGTTCTCTTGTGGATACTTCAGACATATAGGAACAGTAGATCAGCAGCCTTTCCGCCTGTTTCCAGCTTTCTGATGCCATCAGACTGATGGCAATCTTCCTGTCCCTGTTTTCACGTTCTTCCGGTGTCAGCCGGTTTCTCCGTTCAATTGCCAGTTTTCTGTAATCTTCCTTTTTCATTCCCCGCCTCCCGGCCCTTCTTCCGGTCGATATTTCTCTGCTATGATTTCCGCAACACGCATGCCATCCATTGCTGCGGACATGATTCCCCCTGCATAGCCCGCACCTTCTCCGCAGGGATAAAGTCCCGCGGTGTTTACCGATTCAAAACTGTCATCTCTTGTAATTCTGACCGGTGATGAAGTTCTGCTTTCAATTCCGTCCATCAGTGTATCCGGAGCATCAAACCCATGAATGACGTGACCGAAATGTTCCATTCCTTCAATCAGTGCCAGTTTCAGGTTCTCCGGCAGTATTTCATGCACATCCGCAAATACATATGCGCCTCTGATACAGGGTATGTTCCACCCGTTTCTTTCTTTTGCGCTGTATCCGTTCCTGAAATCTTCGAAATACTCCACAGGTACTTTTCCCTGCCCGATCTGATATGCCTTTTCTTCCAGCCGCCTCTGAAATTCCACTCCTGCAAGCGGCGCATCACTGCCAAAATCTTCCGGTGTTACCGACACAATAATCGCACTGTTCGCATTGCGGCTGTCTCTTGCATGATAGCTCATTCCATTGACCGCCAGCCTTCCGTCTTCAGAAGAAGCATTTACCACATATCCGCCGGGACACATGCAGAAAGAATAGACTCCCCTTCCTGAGGATGTCGTAACCGCAACCTTGTATGGTGATGGCGGAAGGCTGTCCGGATCTTCCATTCCGTACTGTGCAAGATTAATGGTCTTCTGCGGATGCTCCACACGAAGTCCTACGGCAAAAGCCTTGGGTTCCATATGTACCTGCTGTGCCAGAAGCTGTTCAAAGGTGTCTCTGGCACTGTGCCCGATGGCCAGTACCACAGTATCCGAAAGGAAATCTCCTGCAGACGTATGCACCCCGCTGATTCTGCGTTCCGTGCCTTCTGTGAAAAGAAGCCCTGTCACCTGCGTTTCAAAATGGACTTCTCCGCCATGCGACAGAATATACTGCCTGATTCTCCCGACAACAGAGGTCAGAATGTCTGTTCCGATATGTGGTTTACTCTCATACAGAATATCTTCCGGCGCACCTGCTTCCGCAAAGATCCGGAGTGCTTCCCTGCCTCTTCCGTCCTTATCCTTGACCAGTGTATTAAGTTTACCGTCTGAAAAGGTTCCGGCTCCCCCTTCGCCGAACTGTACGTTGGATGCGGTGTCAAGGACACCTGTTTCCCAGAATTTTTCAACATCAGCCTGACGCTGTTCAACAGCTCTGCCACGCTCAAGCAGCACGGGACGATAGCCATGTTTTGCCAGCTGATATGCGCAGAAAAGACCTGCCGGTCCCGCACCGATCACAACCGGTCTGTGCCGCATCTTCTGCGTACCGCTCTGCGGGAACCGATAAACCGAAGGTTTTACCGGCATTGCCTGATGATTATGCGACCTGCGGATCACCTCTCCTTCGTTTCCGCTTTTCAGTTCTATATCTGCAACATAAATATCATATATTTCAGGTTTTTTACGTGCATCAATGGAATGCCTTACCACATGAAGCGTCCGGATCTGTGAAGGATCAATCCGCAGAAGCTTTGCCGCCGGTCCTGTCAGCTTCTTTTCAAGCGCTCCTGTTTCAATACTTCCCTTATGGCCGTCTTTCTGATCTCCCTGATTTTTTATTTTTATCTGATTAATTCTGATCATATTCTTCCTTTACCATTCTGCAGCAGCTCTCCCGGCAATGGTCCCGCTCATCCATGCCCATTGCAGATTATAACCTCCGCATCTTCCGTCCACGTCCGCAAGCTCTCCCGCAAAAAATATGCCGGGTGCCTTTACTGCTTCCAGTTCATCCGTTAATTCTTCAAGGCAGATTCCGCCTGTGGTGACCTGTGACTGCTGATAATTCCCTGTTTCACTGATTTCAACAGAAGTGCAGCGATAACTCCGCAGTATTTCCCTGCGTTTCCGGTCCGGAATATCCTGTAACAAGGTTCTTCCATCCATTTTCAGGCGTTTCAGAATCATCTGATTCACATGAACGTTGCAGAAGCCTTCAAGCAGATCCGCTACAGAGGCTCCTGCCCGCAGTTCTGTCATTTCCTGTATCATACGTTCAAATTCATCCTCAGGATACCCTGGAAAAAAGTCAATTTCTGCTGTTACCTTTTTTCCCTCCGCAAGATATTCCGCAACGATTCCGCTGGCCTGCATGACCGGGATTCCGGATATACCATGTGCCGTTATCTGCAGTTCTCCCTCTTCTCTGGCAATTTCCTGCCCCTGTGACCGGAACGTAACTTCCGCTTCCATCCGTACTCCGGCTTCCTGCGGAAGCGTTTCATCTCTGCTCAGAAGCTGCACGAGGGCAGGCAGGCGTTTCGTAGAGGCTATGCCAAACCTGCCGGCGATATAATATCCGTCTCCCGTAGATGCTGTTGCCTTTGGGCCGGACATACCGCCGGTTGCCAGAATGACAGCATCTGCCTGATAGCTTTCTCCTGAAGTTCTGATCAGAAGTGTTCCCGTCTCCTGATCCCTGCTGATTTCCTTAAGCTGTGTATGAAGAATCAATGAAACTCCCAGACGTTTCATTTCTCCCTGCAGAAGATCGGTTACACTCATTGCCTGTCCGGAATAGGGATAAAGATATCCATCCTCACTGCGCACAATCATACCAAGCGATCTGAAAAATGCGACGGTATCTTCTGTTCCAAAGCGTGCAAGCCATTTTTTCATCCTGGGAACCGCACGTATATTATAATCTTCTGCCCGCATCTCTTCATTGGACAGATTGCATCTGCCGTTTCCTGTCATTGACAGTTTTTTCCCTGCATAATCACTTTTTTCAATTACCGTAACAAGTGCACCTGCCCGTGCACATACAATTGCCGCACACATTCCCGAAGCACCTGCACCGGCAATCAGAACCTTTTTCTGCATGTTGCTCCTTCCGTCACATCAGATGCATTTTTCTGGCAAATCTGACAAATAATGTACCGCCCGGAATTTCATAACATTCATACTCGTTGATTCCCTTCAATGCTGTCAGAATAATCAGATAAACTGTCATTCCGACCACCGCGCACACAACAATGGAAAGGATTTCACCGATTATGCCCACCAGAGCACCATTCAGAAAATAGACCACCAGCGCACCGGCACCCGCACTGATCAGCGGTACCGCAAAACTGCGAAGCCATTCCTGATGGTAATGAATTATTCTGGATAATTCCAGCAGCGTAACTGCATCATAAACCGCCAGCATTCCCATCATTGCCAGAATATCCGCATGCAGGCCAAAGCCTCCTGCAATCGTCATAATCAGTACAATCGCCACATGAACCGCAAATGCCAGCACCGTATTCATAATCAGCGCTTCCATCCGGTGAAGCCGCAGCATGATACAGGATGCGATCAATGCAAAAGAAGCCAGCAGAACCGTCATGCTTCCGAAAGAAGTCATTGCCACTGCACTGTCATTGGGGATACCGAAGAAGGCCGTCTGAATCGGTTCAGCCAGAATTGCCGTAAATGCGGTTACCGGAATCAGCAGGACTGCCTGATTATGAATCATGGAAGAAAGTTTCTCTCCTGCCTGAACCAGATCTGAATGCGACACCTGTGCACAGAAATGATAACAGCCCTTGACGAAGGGAACTGCGCACACAAGCGCAATAATGCATACGACAGACATGAAACTGCCATAATAAATTCCCCAGTTGCTGACCATCTCCTCCTTTTTTCCCCGAAGCAGGGCAAATACAAAGTAGATTTTTTCATCTGCAAGTGTCAGCAGTCCAAACCCCATTGTCACTGCAATCATGGATCTCAGATTTCTGCCGATTCCGATATGTGCATCAAGATATCTTGGCGCACCATTGTCAATCTGATCCTGAATCTGTCTTCTGCGGAGTCTGTACCCGATTGCAACATGAATCAGAGAAATGAAAAGTGAAAGTGCAATCCCTGTCATTGCGCCAAGTGCGCCATAAGCCGGTGCACAGTCTTCCACGCGAAGCAGTGCATTCATCCGAAGACCATAACGGTAAAAAAGCTGCGCCAGAATCCACGACAGAACAAACGAAAAAACCGCCTGCAGAATCATCGACCGCAGTACGGACGCTGCAGCTCCAAATCCCTGCAGATATCCTCTCATGGCTCCCTGAATGCTCATCAGTATCAGGCATATTCCTGACACTGCAAATGCCATAAAGGCTTTCTGCATTCCAAAGACATTTCCGGCCAGTACTCCGGAAAGCAGAATAACAGCTATTCCGCTGATCAGGCCTGTCAATCCGGCCATGCGAAGTGCAATCTTCATTCCGTAATCCGCATTCTGATACTGCTGTCTGCGCGAACGCAGCCTGATCATACTGTCAACTGCACGCTCATAAGAATAGAGAAAGACCGCACATCCCAGTATGTATACCTCAAGCGGAGCGCTCAGCATCCCGATGCCTTCTTCTCCGATGACGTAAACCATACTGATTCTGATCATCATAAAGACCGCCAGGGACAGGACTACTGCTTTGGACAGCATATCCGGTCTTACTTTATGTAAATCAGCCCGTAGCTTCATATCTGTTCCACATCCTTCCGGTGTTAGTATTAGTGATGGTATTTATTTCTGTTCTCTTGAAATTCCAAGGCCGTCAAGAACAAGTGTCTGCTTGTCTTCCATTACCTTTGCTTCATCCGGCTCCATATGATCATAACCGCACAGGTGCAGCATGCTGTGTGCAGTCAGAAATGCAAATTCTCTTTTCTCACTGTGGCCATAGCTTTGGGCCTGTTCACGCACACGTTTTTCATTGATTACAATGTCTCCCAGCATGATCCTGCCGGTATCCGGATCGAGGCAGTCGTTTCTCTGCTCGCCGTCCAGTGCAGAGAAATCAGCCGGTTCAGAATAGGTGACATTCGGAAAAGACAGTACATCTGTCGGCCTGTCAATTTCTCTGAACTGCAGGTTCATTTCATGAATCCCGTCATCATCTGTAATGATCATGTTGACTTCCACATCCCACGGACAGTTTTCTTCTTTCAGGACAGCCTCACAGACTGTTCTGGCAGTTTCCTCCGGATCAAAATCAAATTCTGCATTTACCTCATTTTCAATGAAGAAAATCATAGTAAAGTTTCTCCTTTTTCAGCAGCTGTCTGATCTGTCCCAGCTGCGCAATCGTCATTGTACTGTTTCTGAATTCTCCGGCATCTGTCTTTCTCTGAAAAATCTTATCGATCAGCTCATCATAATCAAGTTTTGTATCCGGTTCTTTCTGAAAAATATACATAATGGAAGCAACAACAGTTTCGCAGATCATGACAGTTGCTGCCTGTACCGATACTGTACCGCTTTCATGATTGAAATATTCATAAAGAAGTTCCTGTGCGGCCTCCGGGAAGTGATACTCCCTGCTGCATTTTTCTACCATACCCCAGCTGTGATCTCCGGTGATAAAACCAATCCGGTGATAGTATGCACAGGTCTTAACGGCACGCGGATCTACCCCGAGTGCTACGGCAACATGCTCGGCCAGATATGCGGTATGAATCGCACGGTAATACTCGTCTTTGTTTTTCTCCTTGAGCTGAACCAGAAGCACGAATTCCGGATCATTCACTTCCATGTACATATCTGTGCCCTGCCGGATTACACTGCGGCTGAATACATTGATCAGGATCAGAAGCAGAATCATCGTGATCAGCATATTCAGTGCCGGTACTGCAAACATCACTGCCGAAAAGGCAACATTCTGGAACAGCACATAATACGCCATCAGCAGAACGCCCTGCATCAGGAGCGAAATCAGAACCGGAAAACCGACCTTCATATCCTCATCAAGCTTCCGGAACAGAATCAGTGCAATGGTACCTGCCATGAAATACATGAAGAATTCTCCGTACTCTCCATTCTTTTCCAGCATAACCGAAATCATAAGCAGTACGGAACCGGTAACCAGTCCGATCTGAAAATCCGAAAAAAGCCCGAGTATGACAAATATTACAAGATAAGGCCACGCCGCATAGCTGACAAGCGGAAGAACCGCTGCTACTGCAAGGCAGATCATACAGACAAGCACATACCTTGAAATATGCTTTCCGTTATCATAACAGAAATCCTGATTTCTGATTCCATCCTGAATCAGATAGATCACAGCACCCATTCCCATCAGGGCGACAATCGTGTTGCGCTCTATCTCTTCCGTATTTTTCTCATAAAGAAAAGAAAAAGCAGTTACGACAATACCCGTTATGATAAACATAAGCACCATCAGTAATATGTTTTTCCTGTTCTGTTTTTTTACATCAGTTGCCATATCTGGTCCGGTGCTCCGTATTCTTTACTGAATTCTTTGATGTACTGCGCTTCTTTCTGTTCGCTGCAGTGGTTTCATAATCCTCATAGGCCTTGACGATCTTCTGTACCAGCGGATGTCTGACAACATCTCTGCTGGTCAGCCTGCAGAACGCAATATCATCTATTCCGTGCAGAACAGACTGCGCTACGTCCAGACCAGACCTCGCATCCGGTGCAAGATCCTTCTGCGTTGCATCTCCTGTGACAATCACCTTTGAGCCAAACCCGATTCTGGTCAGAAACATCTTCATCTGCGCCGGCGTTGTATTCTGTGCTTCATCCAGAATAATAAACGCATTGTCAAGGGTACGTCCTCTCATGTAGGCAAGCGGTGCTACTTCAATCAGTCCCTTTTCCATATTCTTAAGAAAATTTTCCGTTCCCATGATCTGATAAAGTGCATCATACAAAGGTCTCAGATAGGGATCCACCTTGCTCTGAAGATCTCCCGGCAGAAAGCCGAGTTTTTCTCCTGCTTCAATGGCCGGTCTTGTCAATATGATCCTGCCTACTTCCTCCCGCTGGAATGCAGTAATTGCCATGGCCATGCCAAGGTACGTTTTTCCTGTACCTGCAGGTCCCAGCCCGAAGGTAATCATATGATTACGGATATCATCCACATATTTTTTCTGTCCGAGTGTCTTTGGTTTTACAGGCTTTCCGTTTATGGTATGACAGATACAGTCCTTATCCATATCCAGCAGAACTGAATCACTCTGTCCTTCCTGCGCATGCGGTTCCTCCTTTTTGAGTGAAATCGCATAATCAACGCTCTGTTCTTCAATTGCAGATCCGCTTCCGCTGAGTTTTGACAGCTGATGAATGATTCCGGAAGCCTTTGTTACCTCTTCGCGGCCTCCGATCACATGAAGCTCTCCGTTTCTGTCAATGATCTCCACATGGAGATTTTCTTCGATTTTTCTGATATAGCTGTCATTACCTCCGAAAATGTTCTGCATATCCTGTAATGGCATTGTCAGTTTCAGTTCCGTAACATCATTCATTTGTGATAAGGCTCTCCGTTTATTATTTTATAGCTTCGATAAATCTGCTCCAGAAGTATGACGCGCATCATCTGATGTGGAAACGTCATATCAGAAAAACTGATCAGGCTGTCCGCCGTTTTCAGTACCGAAGAATGAAGACCGAGAGAGCCTCCGATGATAAACTGAATATGGCTCTGCCCCTGAATTCCGACCTGACTGATCTGCTGTGCAAATCCCGGTGAATCAAATTTTCTGCCTTCTATGGCAAGTGCAATGACCTGTGCACGCGGATCCACATGTTTCAGAATACGCTCCGCCTCTTTTTCCTTGATCTGTTCTTCAATTGCTGCCGGTGCATTCTCCGGTGTTTTTTCGTCCTGCACCTCGATCAATTCAAGCCGGCAATATCTGCCGAGTCTCTTTGTATACTCGTCAATGGCTTCTTTCCAGTATTTTTCTTTGATCCTGCCTACGCAGATCACTGTAATCGTACTCAATCAGATTGTTCTCCATATAATTCGGTATAAAATGTATCAATAAAGTGATCCAGAAGATCTTCATCCAGATTTAGAAATTTCTCCTGAATCCTGCTTTTCATATAAGCTGTCCGGGCGAAATACACGCCTCCATCCTCATTTTCCGGATTTTGTCCATCTTCGCCGCACTGTTCATCAATCAGTTCCGTTGTCAGATTCTCACGGCACCATTTTTCCAGTGTTTCCTTTAATGTATTCTCTTCGGCAGCCTTGACATGGAGCCGTCTGTAGCTCTTCATTGATAATGCGCCCATCACGATGAACAGAATAAACAGAGCACCCATCACACCAAGAGAAAGGTACTGATTAAATACAGGCATATGCAGCGGATTGACAAAAAATACCACAGCATCTGCCACAAGTCCCGCACTTCCGAAAATCAGAAGCATATATGCTGAAGAATGATTGTCTCTTGCCTGTTCTTCACTGCTTTGGTATCCCATAATCCGCCTTCCTTCTGTCGACCGCTGACTTACTGTGCACTGATCAGATTTTCAACCTTGTAATTCCGGTTCGCCGCATCAGACATCCAGATATAATGATCCTTCTGCTGTGCCTGATACAATACCGGTATGTTTTTCTTACCATCAGCAGTTCCAAGTGACTTCCAGATACCCATGTCACAGGTACCGTACCATTCTGTCGTCTTTCCGTTCTGATCCTGCGTCATGACATACATTTCCCCGTTATAATATCCTCCGGTAAAATTGCCGATGACATTCTGCGGATAGAAAGAGACCCCGTCCATTTTCGTCAGGTCATAATCATAATGCTCCTGGCCTTTTCCGTCCGGTCGATCCTGTGCCCACGCGCCTGTATACATATGCTCGCTGACAACATAGGAATCATATTCCGGATAAAACTGATACCAGGTTCCCTGACCGCTTCTTTGTCCCTGAGACCATGTACCATAATAATACTGATCATTTGCGTATACGGCAATCCCGGTTCCATCCGGTTTTCCTGAAGCATCCGTCTCTCCGGAATAGCGGTAATCCGTTCCGGAAACCGCTGCCGACATTGCCTCATAACGGTCCAGATGCACCAGATCTTCTACCGCATCCATGCTTCCCGCAGCCCAGTATGTCATCAGATCCTTAAGCTGTGCATCCGTATCATACTGCACCTCCTGATACTTTTTCTGAAATACCGCACCTCTCGTATCATAAAGGGAATTACCGGACACATCTTCTCTGTCCCTTACCTTCAGCTGCTGTTCTGATGCCGCAATGAGTGCAGTATCAGAAATATCCGTTTTTCCATCCTTTGCCGCCTGGCTGTCCGCATATCCGGCAATATCACTTTTCAGCTGCTGCGCATCATCTGTCCCGGAATTTTTTCTGCCCAGTGCAATTATTACCGCCAGAATCAGAAAAACAGCACCGATTGTGCCTGCTGTAATCATGATTCTGATTTTATCATTATGATTCATAAAACCTCCAGGTGAAATATAAATATATCAGAACATTTTGCCGGGGCATTGAACCGATACTCATCCAACTGCATCTGATTATAGCATGAAACAGGATGTAATGGCATCTCATTTCGCGGAAGTGCACACCTGCAGATTCCGCAACAAACAAAATGCTGCATCTGCCGGAAAGCAGATACAGCATTTATTTAAATATAACGCACCGGAAATCAGAGGCTCATCAGATATTCATCAATACCTTTGGCTGCTGCCTTTCCTGCACCCATGGCAAGAATAACAGTTGCAGCACCGGTTACAGCGTCTCCGCCTGCAAATACGCCCTGCTTGGAAGTCTGTCCGTTTTCTTCTTCTGCAACGATGCACTTTCTCTTATTGACTTCAAGTCCTTCCGTTGTGGAAGAGATCAGCGGATTCGGTGAAGTTCCAAGTGCCATGATCACTGCGTCGCAGTCAATTTCAAATTCAGAACCCTTGATTTCTACCGGGCTTCTTCTTCCGGATTCATCAGGTTCACCAAGTTCCATACGAATGCAGCGGATTCCGCTTACCCATCCGTTCTCATCTGCAAGAACCGCTACCGGATTGGTCAGAAGATCGAAGATAATTCCCTCCTGCTTTGCATGTCCGACTTCTTCTTTTCTGGCAGGGAGCTCCTCTTCACTTCTACGGTATACAACATGTACCTCAGCGCCGAGACGAAGTGCTGTTCTGGCAGAATCCATTGCAACATTACCGCCGCCGACTACGACGCACTTTTTCGGATGCATGATCGGTGTCGTGGAATCCGGAGAAAATGCCTTCATCAGATTGCTTCTGGTCAGGAATTCATTGGCTGAGAATACGCCAAGGCTCTGCTCGCCGGGAATTCTCATGAATCTGGGAAGCCCTGCACCTGAGCCGATGAATACAGCGTCAAAGCCTTCATTTTTCATCAGTGCATCAATAGTAACAGACTTGCCGATGACAACATCTGTTTCTATTTTAACGCCAAGTGCCTTTACATTATCAATTTCCTTCTGTACAACAGCATCCTTGGGCAGACGGAATTCCGGGATACCATAGACAAGAACACCACCGGCTTCATGCAGTGCTTCAAAAATGGTAACGTCATATCCCATCTTTGCAAGATCGCCTGCGCAGGTCAGTCCGGACGGGCCTGAACCGATGACTGCGACCTTGTGGTTTTTCTTTTCCTTTGCACCTTCCGGCATGATGCCCATGGCTCTTGCCGTATCTGCAACGTAACGTTCCAGCTTACCGATGGAAACCGCATCTCCCTTGTACTGACGGATGCACTTTCCTTCACACTGGCTCTCCTGCGGACATACACGACCGCAGACAGACGGAAGTGCGGATGATCTGCTGATAACCTGGTAGGCCTCTGCAACATTTCCCTTTTTGACTTCTTCAATGAACTGAGGAATCTGAATGGCAACGGGGCATCCCTTTACACACTGCGGATTCGGGCAGTTCAGACATCTGGAAGCTTCTGCTTCCGCTTCTTCTTTATTATATCCGAGGCAAACCTCTTCAAAATTGGTAGCGCGTACCTTGGGATCCTGCTCGCGCACCGGTACTTTCTTTAATACGTCCATTCCAATAATCTCCATTTCTGCAAATGATCTGTTGCAAACGAAAGCTGATCAGCAGTTGCCGCAGCCGCCGTGATGAGTGTCACCTTCTTTGGCTTCAAGGAAAAGTCTTCCCTCTTCCGTCTTATACAGTCTGGTACGGTTCATCGCCTGATCAAAATCAACTTTATGTCCGTCAAATTCGGGTCCGTCAACACATGCGAATTTTACTTCGTCTCCAACGGTCAGACGGCATGCACCGCACATTCCCGTTCCGTCTACCATGATCGGGTTCATACTGATCACTGTCGGGATATTCAGTTCCTTTGTCAGCTTGCATACGAATTTCATCATGATCATCGGGCCGATGGCAACACAATGATCATAGTGATGTCCTTCATCCACAAGATCCTGCAGACACTTTGTAACCATTCCGCTTCTGCCGTAACTGCCGTCATCTGTTGTTACATACAGATTGCTGACAGCACTGAGCTTATCTTCAAGAATGACCAGATCCTTATTCTTGGCACCAACGATACAGTCAGCTGTAACGCCATGCTCCTTAAGCCATTTGCACTGCGGATAAACCGGAGCGGTTCCTACACCGCCGGCGATAAAGACAATATGTTTTTTCTTCAGATCTTCAATATTTTCATGCACAAGATCCGACGGATTCCCAAGCGGTCCTACTACATCAGCAAGACTGTCTCCCGCTTTCAGTTTTGAAAGCTTATAGGTTTCTGCGCCTACTGCCTGCACTACAATTTCAACAGTACCCTTTTCACGATCATAATCGCAGATTGTAAGGGGAATTCTTTCACCATCAGCCTGAACTCTGATGATCAGAAACTGGCCCGGAAGGCATGTTCCCGCCACACGGGGAGCTTCAACTACCATCTGGAAAATATTGGCAGCAAGTTCTTTCGCTTCTAAAATCTTGAACATCTTTTCTCCTCTTTCCTTTTACCTCTTATCATGGTACCCGAATAACAGGGTGCCATTTCAACGTTTGTCTAACATAATATCGTGTATCATCAGATAATGCAATACATTAAAGCAGTAAATTCTGATGCAAAAACATGCATTTTTTCTCTATTGTGCCATATTTACCAGAAAATATTTTCCGGAAGAATCGTATGACATTCTGCAGACGGTGCCATCCTGTGTATTGACCGCATACATCAGATTTGTTTTTTCACGGTGTCCGTCATTATATTCATGATATTCGGAGATGGCGTAATATTCGCCGGAATCCGGAACCTCAATCACAGAATCCACAACATATACGTTTTTACCGTCAAGACCTCTGACCTTACCTGTTGCATCCAGCAGTACATCCTGCTTCAACAGCGCGCTGATCACTGCTGCAATCGCCTGATCCTCCGTCACCTGTCTGAGATAGCTCAGATGATAGGTACATTTTGTAATCTCACTCGCATTGCCCTTACTGTCATAGGCTATAAAACGGAATGTGGAATCACCATACGGCATGGAAATCGGTGATACGTACTTCTGCGATTTTCCGGTCGGTCTGCTTCCATCCGTCGTATAGTAAATTGTGCAGTCAGCATCCGCAACTGCCACAATCATCGTATCCTGGGTGTAATTTCCGCTTTTTTCCATGACCTGCGGTGCATTCGGTACCGCCAGCGTAATATGATACTCTGCCGTTGCCACATCACTGCTGATCCCGTAGCTGTTGATCAGAACTGCCTGTATCTTATAGTCGCCGCTCTTGTCCAGTACAATTGCTTCAGAATATCTGCTGTCTGAAGCCGTCGGCGTCTTATCCTCAAGCGTATAGTATACAGTTCCGTCTGAGGTATCCTGCAGTTCTATGGACAGTTTATCCTCATAATCTCCGCTCTCGACAGAAAAAGCCGGCACCTGCGGAAGATACTGACTGTATCTGGAAACGAGATCATCATACGGACAGGTGAGCAGCATGTCATGAATGGAATCATAATCTTCTTCCGATTCATATATTTTTATAATCTCATCGTAGGCACGCTGCATCTCTTCGTCATCAAATGCCGCAGAATTCAGAATTCTCTGCAGTGCTTCCACCGCCTCCTGCGGCTGATTGTTATCCATCCGATAGGTTGCCAGCAGAAAAATGACTGCAGAGTCCTTCTCATCCATGCGGTATGCCTGTTCCAGATCTGTAATCGCCTGTTCATAGTTGCCTGCTGAACTTGCAGACTGTGCCTGATTCACATAATCCTGCGCTGATATCTGATTGGCAGTATGATAGGTAACTGCAAAACAGATCACAAGTGCAACTGCGACAAGTGCCGCTACCGCCCAGACAATGGCATCCTTTCTGGCCCGTCTGACAGCCCTTTTTACCAGCCCTGCCAGTTTTTTTCTGCCATACATGCCCGGATGCCCGGCAGAAGATTCTGCGTCCCGTCCGGGCGCAGAATCTCCTGTATCCGGATTAATCGAATCCGCCATATCCGAAAGTGTTTCGCTTATTCTGTTTTCTACTTCAGGATCATATTCCGGTACGATCTTGATCTCCGCACCACAGCTGTCACAGTACAGATGTCCATCCGGAACTTCCTGACCACAGTTTGGGCACTTCATATCAAAACTCCGTCTTCTGCATCAGAATCATTTTTTTCTTCTCATTATGGATGCTTCATAGCAGTTATTCATCAGCATGGCAATGGTCATAGGGCCGACACCCCCGGGCACCGGTGTAATTGCACTGACATGCGGCAGAACATCATCAAAATCAACATCTCCGCAGAGTTTTCCGGTTTCCGGAATACGATTGATGCCGACATCGATCACGACTGCGCCTTCTTTGACATAATCAGAGGTAATCATCCGGGGTCTGCCGATCGCGGCAATCAGAATGTCCGCTCTCCGGCAGACTTCCTGCAGATCCTTTGTTCTGGAATGCGCCACGGTTACTGTGGCATTTTCACGCAGCATCAGCATTGCCATCGGTTTACCGACAATATTGCTTCTGCCCACAATCACACATTCCTTACCTGCAATTTCAATTCCCGAGCGTTTCAGGAGCTGAATCACGCCTGCCGGCGTGCAGGAGACAAATCCGGGTTCACCGATGCACAGGGCACCGACACTCATCGGATGAAATCCGTCCACGTCCTTTGCCGGACTGATGGCATTGATTATCGTCTTTTCATCAATCTGTGAAGGAAGCGGCATCTGCACCAGAATTCCGTCCACATCATCCCGTCTGTTGAGATCTTCCACAAGCGCCAGGAGCTGATCCTGCGTAGTATCTGCCGGAAGTTCAAATGCAAGCGAACGATATCCGATATATTCACATGCCCTTCTCTTGTTTCTGACATAGACCTGTGATGCCGGATCCTCTCCGATCAGAACAACCGCAAGCGTAATTTCCGTCTGCGTTTCTGCCTTCAGCTTCTGTGTTTTTTCCTTCAGTTCGTCCTTTATCTGCGCGGAAATCGCCTTTCCGTCAATCAGCACTGCACCCATCGGTTATTCCTTTCTCCATTTCATATCTGCACATTTTCAGAAGAGTCCGACAATCTTTCCGCTCTCATCCACATCAATGTCAAATGCAGCCGGACGTTTCGGAAGTCCCGGCATGGTTACGATGGAGCCTGTAAGTGCAACCACAAAGCCTGCGCCTGCAGATACATAGGCTTCTCTTACCGTAATATCAAAGTTCTGCGGTCTTCCGAGTTTCTTCGGATCATCTGACAGCGAATACTGTGTCTTGGCCATGCAGACCGGAAGATTGCCAAAGCCCATCTCTGTAATCTTTGCCAGCTGCTTCTTTGCCGTTGCCGTATAGGTCACGTCATCTGCACCGTATATCTTTGTTGCCACCGTATGAATCTTATCTTCAAGAGACATCTCATCCGGGTAGATCGGCGCATAATGACTTTCCTTGTTCTCCAGCGTGCTGATCACTTCTCTGGCAAGCTCTTCTCCGCCTTCTCCGCCTTTTGCCCATACTTCTGAAAGTGCAAATTCACAGTTTCTCTCCTTGCAGAAGTTTCTGACAAATTCGATTTCTTCCGGTGTATCTGACAGGAAAGAATTCAGTGTTACCACAACAGGAACTCCGTACTGCTGAATATTTTCAATGTGCTTTTCCAGATTTACAATACCTTTTTTCAGTGCCTCAAGGTTTTCTGTTCCCAGCTCTGTCTTGGGAACTCCGCCATTATATTTCAGTGCACGGATCGTTGCCACAAGAACACATGCATCCGGATGAAGTCCGGCTACACGGCATTTGATATCCAGGAACTTTTCTGCACCAAGATCAGCACCGAAACCTGCCTCTGTCACCACGTAATCTGCAAGATGAAGCGCCGTATCGGTAGCACGTACAGAATTGCAGCCGTGTGCAATATTTGCAAAAGGTCCGCCATGCACGATGACCGGTGTATGCTCGAGCGTCTGTACCAGATTGGGTTTGATCGCGTCCTTAAGCAGTGCCGCCATGGAGCCGACCGCCTTTACATCCTCTGCCGTTACCGGGCGTCCGTCATAAGTGTATGCCACAATGATTCTTGCAAGACGCTTCTTTAAATCTTTCATATCTGTAGCAAGGCACAGTACAGCCATGATTTCAGACGCAACCGTAATGACGAAATGATCCTCACGGACAAATCCGTCACCCTTTGCACCCATACCTACCACAACATTACGAAGGACACGGTCATTCATATCTTCGCAGCGCTTCCAGACAATCTGTCTGGTATCAATTCCCAGTTCATTTCCCTGCTGAATATGATTATCAATCAGAGCCGCCAGAAGATTATTGGCAGACGTAATTGCATGAAAATCGCCTGTAAAATGCAGATTCAGATCTTCCATGGGAACGACCTGTGCATAACCGCCGCCTGCAGCACCGCCCTTGATCCCAAAGCAGGGTCCGAGAGAAGGCTCACGAAGTGCAATTACTGTTTTATGTCCGAGACGGTTAAGTGCATCACCAAGTCCGACACTGGTAGTTGTCTTTCCCTCTCCGGCAGGTGTCGGGTTGATGGCTGTTACCAGAATCAGCTTTCCTTTTTTGTTTCCGCTGATCTTTGAAAGAAATTCCTCCGTCAGCTTTGCCTTATACTTTCCGTAAAGTTCAAGGTCATCTTCACCGATTCCGGCCTTCTCTGCGATTTTGACAATTGGAAGTTTCTCCGCTTCCTGTGCGATTTCAATGTCTGTTTTCATAATCTTCCTCCATCTGTTCAAACTCTTCCTTGCTCATCAGTACTTTTCTGGGCTTTGTGCCTTCTTCATCTCCGACAACACCTGCATCACACAGCTGATCCATGATTCTGGCCGCACGGTTAAATCCGATTTTAAATACACGCTGCAGCATTCCGATTGACGCTTTGTCTTTCTCGATAATGAACCTTCCCGCATCAGCAAAATATTCATCCAGATCCGGTCCCTCCGCATCCGAAGTTCCGCCTCCGCCTGCTGACTGAAGGTTCTGAATCTCTTCCTGTATATCACTGCTGTATGATGTTTCAACGGTCTGTTTTTTCAGGAAATCCGTAATCCCCTGGATCTCCTGGTCAGACACGAAAGCTCCCTGAATTCGAACCGGTTTGGAATAATTCTGCGGATAAAACAGCATATCCCCCTTACCCAGCAGTTTTTCCGCACCATTCATATCCAGAATGGTTCTGGAATCCGTACCGCTGGAAACCGCAAATGCAATACGGCTCGGCATGTTGGCCTTGATCAGGCCGGTAATAACATCTACAGAAGGCCGCTGCGTGGCAATAATCAGATGAATTCCGGCTGCTCTTGCCAGCTGTGCCAGACGGCAGATTGCCTCCTCCACTTCATTGGCGGATACCATCATCAGATCTGCCAGCTCATCTACAATAATCACAATCTGCGGCATGCGTACCAGACTTTCATCTTCACTCTGATGCGCCGCAACATATTCATTATAGCCTTTAAGATCACGAACCTCTGCGTCTGCAAACTTCTTATATCTTGTGGTCATTTCCTGAACCGCCCAGTTCAGCGCTGCCGCAGCTTTCTTCGGATCTGTCACAACCGGGATCAGCAGATGAGGGATACCGTTATAGACACTCAGCTCCACGACCTTGGGATCGATCATGATCAGTCTTACTTCTTCCGGCTTTGACTTGTAAATCAGACTCAGGATCATGGTATTGATACATACCGACTTACCGGATCCGGTTGCACCTGCAATCAGCAGATGCGGCATCTTGGCAATATCCGTCACAACCGTCTTGCCGGCAATGTCCTTCCCGACAGCAAATGCAAGTCTGGAGGAAAAATGCTGATATTCCTCCGATTCCAGCAGATCTCTGAGTGCAACCGTGGAATTTTCCTTGTTCGGAACTTCAATCCCGACCGCGGGCTTACCGGGAATCGGTGCCTCGATACGGATATCTGTTGCAGCAAGGTTCAGCTTGATATCATCGGAAAGATTCACAATTCTGCTGACCTTGACGCCGACTTCCGGCTGCAGTTCATATCTGGTAACCGCAGGCCCCTGGCTGATGTCCGTCACCGTAACATTCACACCAAAGGTCTTGAGCGTTTTTTCCAGCTTCATTGCCGTTTCCTTCAGCTGCTTCTCGGAATCGGTATTTTTGTTTTTCACACCTTTTTTCAGAAGAGAAAGCGGCGGGAATACATATTCCCTGACCGGCTGTGCCTGCTTCTGCATGATTTCCTGCTGAATGCCGTTTCCCGCACCTGCATCCGGTTCTGCCGCCATTGTCCTGCCGCCCTGCGGCATTCCGGGCTCCGGCACCTTCATCGGTGCACTGGCGTGCGAATCAATCTGCTGCGCTGCCTTTGCCGGTGAAATATGATCCTGCGTATGAACGGTATAGCCGTCATTTACTTCGGTATTTTCTCTGTGAATCGGAATATCCGGAAGCGGATCTGCAGCGGCTGATGCCTGCAGTCTTGCTCCGGGCCTCTGCTGCAGATCTTCTCCTGTTTTCTCATCTTCTGTGCTTTCATTCTCCACCGGCAGTTCTTCCTGCTCTGCAGCATCCGGATGCTCCGTATGCGGAATATTTTCCTGCACTTTCGTTTCTTCCATGACTTCCGGAAGTGTCGACGGAAGTCCGTTTTCATTCTGTTCTTCTTTTACATAGGTATGGATCACAGGGCCGGTATGGATGACATGCTGTCCGTCCGGCTCCACATCCGTCCCCATCTGACTGTGTATCGTAATTTCATGAATATCATCACGGATCTCATCTTCGTCCGGAATAAAAATATTATGAGAAGCAGATGTACTTTTCTGCTGTTTCTGCTCTGTCTGGTCTTCTCCGTCCTTTTCCGGCTCATCACCTTCTTTTTTCAGATCAATTGAAGCGGTAACGCCGCTGACCCTTTTATTCATCCGGAGGATCTTCTCATCTTCCTTCTGTTCAAGAGCAAGACGTTTCTGCTCTGCCAGCTGCTCACGTCTTTCTTCATTTCTGACCCGGCGTTCTTCCATCTGCTGTCTGTACTCTGCAGCATCTTCGCCGGCACGTTCCATTACCCGATGGCTGCCGCTCCGGAGGCCTTCTATCACCGATTTTTCTGTCAGTACCACTATGCTGATGGTTCCGAATACCAGAATCAGAATCACCGTACCCGCCATCGACAGTGTATGATAACAGAGATAGCAGAGTGATCCTGCAATCACTCCTCCGCCGTTTCTGCCGGCTGCCGCATCTGCATATATCGTCGCAATATCATAATTTTCATACGTCTGCAGTCTTCCGCAGACCATTTCCGCAAGCATGCCAAAAAGGAGCACCAGCACACATCCCGCTATGATCTTGCGAACTGCTGCTGCCGATCCGTTATTTGAAATATGAAACACCACCATCAGAAAAATCAGAAGAGGAGCAAGATATGCCATTATACCGAAAACGCCGAACATAATGCTGCTCATGATATTGCCGAAGCTTCCGCATACGCCGAAATTACATAAGAACAAAAAGATTGAAAGCGCCAGCAGAACAATAATCAGTATTTCACTTTTCAGCGCATAATCAAGCTGCTCATTCTCTCTGCGTGTCTGTCGGTTTCCTGATTTTCCTGTAGATCCTGTTTTTTTCTTCCTGTTATAATTTCCTTTTCCTGATGCCATTATCTACCTGTCAATAAACTTTTTCTTATTTATCGGCTACTCTGTTTTCCATATAATAAAACAAAAAATCCGACATTCACAAGTATACCATTTTTACTGCCTTTATGCTATACTATGTGAAGATTTCTGAAAGACAAAATGTGTTGCAATACGCGGTCCGAGCCTCAGATGTACAGAATCTGAATGTTTTTTCTGTAAAAGGTTCCCGCGGGAAAGAGGATTTATGGAATTCAAACAGGTTGTAGAATCAGGTACATTAAAACAGATCGGAAACGATAATGTTTCGCTCAAAATAAGAGAAGTTGCAGAAAAATGTAAACTGGTCAGAACAGAAAACGGACTGAAAGTAGACTGCAACTACACCGGTCCGAATGCCAGCAGCTATCTGCAGTATATTGACAAGCACAGAGAAGAACTGACACAGTATCTTATGAATCCGGACATCGCCGATTATTATGAATGGATGGAGGCAAGTCATCAGACTGCCATCACACTGAAAAAGCATGAGAAGGAAAAACTCATTCTCTATGTTAATTTTGATCCTTCCACCAAGATCATGGAAACAGGGATTTCAGATGACAACATCACTTTAAAGCTCGGTGCTCCGCTGATCCATATCAACATTGATGAACTTGACCGTAACGCTTTCAAGCTGAAAGTGTATGACATGCTGCTGCTTGCTGATGAAATTGCACTCGGCATGGGAAATGAAGATCTGCGTTCCATGGCCAATATCGAAATGGTAAAGACCTACCTCGCAGAGCTTTATGACAAGTATCACGAACTCGCATAATCAGAAAAGCCGTGAAAGAATGATTTTTTCATTCCTTCACGGCTTTTTTTCATCTGGCTACAAAAAGTGTTCCGACCTTTTTCTTATTGATGATATCATATAAAAGTTCCGGTTTATGACCGTGTGTAATCAGCACATCGATTCCGCGTGACGTTGCCAGTTCTGCGGCATCCAGCTTGGTGATCATACCGCCTGTTCCGCGGTTGGAGCCTGTGCCTTCCGCAATTGCACGGATATTCTCATCAATTTTCTCTACTCTGCTGATCAGCTTCGCATCCGGATGTGTATTCGGATTGCTGTCATAAAGTCCGTCAATATCCGACAGAATAATCAGCTTGGAAGCATTGCAGAACACTGCCACAACAGCGGCAAGCATGTCATTATCGGAAAAAAGCTTTTTATCGGATTCAATCTCTACGTGACTCACGGAATCATTTTCATTCACAATCGGAATGATATGATTTTCCAGCAGTGCATCAAAGGTATTCTTCAGATTTTCTCTGCGCTCCGGCACTTCCACATCATCACTGTTCAGCAGGATCTGACCCGTCATTCTGCCATACTCCTGAAACAGTTTGTCATACAGATGCATCAGTTCGCACTGCCCTACTGCCGCCGCTGCCTGCTTGAGACGAAGATCCGCAGGCTTCTGCTGAAGGCGCATCTTGTTCGCTCCCACTGCAATGGCACCTGAGGAAACCAGTACCAGATCATATCCCAGATTTTCAATCCCTGAAAGTGCTCTGCAGAGCAGATCCATCTCATGAATATCAATATCACCGCGTTCATTGGTCAGTGTCGAAGTCCCGACCTTTACCACAATTCTCTTCTTGCTCAGACTCATCTTCGTATCCGCCATCATTTCCAGTATTTTCAGTGCCGCTGCACCTGATTCGATTATACACTGAGGCAGATGCCCTCGCAAGAAGTGATCTTAATGTCTTTCAGCAATCAGCGTTTCAGCTGTCTGAGTTCTGAAAGCATTGAATCTGTTGTCGTAATCACACGGCTGTTTGCCTGGAACCCTCTCTGTGCGGTAATCATTCTGGTAAACTCATCTGCCAGATCCACATTACTGGCTTCCAGCACGCCTGTCGTAATGCTGCCGCCATCTGCTGTCACATCCATCAGCTGCGCCGCACCGGAATTGGCACTTGCCGAATACAGGTTATTTCCTGCCTTTTCCAGTCCCGAGGCATTTGCAAATTCCGCAACCGCAATCTGTCCCAGAAGTCTCGTATCTCCATTGGTATAGGTTGCATTGATCATGCCGTTCTTGGATACCGTCATGCCGTTCATTGTTCCTGCCAGTCTGCCTTTTCCGGTCTTTCCGTCAGAAGTGCCTGTTGCAGCAGAAATCGTCGAATTCCCGGAAGTCGTTGCTGCATAATTCGTCGTTGACGATAAATCCAGCGTCATACTTCCGATTGCAGCAGGAAGCATCAGCGCAACAGAAGTTCCCGTCGTATCACCGTTTACACTGACAAATTTACCGGTTGATGCATTGTACTGCAGCGCATAGGAATTGGTCGCCGTTGTCGTAACCGCATTTCCGTCCGCATCCGTAATACCGTTCAAAGACAGATTATAGGTTGTTGCATCGCTGTCACCTGCATCTGTCAGTTTGAATTTAAGTGTATACTCCTTACCGTCTGCTCCGTAGACACCAAGGGTAACCGCTTTTCCCGTCGAAGAGGAAAGACTTGAATCCTTTGCATCAATATTGCCTGAAATCGTTGCTGCCGTTGTTCCCACCGCTGCAGATGTTTTGTTTGCAGTTGTCAGCAATGACATTTTACCGACCGTTCCTGTCGTGGACACTGTAGATCCGTCACCGGAAGTCCATCCCTCCACATAATATCCGTTTGACCTTGTTACCAGATCTCCCGCTTCATCTACTTCAAAAGTGCCATCTCTGGTATACAGGTTCCCGGATCCGTTATTGACCACAAAAAATGAATTACCGCTGATCATCATATCAAACGGTTCATTGGTCGTCTGGGCTGAACCCTGTGTGGAGATATTGGTCGAAATAGATCCGGTTTTAGAACCGAGTCCGACCTGTTTTGCACTTACCGAGCCCTTCGTATCTGTTGCTGCAGAAGCGCTTCGTGTTGTCTGGTATAAAAGGTCGTTAAATGAAAGCTCCTGCGCCTTATATGCCGTAGTATTCACATTTGATATATTGTTGCCGATAACATCCATTTCATTCATATGGGTATTTAGTCCGGAAACTGCAGAATATAACGCTCTGACCATGAGTCCCTCCTGTCGCTATCCCGAGACATCCGTGACTCTAATAGCCTTTGATAAAATCATCCTATATCTTTTATCGGACATATTCTTCAGAATATAACCCCTTTTCCTGAATTTTTTACAATTATTCTTCATGATATATCGCTATATTTTTATTCTTTAAAATACTATAATAAAAATATCAAAACCCAAGAAAGGACATTATTCATGCATGGCGGAAATACAAGTCTTCTCTATCTAAACAGACCACGCATCGATCAGATGCTTGAAAATATCTTTCACAACAGTATTACTTTGATCACTGCTCCGATCGGCTTTGGTAAAAGTACCTCTCTTCAGCATTTTCTTTCACAGAAAAAAGATGTATTTTACAGGTCATTTACCTTCCGTGAACAGGAAAATGATGACGTCTGGTTCTGGAAGCGGTTCAATGAAATACTCATAAACAGTAAACCTGATCTGCAACCTTTTCTGGAGCAGGTCGTCTTTCCGCAGTCCGAATCCGAGATTCTGCATTATCTGAGCATCGTCCGTGGACTTGTGAAAACAGAATCCGTCTGCATCGTTGATGATTATCACGAATGTGATTCTCCGGTTCTGAACAGAGTACTGGAAGCAATGGC
>CAYMBY010000100.1:0-20025 GCA_964388815.1 uncultured Butyrivibrio sp. | reverse complement strand
AAACCTGTCTGCATCAGTGCGCATACACCGCCGCAAAGGACTGCCTGCTCACCAAAGAGGTCTGTTTCTGTCTCTGTTCTGAATGTTGTCTCCAGAAGACCTGCTCTTGCTCCGCCAAGGCCTGCGCCATAAGCAAGTGCAAGATCAAGAGCCTTACCTGTTGCATCCTGATGTACAGCAACCAGACACGGTGTTCCCTTGCCTGCCTGATACTCAGAACGAACTGTGTGGCCGGGAGCCTTGGGAGCGATCATGGTAACATCGACATCCTTGGGAGGATTGATCAGATTGTAATGAATATTGAAACCATGTGCAAACATCAGCATATCGCCAGCCTTAAGGTTGGGTTCGATATCTTCTTTGTACATCTTGGCCTGCTTCTCATCATTGATCAGAATCATGATGATATCAGCCATCTTTGCTGCCTGTGCTGTAGGATATACTTTAAGTCCCTGTGCCTCAGCCTTTGCCTTGGACTTGGAACCTTCATACAGACCAACGATAACATTGCATCCTGAATCCTTAAGGTTCAGTGCATGTGCATGTCCCTGACTGCCATATCCGATAATGGCAATTGTTTTACCTTCCAGTAAAGAAAGATTACAGTCTTCCTGATAGAAAATACGTGCTTCCTGTGCCATGATTTCATTCCTCCATACGTTTTATATTATTGTCAGCTTGCGCCGGCTCTGAAAAGACCGAGTGAACGATCTGAGAGTCCATTTTCTTACTCGTCGAGATATACGACGTTTTCAATACCTCTGCCAAGACCTGCAATACCGGTTCTGGCAAGTTCCAGAATTTCGTATCCGTCAAGCAGTTTGATGAATGCATCCAGTTTGGACTGATTGCCTGTGATCTCGATGATCAGGCTCTCCGGTGCAACATCAATGATGTTTCCTCTGAAAATATTGGCAACTGCCAGAATACTTTCTCTCTGCTCTGCACTGGCTCTTACTTTTACAAGTGCCAGTTCTCTGTATACACTTTCATCCGGCTTCAGTTCATGAATATCACGGACATCCACCAGTTTTGCCACCTGCTTTTCGATCTGATCCAGAATCTCGTCATCTCCCGAAGTCACAATTGTGATTCTGGTAAATCTGGGATCCGCTGTAACACCTGCTGTAATACTTTCGATGTTGTATCCTCTTCTGGAAAACAGTCCTGAGATTCTGCTCAGAACACCGGATGTGTTATCAACCAGTAACTGAAATACCTTTTTCTGCATCTCAAACCCCTTTGCCTGTCAGCGTTCTTTACCAGTTTAAAGTGTAAAATCATATCGATTGCTATTTTTATCTGATTTACGTTCCCAACTGATTTAAGTCACATTATAAGCACGTGATTTTGATAAGTCAACATAAAATTGCTTTTTCACTTTAAGTTTTTAAGACTTTAATATGTTAAATTCGTAAGTTAAAAAAGATCAAGTTTCTTGAAACTCCTTATATAGTCTGCTTCCGCAGACCCCCTGATACACAAAAAAAGAATCTTCTGCGCCTGTTTCGGACACAGAAAATTCTTTTTTCATTTCATGCATTATATTCTTTATTTTCCATTTTCGCTGTCCATGCATTTCTGCAGGGCAAGGGTTCCTGTTCTGGCAACTTCAACGATGCTGATGCTCTTCAGCATACTCAGAAAGAGCTGTATTCTCTCCGGCTGATCACAGATCTGGATCATCATCATGGTCGTTGACATATCTACAATCTGCGCCTTCATAATCTCACAGGTCTCCATAATATCGCGTCTGCTTCCGGGATTGTATTTTACCTTGATCAGCATCAGTTCTCTGCTGATGCTTGCGCTTTCCGTAAATGTCTTTACCTTGATGACATCCAGTTTCTTGTTCAGCTGTTTTTCAATCTGCTCGATTGTCCGCTCATCGCCGCTGCTGACGATGGTCATACAGGAAACATCCTTTGAATCGGTTTCGCCGACAGCAAGGGAATCGATATTGAAACATCTTCTTGAAAACAGCCCGGCTACCTTGCACAGTACACCGGCTCTGTTTTCAACAAGTACAGAATAGATTCTTTTCATTCAGCGCCTCCTTATGCCTTTACCAGATCCGTCGGATCCACCATGACTTCCATCAGCATGGAGGAATCATCCTGCAGGAATCTGCGGATCTGCTCATCCATGTCACAGTGTCCGTCCACTTTCAGATAACCAAGGCCGTAAGCCTGTGCCAGCTTGTCAAGATCCGGTTTTCCTGCGATATCCACGACAGAATAGTGATCGTGATAGGTAAAGTGCTGATATTCACGTACCATACCCAGATAGTTATTTCTCATGACCACGATCTTGATCCGGATATCATGCTGCGCCATGGTTCCCAGCTCCATCATGGACATCTGGAACGCGCCATCACCGCATACGGCAACCACCTGGCGCCCGGGATCTGCAATTCTTGCCCCCATTGCTGCCGGGATGGAATATCCCATTGTGCCCATTCCGCCGGATGTCAGGAATCTGCCCTTATCACGGATGTCATAAAATGCGGTGGACCAGATCTGATTCTGACCGACATCCGCCACATAAACCGCATCATCATCCATCTGCGCCGAGAGTTTTGGAATAAATACAGACGGATCTGCATATTCTTCCCCGATCTGCGGCCTTTTTTCCTTCATGGTGCTGCGGTATCCGTCCAGGCTTTCGATCCACTGACTGTGATCCTCCGTCTTGAACTCCTGCCCGAGCACTGCATCAAAGATATGACGGATATCACCTACCAGCGGAATGGTCGGACCGACATTCTTACCGATTTCTGCAGGATCAACATCGATATGTACAAGTACCTTGTCCTCTGTAATCAGATCCGGACGGTTGACTGCTCTGTCTGCGACACGCGCTCCGACCATCAGCAGCAGATCAGACTCATTCATCGCTCTGTTGGCATAATGCCTGCCGTTATTGCCGACCATTCCGTAGTAAAGCGGATGCTTTGCCGGCATGACGCCGATGCCCATCATGGTCGATACCACAGGAATCTGATATTTTTCTGCAAAGCTGCGGATTTCATCCACTGCGCCGCTTAAGGTCACACCGCCGCCCACACAGATGATCGGCTTTTTCGCACGTTCTATTTCACGGATGACTTTTTTGATCTGCACCATATTTCCTTCAACTGTCGGCTTATAGGTACGCATGCTGACGGTTTCCGGATAGGTGAATCTTCCGATTGCCTCATTCTGGATATCACAGGGAATATCAATCAGAACCGGTCCCTTTCTTCCGGAATCTGCAATATAAAAAGCTTCCTTGAAAATGTGCGGAATCTCTTCCACATTTCTGACAAGATAACTGTATTTGACAAAAGATTCCACTGCGCCGGTAATATCCGCTTCCTGGAATACATCGCTTCCGATCATGGAACTGTTGACCTGCCCCGTAATGCAGATCAGCGGAATACTGTCTGCAAACGCGGTGGCAATTCCCGTAATCAGATTGGTGGCACCGGGGCCGGATGTAACGACACATACTCCCGGTTTACCGCTGATTCTGGCATAACCGCTCGCGCAATGCGCCGCATTCTGCTCTGTCCGGATCAGAACCGTTCTGATCTCCGAATCCAGCACGCTGTTATAAAAAGGACATATTGCAACTCCCGGATATCCGAATACTACTTTTACGCCTTCTTTTTCAAGGCATTTTACCATTGCATCTGCACCTGTCATCGTTACGATCTCCCATCCTGTATATTCAGAATCTTTTTTACTACACGTACTGCATCCGCCGCATCATCTGCATAGGCATCCGCTCCGATTTCATCCGCAAAGTCCTGTGTGACGACAGCGCCGCCGATCATGATTCTGGACTTGCAGCCCTTGTTCTGCGCCAGCCGGATCACATTTTTCATCTCCTGCATGGTCGTTGTCATCAGCGCTGACAGACCGATCACCGCGGCATTTTCAGTGATTGCAGTATCTATGATTTTCTCTGCCGGTACATCTTTCCCCAGATCAATGACCTTAAAGCCATAGTTCTTGAGCATCAGTGCCACCAGATTCTTACCGATATCATGGACATCTCCGTGAACCGTTGCAATAACAATCACCGGCATTTCTTCTGCCTGCCCGTCTTCCGTCTTCAGAAGCGGCTCCAGATATCCGATGGACATTTTCATTGTTTCTGCACTGGAGATCAGCTGCGGCAGGAAATAGGTACCCTTGTCAAACAGATCTCCCACCTCATTGATTGCCGGCATAAGGACCTGATCCAGAATCTCCTGCGGAACGCATCCGCCCTCGACTGCCTTCTGCGTATCCCTGACAATATTTCTTCTTGATCCGTTCAGCACATCTTCATACAGAACCTTCATCAGCCTCTGCTCCTGCGGCAGTGCGGATGTCTCCTGCGGCTGCATCTTCTGCGGCTGTTCCGACGTCTCCTTCTGATACCGCTGCATTCTCTGAATATAACGCAGATCCGCGCCGTCTTTATTGCGCAGAAGATCTGAAGCAAATGCACTGTTGACCAGCAGTTCCTGCGAAGGATTGGCGATTGCCATCGTCAGGCCTCCTGCAATTGCCATGGTCAGAAACGCCGCATTGATATAACTTCTCTCCGGAAGGCCAAAAGAGATGTTGGAAAGGCCGCAGATGGTAGCATATCCGTGATCGTGACAGAACCGTATCGTATCCAGCGTATTCATGGCAGCATCCGGATCAGCCCCGACGGTTGCCACAAGGCCGTCCACAACGATATCCTGAAGTCCGAGGCCATAGCCCTCTGCCAGCTTCGTCAGTTCCAGAATGGTCTGTTTCTTTTCCTCGTTATCCCTGGGCAGTCCGTTTTTTCCAACGGGTAAAAGAATGAACATTGCACCGTACTTCTGTGCAATCGGCAGGAATTTCTCAGCCTTTCCCTTTTCCAGCGAAATGGAATTAATGAGTGCTCTGCCAGGGTATCTGCGCAGTGCGCTTTCCATTACCTGCGCATCACTGGAATCGATACAGAGCGGAAGCGCCGTCAGCATCGTCACTTCATCCAGTACCTTCAGCATCAGACTTTTTTCATCCACACCGCTCATGCCGACATTGACATCCAGAACGGATGCACCGTCATTTTCCTGCTGCTGAACGAAATCACATACCATATCCAGATTATTTTCACGCAGCTGTGCCTGCAGTTTCTTTTTTCCGGTCGGATTGATTCTCTCTCCGACGATCATGAACGGGTCATCCAGTCCGAATGCCAGATATCCGCGTTCAGAAGTAAGATAACGAATCCCATCCGGTCTTCTGATGACGGAAGCGCCTTCTGCATCACGAAGCTGATCAAGCGCTGTATTCCGCGTTTTCTCTGTCAGAAGCCTTATAAATTCCGGCGTTGTTCCGCAGCATCCGCCCAGAACCGACGCCCCGCACGTCATCAGTCTGATCATATTCTCTGCAAAAGTATCCGCATCCATATCATACTGTGTGGTTCCGTCTTCGCTGACACTCGGCAGTCCCGCATTCGGTTTGGCAATGATCGGAATCGTCGTTACTGCCGCCATGCTTCTGATGACATCTGTCATCTGATCAGGTCCTGTCGAACAGTTCGCACCGACAGCCGCAGCGCCCAGACTCTCCATGACAATTGCAGCAGACGCCGCATCACTTCCGAACAGTGTTCTGCCATCTGCTTCAAAAGTAAGTGACACCATTACTGCAAGATCTGTCGTTTCCTTTGCTGCAATCAGCGCTGCACGGCATTCCTGCAGGCTCATCATGGTCTCTACCACAAGCAGATCCACTCCCGCCTTTTCCAGTGACCGGATCTGCTGCTTATACACATCCACAAGTTCTTCAAAATCAAGATCACCGATTGGTGAGAGCTGTCTGCCGGTCATCGTCAGATCCCCGGCGACAAGTGCTTTTGTTCCCACTGCCTGTCTCGAAAGCGCAACAAGGCTGCTGTTAATCTCTTCCAGCCGGTTCTCCAGGCCATATTCCTTCAGTTTGATCCGGTTTGCGGTAAAGGTCGGCGCATATACAATGTTGCTGCCTGCCTCCGCATAAGCCCTCTGCAGACTGATAATCACATCCGGATGCTCCAGAATCCACGCTTCGGGGCAGACTCCCGCAGGCATCCCGGCCTTCATCAGATTTGTCCCGGTTGCTCCATCCAGAAAGATCGGATGATTATGGAATAATGTCTGAAATTCCTGTTTTGTCATGTCTGATTTTATCCCTGATTTCTTCAAATTTTCCATAATCGTAGCACAAACTACTGCAAACTACAATTGACCGTATTATCCATGTGTGATAAATTTAAGACTGATGTATTTTAATCGGGGGTAATAAAATTGTTGAAAAAATCTTTTCAAAAATATCTGTCGTTTTTCTCTGTCCTTTGTCTGATCATCCTTACCATCAGCGGCTGCGGGTCCGGGAACAGCGATCTGGAAACTTACAAGTCCAACATGAACGACTTCTTTGAAGCGGTTGCAGGCTATAATGATGCCATTAACGAAATCGATCCGAATTCAGAAACTGCCACGCAGGATCTTCTGACAGATCTTGACGGCATGAATGCCGAATTTCAGAAGATGGCAGCATACAAAATTCCGAATGAATTTTCATCTCTGTCCGACCTTTCCACCGAAGCTGCAAGCTATATGTCCCAGGCAGTCACCGCATATCACCAGGCATACGATGGTGCCTATAACAAGGACAGCGCAGATCTGGCCGCACAGTACTATGCACGTGCCAACAGCCGTGTACAGTATATGATCAGCATTCTGCACGGTGAAACACCTTCCGGTGAAGGCGTAACCATCACAACAGAAGATACCTATAACTTCACCACAATCCCGACAGAAGATTCTTCCTCTGCCGTTTCTGCTGCCACCGCTTCATCTGCAGTTCCGGCATCTGCTTCCACTGCCGCCGATTAAAAAAAGATGCATTGCATCTTCATACAGATATAAAAAAGCTGCCGGTTATATCAAAACCGACAGCTTTTTTGTTATGCATTTCAATGCAGATTATATTTTGAAGCCAGCTTCAGTCTGCTGAGTGCTCTTGCCATTGCAGCCTGCGACATCTTATATTCCTGAATGGAATTTTTCTGTCTGATCTTCTCCTGCGCAGCTTCAAGTGCTTCCTGTGCACGTCTGACATCAATGTCTTCCGGCCGTTCAACGGTATCTACCAGAATCATACAACGATTGTTGGCTACCTGCGCGGATCCGATTCCCACAACAGCTTCCATCCAGCTGTCATCTTCCTTCTGGATTCGTATGGTTCCGTCATAAATGGCCAGAAACATCTCCTCATGGTGTGCCATGATGGACATTTCGCCATCAATACAGGGCAGAATGACATTTTTACACCTGTCATCAAAGAACACTCCATTGATTGACATTACCTGAAGTCTGAATGTATGCGCGTTCGTACTCATATGTTATTCCTTCTCCAGCTCTTTGGCCTTCGCGATGACATCGTCAATAGTTCCGACATTGAAGAATGCTGCTTCCGGATACTCATCCATTTCTCCGTCAACGATCATCTTGAATCCGCGGATGGTTTCCTTCAGCGGAACATACTTGCCAGGTACATTGGTGAACTGTTCAGCCACATGGAACGGCTGGGATAAAAATCTCTGAATCTTTCTGGCACGGAATACAGTGAGTTTATCTTCATCTCCCAGTTCTTCCATACCCAGAATAGCAATAATATCCTGAAGTTCCTTATATTTCTGCAGCATTTCCTGTACCTTCATGGCTACATCATAATGCTCCTGTCCTACTACATCAGCCTCCAGAATACGGCTGGATGAAGCAAGCGGATCTACTGCCGGATAAATACCCTGTTCCACAATCTTTCTGGACAGTACCGTTGTGGCATCCAGATGTGCAAATGTCGTTGCCGGTGCCGGGTCAGTAAGATCATCTGCCGGTACATAAACAGCCTGTACAGAAGTAACTGATCCTTCCTTTGTGGATGCAATACGTTCCTGCAGCTCACCAAGATCTGTAGCCAGTGTCGGCTGATAACCTACTGCGGAAGGCATACGTCCCAGAAGTGATGAAACCTCTGAACCTGCCTGAATAAATCTGAAAATATTATCAATGAACAGAAGTACATCCTGATGCTTTACATCACGGAAATATTCTGCCATGGTAAGTCCTGTCTCGGCAACTCTCATACGGGCTCCCGGGGGCTCATTCATCTGTCCGAATACCAGGGCCGTCTTCTTCAGAACGCCGGATGCCTTCATTTCTGTCCAGAGGTCATTACCTTCTCTGGAACGTTCACCGACACCGGTGAAAATGGAATATCCGCCATGCTCTGTTGCCACGTTCTGGATCAGTTCCTGAATCAGAACCGTCTTACCTACACCGGCACCGCCGAACAGACCGATCTTACCGCCTTTTGCATACGGAGCCAGAAGATCAATTACCTTGATTCCTGTTTCCAGTACCTCTACTACCGGGCTCTGGTCAATCAGTTCCGGAGGCTTTCTGTGAATGCTCCAGTGTTCCTCGCCAGACAGATCATCGCCTTTATCAATTGCTTCACCAATTACATTAAACAGTCTTCCCAGTGTTTTCTCACCGACAGGGACTGTAATGGAGGAGCCTGTTGCCCGAACTTCCATATCACGGGAAAGACCTTCTGTTGCTGACAGCATAATACATCTGACGGTATTGTCACCGACATGCTGTGCAACCTCCATAACGCATCTTTTTCCATTATTATCTACTTCAAGTGCGTCTCTGATGTAAGGCAAATCATTGTCTTCAAACTGAACGTCTACTACAGGTCCCATGACCTGAATAATTCTTCCGTTTTTCAATTAATTTCCCTCTTCCTCTTCCATCGCTTCTGCTTCACGACGCATCATTTCATCTCTTTGTTCCTTGGCTTCCTTGGCACGTTTAAGTGCCTTGGCACCACTGGCAACCTCTGTGATCTCCTGTGTGATCATACCCTGACGTTCTCTGTTATACTTCATGGTCAGATCATGAATCATGGACTTTGCATTCTTATTGGCTGAATCCATTGCCATCATTCTGGAATTCTGAACACTGCAGAACGCCTCGACAAGAGCACCATATATAAACCCGGTAACCAGGCTGGGAACAATATTATCAAGGACAGCTTCGGGACTCGGCGTCATCAGGAATTCCTCCTGAAGCGCGCCGCTCGTAGCCTTCAGGACATCCTGTCCGCCCGTAGCGTTTTCTTTTCTGTCCAATGGCAGCAGCTGGGAAAACTGTGTCTCGCAGACAATGGAATTCTTCATCGTCGTATATACCATGTATACCTCATCCACATCCTGATTTTCATAATCATTCAGGATTCTGGCTGCGATCTTTCTGGCACGCGACAGCGTCGGATTCTGCGCAGTAAAATGAAACTGCTCATCTACCGGGATGCTCTTATTCAGAAAATACTGACGTCCCATTTCTCCGACAACATACAGTTTCCAGTTCGGGCCATCATTCTTGATATGCTGCTCGACAATCTTCAGTACATTATGGTTATATGCACCGGCAAGACCTTTATCATCTGTCAGGACGATATAGCCCTTTTTTCTCTCTTCCTTTGGAATATCCATGTGTTTATCCAGGAAGATATCCTGCGTATCAACCGGTACATGACGGATGACACGTGAGAACATTCCCTGTACGGAATAGAAATAAGGCTCTGTCTCTGCCAGCATCTTTCTGGCCTTGCGAAGCTTGTTCGATGAAATCATATACATCGCATTCGTGATTTTCATCGTATCATTAACGCTTTTTATCCGGTCCTGTATTTCCTTGATGTTTGCCACGTTTTAACCTCTGCACCGTACTCGTACCTGACTGCATCCGCATCCGGGCAGATTACTGCTGTTTCTCTGCAGCAACCTGTTCGGCATCGGCAGAAGCAGAAGCTTCTGCCTGCTCCTTCTGGTAATTGTAGATTTCCAGATAAGCATCGGCAGCCTTTAATATACGTTTTCTTAAATCATCACTTAAATCTTTACCGTTCTCCAGCTCACTGACTACATCCGGAAGCTGATTTTCAAAATACCCCAGCAGACCGCTCTGGAATTTCTTGATCTCACCTGTCGGAAGTTCGTCCATCTTACCGCCGTTTGCACATACCAGTGTAATTACCTGTTCATGCATCTGCAACGGATGTCCGAGCGGCTGCTTGAGCAGCTCCATCAGTGCCTTGCCGTGTGCCAGCTGTTTCTTGGTCGTCTCATCCAGATCAGAACTGAACTGGGTGAATACTGCCATTTCACGATACTGTGCCAGGTCGATACGGATACTGCCTGCAGCCTTCTTCATTGCCTTGGTCTGCGCCGCACTGCCTACACGGGATACGGAAAGACCGACATTGACAGCAGGTCTCATACCTTCGAAGAACAGATCGCTCTCCAGGAAGATCTGACCGTCTGTAATGGAAATGACATTAGTCGGAATATATGCAGATACATCACCTGCCTGCGTCTCAATGATCGGAAGTGCCGTAATGGAACCGCCGCCAAGATCAGCAGAAAGTTTACTGGATCTCTCCAGCAATCTTGAATGCAGATAGAATACATCGCCCGGATATGCTTCACGTCCCGGAGAACGCTCCAGCAGAAGGGAAAGAGATCTGTAAGCAACTGCATGCTTTGAAAGATCATCATAAACGATCAGTACATCCTTACCCTGATACATGAAATACTCTGCAAGTGCAGCACCTGCATAGGGAGCAATATACTGCAGCGGTGCCGGATCTGCGGCTGTCGCACACAGAATCGTGGTATAGTCCATTGCACCGGCTTTGGTCAGTGAAGTAATCAGTCTTGCAACAGTAGATGCTTTCTGTCCGATTGCAACATAAATACAGATGACATCCTTCCCCTTCTGGTTCAGGATCGTATCTGTTGCAATGGAAGTCTTACCGGTCTGACGGTCGCCGATGATCAGCTCACGCTGACCTCTGCCGATCGGGAACATGGTATCAATTGACAGAATACCTGTCTCCATAGGCTGATTGACAGACTGTCTCTCTACAATACCGGGAGCAGGCTCTTCTACTGCACGATAGCCTTCTGCCTCAATGGGTCCCTTTTCATCAATGGGCTCACCAAGTGCATTGACCACACGTCCGATAAAACCGTTGCCGACAGGAATTCCTGCCTGCTTATAGGTTCTGATTGCCTTGCTGGACTGTCTGATTCCTGCATCATCGCCGAACAGAATACACCCGATATGATCTTCACGGATATCCTGTACCATTCCTCTGGTTCCGTCTTCAAACTCTATGACTTCCCCATAGAATGCGTGTCCGCAGCCCTTGACGTTGGCAATACCATCACCAACCCAGAGTACATTGCCGACTTCTCGGTCCTGCAGTTCCAGTTTGAAATCATCTACATGATTTTTCAGAATGGAAATAATATGCGGAGAAGAAGTGGTCGTCTCTCTGTGAACGCCTTTCAGCGTATCTCTCAGCTGAGCTGCACGTCCCTTATCACTCCAGTCATATTCAAAATTTCCACATTTGATAATAAATCCTCCGCCAATGGAATCATCCTGAACAGGTCTGATCTCCACACGCTCAACTTCCATCTTCTTGCAGAGTGCTTCACTGATTTTCTGAAGCTGCTCATCTGACGGTTTGGTCTTTGCATAACGAAGCTCTGCCTTACAATAATTATCATTTGTACTATGTAAGTCGTTATTCCAGTAGCTTTCCTGGCTCATTTTTCTTCATCACCAGCCTCATCTATGAACCTGTTATAAAGTTCACTGTCTTGCTGTTCACTATGTGAACCAGCAGCAATTTTAGACGCAGCAGAAACCACCATCTCGGTAATCTCCGCTTCGTATATGCGTCTCTGTCGTTCGCTTTCGAGTTTGGCAGTTTTCTTGGCATCCTCTATGATCGTTCCAGCCTCAACCTTTGCATTTGCCACAATCTGCGCATACTCGTGATATCCCTTCTCTCTGGACTCGGAAATGATGTTTTCCTTTTCCTCTTCCAGTTTCCGGACATCTGCATCGTATTTTGCCTTTGCCGCATCTGCATCACTGCTTTTCTTCTCTGCAGTCACAGTTGCATTCTCAATCTCATCATTCCGCTCTTTCAGGACCTTGTCTACCCTCTTAAACAGAAAGACACGGAAAATGACAAAAAGAATCAATATATTAATAATCGTGTATACAATGTTGAAATTTACATTCAGCACAGCTCTATCCCCTTTTTTTGCCTTTTTGCAGGCATGGTGTACTACGAAATTACTTCGCGAAAATAAGCATTAATGCAACAACCAGACCATAAATTGCAGTAGCTTCTGCAAGTGCGCATCCGAGAAGCAGCATCATCATGATCTTGTTACTTGCTTCAGGCTGTCTTGCAACGGCATCTGTTGCTCTTGATGTTGCAATACCAATACCAATACCTGCACCAATACCTGTAAGTGCGGCAAGTCCGGCTCCAATCGCTGTGAAATCCATAATAAATATCTCCTTTCAAATCTCTCTCAAATTCAATTTTTATAAACAAGGAAAAAGGATCTTTCCGAGTTACCTCTTTTATTCTGTTGCTTCCTTGATATACAGGGAAGTCAGGAAAATAAACACATAGGCCTGAATCAGTCCGTCGAAGAAATCGAAATACAGACTGGCAAGCGCGGGAATAAACATCGGAACCGCCATTTTGATCAGTTCCATGATGACCGTTGCTCCAAGTACATTACCAAACAGTCGCATGCACAGTGAAAGCGGACGGATTGCAAGTTCCAGAATATTCATCGGTGTTACGATCCAGATCGGCTTTGTAAAAGACTTCAGCCAGCCACCCGCACCGTTCTTGCTGATGCTTGCTGCTTCAATCAGTACAATACTCATCAGTGCAAGTCCGACCGTTACATTCAGATCCATTGTCGGAGGTACAAGACCTACCACACCGACCAGATTGCTGAGCGCAATATATAAGAGAACCGTAAGAATATATTCTGTATATCTTGATCCGAAAGTTCCCAGCAGATCTGCTACAAGTCCGCGCAGCTTCACTACAATGGTTTCTGCGATCAGCTGTCTCTTGCTGATGTTGTGAATTCTCATATTACTGGTCAGGAAAATACACAATATCAGAAATACGAGCATGATTCCCCAGGAATATACAACGGACTTGTTGATATTGAAAAAGCCCTCCGGTCCGATACCGATATTCACCGGAATCATTGTCTTGTCTTCTGTAAGAAGTTCGTTCAGTCTTTCGCCAATACTCATTCTGCTCCTGTTCCTCCCATTGCTGTCCCAAACAGCGCATATCTATATTATAGATCTTTTTTATAAAGTATGTATAAACAAATTATGAAAAGTAAATATGTACAAAAATATTATTCCGGTTTTGTACTAAAGTGACAAAACAGTTCTCCGGTAAAGCCTGCGGAAAAAGAATAACGAAAGAATCAGCGATACCAGTTCCGCAATCGGAAATGCCCACCATACCAGATTCACATTCCCGGTAAGTGACAGCAGCCACGCAACCGGAATCAGCACGACAAGCTGTCTTCCGATAGAAATAATCAGTGAATAGATACTCTCGGAAAACGCCTGAAAAATGGATCCCATGGCAATACTGAAGCCTGCCATCGGGAAGGACAGACAGATAATCCGCAGTGCCGGAATTCCAATCTTCCTCATCTCAGCCGAAGCATTGAACATATCCAGAAGTGCTCCCGGCATGATCTCAAACACAAATGTGCCTGCCAGCATGATGATCACCGCCAGCTGCATTGAAAATCTCAGTGCCTGTCTGATTCTGTCCTTATTCCTGGCGCCGTAGTTATAGGCAAGCACCGGGATCAGACCGTTATTAAGTCCGAATACCGGCATGAAGAAAAAGCTCTGCAGCTTAAAGTAAACACCGAATACCGCCGTTGCCGTTGTAGAAAAGACAATCAGAATCAGATTCATCAGATATGTCATCAGTGAACCGATGGACATCATCAGAATGGACGGAATACCGACTGCATAGACTGCACGGACCACATCCCTTTGCGGATGCATTATTCCTTTTACAGACAGTGTGATATCCTTATTCACCTTCAGATTCATGAACAGTCCAAGACCCGATGCAATGACCTGCCCCAGTACCGTTGCGTAGGCAGCTCCGGCCACACCCATTTTCGGGCAGCCCAGAAGTCCGAAGATCATGATCGGATCCATAATGATATTGATCACTGCTCCCGTCAGCTGGGAAATCATACTGTAAAAAGTTCTGCCCGTAGACTGAAGCAGCCGTTCAAACGTAATCTGGAAGAACACACCGAAGGACATACCGCAGCAGATCTTAAGATAAGTCGTTCCATAGGCAATAATCTTCGGATCTGATGTCTGTGTTCTGATAAATGCCTCTGAAAGAGACAGACCGATAATCATAAAGACGATATAATTCAAAAGACTCAGCAGAATTGCAACGTTTGCAGCTGCATCCGCTTTTTCATATTTCTTTTCACCAAGTGATTTTGACAGAAGTGCATTAATACCGACACCGGTACCTGCCGCCACTGCAATCATCAGATTCTGCATCGGAAACGCCAGTGTAACTGCTGTCAGCGCATCCTCTTCAATCTGTGCCACAAAAATGCTGTCGACAACGTTATACAGTGCCTGCACCAGCATTGAAATCATCATCGGCAGCGACATGGATATAATCAGCCGCTTTACCGGCATGATTCCCATTTTGTTCTCTTTTCTTTCCAGTTCCAATCAGATCCCCCGTTCATATTTTTATTCTGATGTCACTTCCCGGACTGCCCAGTAACGGTTCTGACAGTTGATCAGTTTCGGCGCATGTGCAAACCGCTCATCTCCCACATAACACCTGTCAGCATCTTCATCTACCGCATAGACCTTGCCATCCGGATCAGTTGCATTGATTTTCTGAAGTGCATCCGCGATCGTTTCATCTCTTTTGCATAAATAGATCGACAGCATTTAAACCTCCAATGTTACAACCGAAATATTATATCATGAATGCCATCTGAATTGATAAAAAAATATCAATAAAAATTATTTTTTTTATTATGCAATCCGCCACTTTTTCTATAAAAAAGCGGCTTCCGGATGACTGATGCCATCCCGGAGCCGCTTATTCAAATGTATTTCTTTACCCTGTTACCTTTTCAAAATCCTGTGCGCCATGCTTGCAGATCGGACAGATGAAATCCGCCGGAAGCTCCTCGCCTTCATATACATAACCGCAGATCTTGCAGACCCACTTTGTCTTGCCGGCCTGGGCAGGCGTAACCTGCGGCTTCGGCTTGATATTGGCCTGATAATAATTATAGGTGACAGACGGTACATCCGAAAGTACCTCTGCATCCGTCACATCTGCAATAAACATCGTGTGCGTACCAAGATCAATCTCCTGAACCACCTTTGCACTCACATATGCGTTTGCCACGTCTGTGATGTAATAAATTCCGTTTGCACTGCGCTTTTTCTGTGCAAAGGATGCGAACTTGTCCGCATCCCTGCCGCTCTGGAAGCCAAAATTCTGAAATACGGAAAACGGAGCATTCTCTGCCAGCATGCATACGTTGAACTCACCTGCAGCGTGAATCATATCATGTGTCTTATTTGCCTTGTTTACTGCAATGGAAATGCGGTTTGGAGAAGAGGTGACCTGAATCGCCGTGTTGATAATACAGCCGTTGTCAAACCCGTTTTCCTTCGCTGTCAGTACAAACAGGCCATAACTGAATTTAAACATTGCTTTTGTATCCATTTCTGTGCCCTGCCTTTCTTTCCTCTGATGATTCCAATATAGCATACAGGGCAGCCGTCTTCAACACATAGATAACGTATGTTCCGGCTCTCCTGCGCCTGCATATGTGATCGTAAATGATCTGTCTGCAAAGTCAGCATGCAGCTCGGCATAGCTTCCTTCATATTCTCTGCGGATAACGAGTTCATTGTCCGCACATTTCTTCAGTTCAAAGCTTCCGTTAAAGGCCGGATTGGAATTGCGGAACTCCATCAGTTTCAGAAGCTTTGCCACTACCGGACGCTTCACTTCCTCTGCAATCTCCGCTTCTTCATAATAATGACGGTTGATGTTTCTTCCGACTTTCGTTTCTTCCAGAAGTTTCAAATCATTTTTTCCTGCCAGAAGTCCGACATAATATACCTGCGGAATTCCGGGGGCAAAGAACTGTACGGCACGCGAAAGCAGGTAGGAAGCATCATCGTCTCCGAGTGCGGAATAATAGGTGCAGTTGATCTGGTAAATATCCAGATTGTTGTAAGCTGCCGTATTATAAACCTTTTTGACATTCGCACCGAAACGGAAGATTTCTTCTCTGGTCTTCTCGATTTCATCATCCGGCAGAAGATCCTTCACATCGACCACGCCGATTCCGTCATGTGTATCCAGTGTTGTGAACTGTTTACGCGGGCAGATTTCAAGCCAGTGACGCAGATATCCCGTCTTTCCGGAATAAATCGCGTGAATCAGCAGCATCGGCAGTGCAAAGTCATAGACATAATATCCCTTGTCCGCGATTCTCTGCTGCATCGTATAATGCTCGTGAATCTCCGGCAGAATCGTCACATCGTGCGGATCTGTAATCTTCTCGCAGTCATGCAGGAATTCCCATACATCCGGTTCTATGAAAAAGCAGCTCGTGCCCGCTTTCTTGGTCGCATAGGCAAATGCGTCCAGGCGGATCATGGACATTCCGTGGCTGCACAGACATTCCAGATTGTCACGGATAAATTTCTTTGCAGTTTCGGATTTGCAGTTGATATCGATCTGCTCTTCATCAAAGGTACACCACACCTTTTCACTTGTGCCGTCTGCAAACTTCGCCACTGCATACGGTGCACGCGGCTTTCTCTTGTAGATCGCATCCACCTGTTCCTGCGTCGGCTCCCCGCCTTCCCAGAAGTCTTTATAACGGATAAAAAGATCCTTATATTCCGAAGCATCCTTTCTTGCCAGGAAATCCTGATAATAGGCACTGTGTGCAGAGATATGATTGATCATATAATCGCACATCATGTAATACTGATCAGAAAGTGCCTCGATGTCCTCCCAGCTGCCGAAGCTCTTCTCCACCTCTCTGTAGGTCATCGGTGCAAAGCCTCTGTCCGCAGAGGACGGGAAAAAGGGAAGTACATGAAGTCCTCCGACCGCACCTTTGAAATATCTGCCCAGAATGCGGTTTAAATCCTGCAGATTATGTCCCATGGAATCTGCATAAGTGATCAGCATGATTTTGTTTTCCAGTTTTTTCATTGTATAAAAATCTCCGTTTCCATTCTTTATTCCTGTATCATAATCTTCTCTGCATATAAACAAACAGACGCAGCCTCAGGTTCTCCTGCCGGCTGCTTGTATTCATACGGACTGCCGTTCCACCAGTGTTACCGGTATGACGGTTCGCATCTCCACCGTTTCGCCGTGAATCTGTTTCAGAATTTTCTGTACCGTCTGCTGTGCAAGCTCTCCGAAATCCTGTCCGATCGTCGTCAGCGGGGGATTCATCAGCCTTGCCATTCGGACATTGTCAAACCCGATTACCTTCAGCTGATCCGGTACACGGATCCCCATGGAGCCTGTTACCCGGATCACCTCCGCTGCAATGACATCCGAACTTGCAAACACACCGTCTGCCTCCGGATGCTCGAACAGCATACGGCTGACCACTGCTGAATAGTCCATGTTTCTGAGCATGCCTGCCGTTGACTCATATACAGTACATGGGATATGCTCCGCAGCACACACCTCTTCAAAGGCTCTGGTCCGTCTGTCCGACTCGCTCTCATGATGCATATCGCCTCCGATATGTACCAGATGCCTGCAGCCCCTGGCGATCAGATATCTGGCCGCCATGATTCCGCCCTGGTTATTATCACTGATAACACAGGGAATATCCGGAAGACTCGCCTCAACCGTAACAATCGGAATCGGCGACCCGTACAGAATCTTCTCACTGGCCGGATGCCCTCCGATGATCAGACCGTCGATCATATGACTCTGCACCAGATTCACGCAGTTCTCTTCCTTGATAATATCTTCAAAGGAAGTGATGATCAGCAGCTTGTATCCTTCCCGGAACAGGCATTCCTCAATATTTGTGATCAGTTCGGAATAAAAAGGATGCTGAAGCGGCAGCGACAGAAGTGCAATGATCTTCGACTCCTTTTTGCCGCTTAGTGCTCTTGCAAGATCATTGGGCTGATAATGCAGATCTTTCATGGCCTCCTGAACTTTACTTATGGTCTTCTCGCTGAGCGCGCCTCTTCGATTCATGACTCTGGAAACCGTTGCAATCGATACTCCTGCACGGTCCGCAACATCTTTGATACTTGCCATATCTCTCCTTATGATAAACGTTTACACATATCTGTTTCTTTTATATCCACTGTATAAGTAAAACATGAAACGTTATAATTGTCAATCGTTTACATTTTTCTGTAAAGACTGTCACATCTTCCCGGCAACCCAGTCCACCATATCCGCTACCGTCTCCTGCAGTGCTCTTGTCCGGTAGCCCAGTTCTGTTCTGGCCTTCTCATTTGAGAAGCTGCTGTTGCCGGAAATCGTATGAAGCGAATAGCCGGTAAAGAGCGCCCGCTCCCCGGTTACACGCTCCCTGAGTCCTGCAAAGACAGCGCCGATATGTGCGGCAAAAACAGGAAGCGCCACCAGCGGCTTTCTGCCGCAGCTCTTTCCCGCCATTCCGATCAGATCATGAATGCTGCAGTAAGCTCCGCTCAGAATATAGCAGTTTCCCGGAATGCCCTTCTCTGCCGCTTCCAGACATCCCCGGGCAACATCTCTCACATCCACAAAGTCGTACCCGCCTTTTACGCAGGCCGGAAGTTTCCCGTTCAGATATTCGATCACCATCTGAATCAGATGATTGCCGCCGGAATCATAGGGGCCAAGAATCCCGGATGGCAGTACGATTACCGCATCCAGCCCGTTCGCCGCAGCGTCCAGAACTGCCTGCGCCGCTTCCGCCTTGGTCTTCGCATAAGCGCCGGTTACCAGCTCGGGTGAAAAAGAACTGACTTCCCGCATCGTCTGCCCTTTGGGAAGCTCCGGTATCGCATGTACGGAGCTCACATGTACCATCCGTTTCACATGATACTGACTGCAAAGGGACAGAACATTCTTCGTCCCCTCAATATTCACCATGCGCAGCCGCGGCGTCGCCCTGCGGGCAATGGATATGACAGCCGCCGTATGAATGACGATCAGCTGCGGATCTGACGCCGCATCAAAAATACCGCAAAGTGACTCCCTGTCGCAGACATCACCCTCATAGTAATGAATCTGCGGTGATATGACTACGGGCTGTTCTTCGGGCAGAAGCAGACCGTAAACCTCTGCATCTGTCTCTGAAAGCATTCTCAGAATCGTACTGCCGAGATGTCCCGCTGCTCCGGTAACAAGATAACGCTTCGCCATCATCCGCCTCCCCTGCTGCCTGTCAGGCAGCAAAGCTGCACTTTTACAGCATCAGCATATCGCGGTAAATGCTGTTCTCCGGGTTTCCGTTCTGAATCAGCTGTGCATTCACAGTTCTCTGATAAAACGGAATGGCATCCTCTCCTGCCCAGCCGATAATGGCATAGCCATAACCGTTTTCACGCATGGCCTGCAGTGTACGGACCAGGAGCGCCTTTCCGATATGTTTTTTCCTGGCCTTCTGCGCAACGCCGATCGGTCCGAAGAACCCCTTTGCCGCAGAGTCATAGCAGGCAAATCCGAGGATCTCACGATCCTGCGTTACCACAAAGCATTTGACCGGCTCCTGCATCATTGCATGCTGTGCTTCATACACCCAGCCTTCATCAAAGTTATCCCTGACAAACTGCAGGATTCTGCCGGTATCTCCTGCAAGCGCATGCTTCAGCTTAAGGCCCTCGCCCAGTTCATACTCCGGTAAATCTGTCAGTCCAACGATCATATCGCATCCACTCAGCATAAGAATATCCTCCTGTAAATTCATTATTTGTCATTCCGGGAAAATCTTCAATATGGATATCCGTTTTTCTGTTATGGTTTTCCGGTT
>CAYMBY010000099.1:0-57999 GCA_964388815.1 uncultured Butyrivibrio sp. | reverse complement strand
AATCGCATCTTCAAATACTCTCAGATCCAGGTTGGTACTCTTCTGCAGTTTATCCAGACGGTAAACAAGTGTATTTCTGTGAATGAACAGCTGTCTCGATGTCTCTGAAACATTCAGGTTGTTTTCAAAGAACTTATCGATGGTTGTCAGTGTCTCTTCATCAAAGTCGTCCGGATTTCTTCCGCCGAAAATCTCCTTGATGAACATCTTGCACAGCGGGATCGGCAGTTGATAGATCAGTCTTCCGATACCAAGTTCGCTGTAGCAGATCACTTTTCTGCCATCAAAGAAGATCTTTCCGACATCCAATGCCATCTTTGCTTCCTTATAGGACCTGCTGACTTCCTTGATCTCCTTTACCACTGTACCGAATGCCACGCGGACATTACGAAGTCCTTCTTTTTCCAGATAATCTGCCATTTCCATTGCAAATCTGGTGATTTCATCCTGAGAACCGTTCTCGCTGACATCATGCACCACGATCACATTGTCTTCATCAACCTCAGTCACAAAATCATCTCCTGTACTTCCGACATACGCGCGCACCATTTCCAGTGCATTCGTATCCCGCCCGTTCTCCGATTCCAGAATCATCGTCACACGGCTGGCATCTGTCTGAATATGAAGCTTTTTGGCGCGGCTGTAAATATCCACCAGAAGAAGATTATCCAGCAAAAGATTTTTGATAAAATTATCCTTATCAAACCGTTCCTTGTATGCTACCAGCAGACTCTGCACCTGAAATGCGATCATTTTGCCCAGCATGTAGGTATTTTCACCGCTTCCCGTAGCAATCAGAATATATTCCAGCTGCTGATCATCATATATTTTAAAATACTGATGTCCCTGAATCTCCTGTGAATCCGCCGGTGATTGAACAAATTCTCTGGCGGCACTCGAAACATCCCCAATGTCAGATATTGTTGACGCTACCTCTTTTCCGTCAATATCCAGCACACACAGTTCTACATGAGCTATGCCCTTTAACCCGTCAATTGTGTTCTGTAATATCTGATTCGATATCATCCGTCACTCTTTCCGCGCAAGAATATATGCTCATCACATCATGAGCCTCTCTGCGCTATTATATAGTTTTGCCCCATATCATTGTAATTCACACCATGAAAAAAATCTACAATTTTCGCCGTTTTTTTTGTATATTATTGTCAATTTTTATCCTTCTCATATTCATTGACAAGTCTTCGCAGAAGTTTCTGATAGGTTCTTCTGATGAACCTGTCATAAAACGATTCCTTCCTGTTTCCAAAATTCAGATCATCAGGAAGCCCGATCACAACCTCGGAATTAATCAGTGCACAATCTGCCATCAGACGCTGCTCGTACGGATATGGCATCCGCATGATGATCATTGTCGGTACAATGTCATTGATCTGATTTATGGTCTGCGCATTTCCGTCCCCGTCATCCCCGAAAAGTCCCTGTCCCGAAATCGGGAGTCCCGGCTCAAGAAGATCAATATCGTGCTCGAGCAGATGAAGTTCCTCTTCTGTATCTGCAACCAGGTAAAGAGAATCACGATGTCTGCGTACCTTGATCAGTGATTCCCTCAGGAACGTAAACTCCTGCACCTCATGGACACGGTTTCTGGCCGTAATTCCGGACTGTTTCAGCGTTTCCTGATCTCCGCAGATCGTCATATCCGCCTGTTCGATCCAGTTACGGAGACTCTCATCCTGTCCTGCCGCGACCAGAAGCCGCGTATTGAGATACAGCACTGTATTAAGGGCTCCGTTTCTCAGAAAAATATCCATTCTGGAAAGTGCCTCTTTCAGGTAATAATCCGTAATAGAAATTCCAAGCACATTGATTTTTCGCATTTCAGATCCTCATCTCTGCTGTCTCATACTGTCCTGCCCATAATACGTCATGGCTTGATTTTAGCGGTATTTCGATATATAATATTTGTACGAAGAAATTACTCTTCATTTTCATGAAAGGAGGGAAACGGCATGAATATACCACAATTATCATCCGCCATGTCTCTCGCAAATGTACAATCCAATTTCGGGGTTGCCATGCTTGGCAAAAGTCTTGATGACGCCAAAAACAGCGGCGCATCCATGGTAAACATGATGAATCAGTCCCTTGAAAAGTCTGTCAACCCTTCAGTTGGAAGTAATATCGACCTGCGTGTATAAACCGGATGAAAGCGCCTGCCGCACTGGCAGGCGTTTTTTCGTTTTGCAAAAAACTCACATGCTGATGAACATGAATCCGACTGCCACCAGTACGGCGAGTATCAACGGCACCGTGATAAATCCCGGTTTTTTCTGTACCGGCATTCCCTCCGCATTCTTTTCTTTTCTTTTCCAGATCGAACGGAAATAATTTCCCCGCCCCTCATGATCTGCAATTTTAAAGACCAGAAGTACTGCCAGTAATGTACATACTGCCGCTACGGCTCCATAGATCCCGATCTGCTGAACCAGCATCTGATGATATGCCTGGTCTGACATGTCCTGCGTCTGCTTGAGCAGTTCCGGCGCATACTTCTCTTCCACATACATCATTACCACATTCTCTGTATTGAAAAGTGCATGGCAGATGACCGAAGTCCAGAGACTTCCTGTTGCCTCCACCAGCATCGCAAGCATGAATCCGATCACAATCGCGTAGGATGCCTGATTGAAATTCAGATGCATCAGTCCAAACAGTATTGCGGAAAGGATCATTGCTCCCAGTACTCTTCCGCTGCGCCTGTAGCTCTGCAGCATCACTCCTCTGAAAACACATTCTTCACAGAACGGTCCGTATATCCCGATCAGCAGTATGGTAACCCACATCGGCCATTTCAGAAAATCATCACTCATTTCCAGTACTGTATTATCCACAAAAAGCATGGACAGCGCATTCAGAAATACCGTCATCGGAATTACCAGCGCCGTATAAAGCAGTGTCAGCAGCCCTGTGGAAATACGGATCCGATGAAACGGAAACAATGTATTCATACGGTCCCCGGAACATAATGCAAACGACAGCGCCGGAAGTACCAGAATCAGCTCACTGCTGAGCATATTCGGAATAAAGGGCAGTTCAAAGCCCGTCAATGCCATCAGTGAAAGCAGCATTGAAATCGAAATGGAAAATAAAATTGTGACAAGAAATAACCTGTTTGCTTTTTTTGTATTCATGTCCACCAGTATAGTTTGATTTGTTCAGGTATGCAAGTTACCGAAGGTCAATTGAATCCGGTCCGATTGTAATTTTTCCCTCTTTCAGCAATCTGCCTACTGCACGCTTGAATTCATTCTTGCTCATCTGCATTTCACTGCGGATGAGTTCCGGATCTGCCTTATCCGTAAAGGGAAGTTTTCCGCCGGCTGCATTCATCCTGTCCAGAATCTTCTGTGCATCCGTATCCATCTGCGCGTAGGCTTTCTCTCTGAGACTGAGGGTCAGCTTTCCATCCGGCTTCACATCAAATACTCTTGCCTCCACCGTATCTCCGATCCTGATGTCTCCATACAGTTCCTTTAACGGAATCAGCGCAGAGTATATATTGTCCACGGCCACAAAAAGGCCGAAATTATCGCTTTCCTCGTAAACAGTTCCCGTCACGTGATCATCTTTATGATACGGGCTGTCCGTTCTCAGATCATCATATACATTCATGGTCACACAAAGTCTGCTGCTCTTATCAATATAAAGTGCACAGAGAACATCTTCTCCGTTCTTTACTTTTCTGGTCTGCTCATGGAACGGCAACAGCACATCCTTCTCAAGACCCCAGTCCATAAAAGCACCGATTCTGCCGGTTTCCTTTACGTGCAGCATACCGACCTGTCCCAGTACGAGTTTCGGCTCATTCGTGGTTGCAATCAGACGGTCATCTGAATCCTTATACAGAAACACTTCTATCTGTGCACCGATTTCCGTGCCCTCCGGCACCTGTTTCTTCGGAAGAAGGACCTTATCCTCACTTTCCATCTCTTCTGCAAGGTAAACGCCGAATTCCACCTTTTTGATCACTGTCAGTATCTGTTTTTCTCCAAGTCTTAACATCTGTTCCTCCGTTCCGTGCCGGCTTATGCCAGCGTAAGCTCTACCGTGCAATACGGTGCACCTTCCGTTGTATTGAGTGCTACTGTGTATACAGGCCTGCCATCCTCTGCCGTCTGCGTGTTGATTTTCGGGCAGATCATATCTCCCAGTCTGGCCTGCTGTTTATACTCCGCCCGCAGCTGTCTGATCTGTGCGCTGCGATCCGGCAGATTATTCACTGCCATACGGATATACTGTTCATTGTTCACATGCTGATTGGTATCCAGGTAGTCTTCAATCACCTGAATCTTTTTGCCGTCAGAAACCGTTCCCTCTGCCGGAAACGGAATTTTCCGGGGCAGATAATTCATCGGAAGCTTATCAAATACCGGATAGGCATCTGCCACTTCCTGTGAAATTCTTGACGGAAGTCCGCTGTCAATATCGATGAGTGACCAGACAGAATTTGCAATCGCAAGCTGCTCTCCGTCCACTGTCTGCATATAGAAATTACGATAACCGATAAAGCCTTTCATTTCGTATGGGATTGTGCCGATGATAACCCTTTCACAATGTGCCGGGAACCGGTTTACAATCACCTGCCAGGATGAAACCACCCATGCCTCACGCCTTGCAAACATCCATGCCAGCCCCGCTCCGTTGTCCTCAGACTGAAATGTGGAGCAGTCCTGAAAATAATTCATGAGGGACTCCATGGTCAGAAGACCATGGGAGTCCACCTCACTGTATCTGATTCTTGATTCAAATGTGTAATACATACTGCCGCCTTCTGCTGTTTATCTGGTAAGGAAAGTTCCTGATGCAATCATCTGGTCTATATCCATACCGATGATGTCTGAAGCTGTTTTTTTGGCCGAAGCTGCATCTGCCCCGTCAATATTCCTGTAAACATCATATGCCATTTTATGGGATCCGTCTGTACCGCACAGTCCCAGTGCCAGATTGCTCTCCATCTCGTGTGCGTCGTCTGTCTGACGGAACAGCATGAAGCTGTCAATATAGGGGTTGGCTTCTGCAACCAGATAACCGTATGCAACAGATGCCGCCTGCAGGTCTTCGCCAAAGCTGGAGGTAAATCCGATTTCCGCGAGTGATATGCTGCGCACGTCTCCTGACGGTGCCAGAAAATCCTTCTGCTGCATGTAATCTGTCAGGATGTGCAGATTCTGCATGGTGATATATGGTGTTTTGATATTATTCTTCACATAGACCGCCTGTCCCTTCCATGCATAGGGATCGTACAGCGGTGCATCATAGGGATGGAAAGAAAGTCCCCAGTCAATGTTGCCTTCCCGGTTCATGTAATAATTGAACCGGTCCAGATAATCCTTACTCAGGAAACAACCCGGATTGGACTTTCTGGCCCATTCCTGATCCAGTGAATTATAAATCTGTGCTCCGGCATTCTGACTTCTGATTCCGTTATAGAAAATCCGGAATGCCTTTACATAATTATTGACATTCACATCCAGATCGTCCGTCCCGAGATAATAGCACTCTGTTCTGGCATTGACCTCATTTCCGATGATCCAGTTGTCCACCTGTCCGCAGTTTTCCGTTCCCGAGTATCTCTCCCCGAGAAATGCAGCAATTGCTTCCAGATGCTTTGTCCCGACCGGTTCCGCTGTATTGAATGCATACCCCGGCCATGCAAGTGCGCTCCATGTATGACCGTCTTTGGCCAGCGGATGAATCAGATCCTGTGTGGCTTCCGCCCCGTTATTCAGAATCGCCATGGTAACTTCGATCCCCTGCAGATTGAATACCTTTACAATATTGTCATATTCGGTAACAATCTTACCGTTAAACTTATAGGTCTGTCCGTCATACTGATAGCTGATCGTCGGATACTGTGCATCTGTGGTTTCTCCGCAGAGATACCCCAGATTCATGTTGTAGACCACCTGCTTGATCCCCAGATCCCGTATCTCATCTGACGTGAGTTTGAACTGATCCGGAAGAATTCCCTTTTTTCCGGTCGTCATTCTTGCAGAAGTATGTGCTGCGACTGCTTCCGGATTGGTAATATAATGCTCATTGCTCACCTGCACCATGCTGCCGCCGCGTCTGACCGCCACCAGAAATTTTCTGCTGAGATTCGAATCTGCAGAATTCAGGTTCAGTGCAAAAGAAAACTGTGCATTCTTCGCACGTGATGTCTTTGCCACCACCTTTCCTTTTGCTCCGTCTTCATACACTTCATCCGCATAAAGATAAAACATTCCGTCATCGCTTGCAGGCAGTGACTTACAGGAAATACTGCAGACCACCTGGTCCCCGCTGATTACACAGGAGCTGATGCTGACCGGACGGTCCGCTGCTTCTGCAATACCGCCTTCCGTAAATGCCGTTCCCGATGGTACCGTCATAAATGTGGCGGTAGCCGTCAGCACTGCAATCGCACCTGCACAGATTCTTTTTCTGGCTTTGTCTGATATGAGCTGTATCTTCTTCACTGTCATCCTCCGTCCGTCTGTATCCTGCGTTATCTGACTGTCAGAATCTGGGACATGTCAGATACCCCGATTGTTGCTGCTGCAGCTGCAGCATACTGTGCCGCATTGGCACCGTCGATATTTCTGTAATAGTCATAGGCAAGCTTGTGCGTTCCGTTCAGATTCACAATGCCGTTTGCCAGTCCCTGTCCGATTTCTCCTGCATCATCCAGTTCTCTTGACAGGATGAAACCGTCAATATGCTGATTGGCCATTGCCTGCAGATATCCGTAGGTAATTGCTGCAGCCTGAATATTCTCGCCCTGAAGCGATGTATACCCCTGCTCACTGCAGATGACGCTTCTGACCTGTCCGTTCGGCGCCAGCAGACTCTTCTGGCACAGATAATCGGTCAGCACATCAATATTCTGCATGGTAATGTATGCCGTATTCTGGCTGTGCTGTACTCTGCTGCTTGAAGACCACGGAATGGGATCATACAGCGGAACATCATACGGATGAACTGCAACGTGCCAGTCAATATTTCCTTCTGTCATCATAATGGCATTAAAGACATCCAGAAAACTCCTTGAGCCATAATACAGTGCCGCATTGGATGCCTTTGCCCACTGCTGGTCAACAGAAATATATACCCTTGCATTTCCGTTTTCACTCTTGATTCCGTTATAGAAAATACGGATTGCCTTTGCATATTCATTGGCAAATGTTGTTACATCTACTGCTGACATATAATTCCAGTCCGCACGTGCATTGACTTCATTTCCGATAACCCAGTTGTCCACCGTACCGTGACCGTTGCCGGAATAACGCTGTGCCAGGAATGAAGCAACCGCTTCAAGCTTCTCAACACCTGCCTGTTCCGCAGTGTTAAAGGCATAATAGTTTGCAGTCACGCTGCTGCGGGAGAGCGGATGAATCAGTGTCGGATCTCCTGTCAGGTTATTCAGAACCACCATGGTCATCTGAATTCCCCTCTTATTAAGCTTGGGTACCAGACTGTCATACTGTCCGACAATTGCCTTGCTGAAATAATAGGTTTTTCCGTTATACTGGTAGGCAATTGTGCCTCCGGTACTCTGGCAAAGTGATCCTACCAGTACGTTATAAGTGCACTGATGAATTCCGAGTGTCTGCAGGTCGTTCGTATCCAGCATGGTTGCTGCCGGAAGAATTCCCTTTTTGCCCACATTCATCCTCGCCGTTGTATGTGTCGCACAGACTTCCGGGTTGGTAATATATGCTGCTGCACTTACCTGTGTCAGCGCGCCTCCCTTTTTGACTGCCACGACAAACTTTTTATACAGATTTGAATTGGCGGTATTCTTGCCAAGTGCGAATGCAAACTGCGCATTCTTTCCAGCTGCCGCAGATGCCACTTCCGTTCCCGTCACGCCGGAACCATATACATCCTCTGCATAGAGGTGGTACAATCCGTCATCACTTGCAGGAACTCCTGATGCAGATACCAGTACTACTACGTTCGTTCCCTGAATCAGACACGTTTTGACCGTTACCGCATAGCCTGCCGCTTCTGCTTCTGCCCCGTCTGTCAGAACCGCCATGCCCGTCATCAGCACCGTTCCGATCAGAACTGCAGTTACCCAGGTTAACACCATTGAAAAAAATCCTTTTCTTTCACCCCTCATTCTGTTACCCTTTCTTCGCCATCCTGGCGTATCCGTTGTCTGCATTACTGCAAAAAGAACTGCAAACGCAATCCTCGATCAGATGCAACTGTGCCGAGGCTGCATCTGATTATACCATAACTTCGGGGTATTAGTGAAGTAAGATAGGTTCCCTGCCTGATTGCTTCACGGGTTCTGCCTGTTTACACATAGTCGCTCCCACCCGTAAAACGGGTGGCTCGATGAGCGGGCTATAAGCCCTTGTTGCTAGGCCAGCGTCTCAAGGCGCTGGCTTTCACTTTGTTCAAGCCAAATTGCTCTTGGCCCGTTGCTACCCCTTAAGGGGTGTTCGTACTACTTACTCCTGACCCTTAAAAGGGTCTTCATACTCTTTAACACTTAACTTATCCTGTAGAATATCGCTTTTTTCCTGATCTTGAATGTATTTCTTTATAGTATCCTCATTCAATCCTACCGTACTGACATAGTATCCCTCTGACCAAAAATGTCTGTTTCCAAACTTGTACTTTAGATTTGCATGTTTATCAAACATCATAAGTGCCGACTTTCCTTTTAAATACCCCATGAAACTCGATACGCTTATCTTTGGCGGGATACTTACAAGCATATGTATATGATCCGGCATGAGGTGTCCCTCTATAATTGTTACTCCCTTATAACTGCATAACTGTTTTATGATATCCCGCAAATCCTCCTTGTATTGATTGTATATAATTTTTCGTCTATACTTTGGTGTGAAGACAATGTGGTACTTACACATCCATTTCGTATGTGCCATATCATTGGCTTTGTTTGCCATAAAATCACCTTTCCTTTCTGCAATATTGGCTTGGACACCTATATTGTAACGGAAAGGTGATTTTTCGTATAACGTTTTGGCTCGCACCCGCATAGCGGGTGGATTTTTGTTTCGGACGCTCCCGTTTCTCCGTTGGGAGAAACTCCCGCATCCTCAACAGGCTAAAGCCTGCAATGAAAAAAGCTCTCATGAATTTCTTCATGAGAGCTTCTGTAAAACTGGGCTAGAAGGATTCGAACCTTCGGAATGACGGAGTCAGAGTCCGTTGCCTTACCGCTTGGCGATAGCCCACCGACAAGAAAATAATATACACGAGTTCCAGGGAAAAAGCAAGGACTTTTTCCAAATTTTTTTCATAAAATAAAAAAAATACGGAAATGCGCAGCCGGAGCATGCTCCGGCCACTTCATTTTATTCCTGTGATCTGGCAATTCTTCCATCCTGCGGCGCATGTATTCTCAGGATATCATACTCCTGCGCCTTTTGGTCCAGCTTCACATAAAGTTTTTCCTTCGGGTGCGGTGCGCTCTCTACCGGCGTTCCGTCTTCCTGACAGATTTCAAGCACTGAGGCATCAATATCTCTTCCGTCCGGTTTCATGATCTCGATACGGTCTCCGACAGAAAACTTATTGCGCTGTTCGATGCAGAACCGTCCATCCTCGCGGGCATCATGAACCGTTCCCAGATAGGTATATTCATTCACATAGGTATTGGCATCATAGATCTGTGCATCATTCCCGGGCTTTCCGAAATAGAATCCGGTTGTGAACTGCCTGTAGGTACACCTGGCAATTTCATCAAGGTACCACGGCATATTCTTTCTGTAGGTCTCCTCTGAAATGAAATAGTCATCAATTGCCTTGCGATAGGTTCTGGCCACCGTGGCAACATAAAGTGCAGTCTTCATCCTGCCTTCGATCTTGCAGCTGTCAATTCCGCAGTCAACGATCTCCGGAATATGTTCAATCATGCACAGATCTCTGGAATTAAAGATATAGGATCCGCGCTCATTTTCATACACCGGCATATATTCTCCGGGTCTTGTTTCCTCCACCACTGCATATTTCCAGCGGCAGGGATGTGTACACTCTCCGTGATTGGCATCTCTCCCTGTAAAATAATTGCTCAGAAGGCATCTGCCGGAATAGGAAATGCACATTGCCCCATGAATAAAGCATTCCATTTCCAGGTCATCCGGAATATTGGCTCTGATCACCTTCAGTTCTGCCAGTGACAGTTCTCTGGCTGCAACCACGCGTTTTGCGCCCTGTGCATACCAGAATTTATAGGTTTCATAATTGGTGTTATTGGCCTGCGTCGACACATGAATCTCTATTTCAGGACAGATTCTTCTTGCCATCATGAACATGCCGGGGTCGGCAATGATCAGTGCGTCCGGACCCAGCTGCTTCAGTTCTCTGAAATATTCTTCAGCTCCCTGCAGGTCATCATTATGTGCAAGAATATTGGCTGTTACATGTACGCGGACACCATGTTCGTGCGCGAATGCAATTCCTGCCGCCATATCTTCACGCGAAAAATTCTTGGCCTTTGCACGAAGCCCGAAAGCTTCCCCGCCGATATATACTGCATCTGCGCCAAACATGACTGCTGTTTTCAATACTTCCAGGCTGCTCGCCGGAATCAGTAATTCTGGTTTTTTCATCTTCATCCACTTTTCTTATTCTTTATCCAGGCGTACGCTCAGTGTCATTCCGTCTCCAACAGAGAGAATCACAGTCTCCAGGAGCGGATGATGCTTCAGGGTATACAGATATTCCCGCATACGGGCATGAATGGTACGGTTTCTTCTGGTTACGGCAAATCTGGACTCCACGATGTCTCCATCCTGAAGTACATTATCCGAAACCAGAAGTCCTCCCGGTGTCAGAATTCTGAGGGCATCCGGAAGGAAATTGATATATTGTCCTTTTGCCGCGTCCATAAAAATAAAATCATACCCCGGTGAAAGCGTGCGCAGAATATCTGTTGCATCGCCCTCCAGAAGTGTGATTTTATGTCCGGTATCGTATGCTGCAAAATTTTTCTTTGCCACCGGAATTCGTTTTTCATATTTTTCAATTGTAGTGATCCTGCAGTCTGCACCACTGTATCTGGCCATCAGGAGTGCAGAAAACCCGACTGCACAGCCAACCTCCAGAATATTTACCGGCCTTTGCAGTGTCATCAGAAATCGAAGAAGGCTCTGCGTATCCTTGCGGATAATCGGAACCTCATCCTTCAGTGCCTGCTGTTCCAGTTCATCCAGCCACGGTTCGTTGCCGGAATCCATGGAATTGATAAAGGTCGTCAGTCTTTCCGGATTGATCATGGCTGTGATGCTCCCATGGCAGCAGAATCTTCATCTTCCGTTGTCTCTTCTTCTCCGTCACCGTCTCCCTGCATCTCTCCGTCGTCTGAAAAGGCAGATGCACCTGATACCGATGCATCTGATGCATCGGTCGCCGGTTCTGCATTTCCATTTTCTCCATCTCCGGTACTTTCTGTTTCACCTGACATGATCTGCAGCATCTGATCTGCAGTCATTGCGGTGCTCAGTTCATACGTTCCCGGCTGGATTTTTCCATGATATTCAGACAGACGTTCCTGAAATGTAAAAAGCCTGGCGTCTGCAATCAGGCCTTTATTTACCAGCATCTTGCCTATGTCACTGACTGAATCGGAATCCGTGACCGTGATACTGACGCTTTTTCCTTCTCCTGTTGAAATCGGCTGCTGATTATAAATCTGATAACCATAGCTGTACGCAATCACCGCATACCGGTAAACCAGCATGATCACAATGATTGCAATAACAATCTTTACTATTGCTTCAACAATTGATAAACCTACACGTCTGCTGTTCATAAAAGCCCTTTCACATCCTGTATTAAACGTTCTCGTCCATAATAATCGGTAAAATCATCGGTCTGCGTTTCGTCTTTTTCCAGATATATTCGCTGAGTGCATCTTTTACAACGCCCTTGAGTTTTCCCCAGTCCGAATTTCCGTCAGAAAGCGCCTCTGTAACTTCATCCAGTACGATATCTGTTGCCTCATCAATCAGCTTGTCAGATTCCTTCACGTAGACAAAGCCCCTGGAAACAATACTCGGCCCGGATACGAGCTGTGCGCTGGTACGGTCAACACCGAATACCACAATCACAATTCCGTCTTCTGCCAGATGCTGACGGTCTCTGAGTACGACATTCCCGACATCTCCGACACCGAGTCCGTCTACCAGGATAGCACCGACAGGCACCTTTCCGTTTACCTTTGCTCCGCTGTCATCAAGCTCAAGCACTTCTCCGGAATGGAGAATGAAAATATTGTCCTTCGGAATTCCGAGTTCTCTCGCAATATTCCTCTGTGCAATCAGATGACGGTATTCGCCGTGAACCGGAATCGCATATTTGGGCTTAACCAGTGTATAGATCAGTTTGATATCTTCCTGGCATGCATGTCCTGAAACATGTACATCCTGGAAAATAACGTCTGCGCCCTTCATGAGCAGTTCATTGATGACATTCGTTACCGCCTTTTCATTTCCCGGAATCGGGTTGGATGAAAAGATTACGGTATCATTGGGTCCGATAGAAATCTTTTTATGCTGATTGCTGGCCATGCGGCTAAGCGCAGCCATGCTTTCACCCTGACTGCCTGTCGTAATGATGACCTGCTGGCTCTCCGGATAATTCTTGAGCTGTTCAATATCAATCAGTGTGTTCTCCGGAACCTGAATGCATTCCAGTTTCTGCGCAATATCAATGATATTGACCATGCTGCGGCCTTCGACCACTACCTTACGGCCGAACTTGCACGCGGTATTGATGATCTGCTGCACACGATCCACATTGGATGCAAATGTTGCAACGATAATTCTTCTTCCCTTATGCTCCTGGAAAAGAGAATCAAACGTCTTTCCGACTGTTTTTTCCGAAGCGGTAAATCCGGGACGCTCTGCATTGGTAGAATCGCACATCAGTGCAAGAACACCCTTTTTGCCGATTTCAGCGAAACGCTGCAGATCAATCGGATCTCCGTAAACCGGTGTATAGTCAACCTTGAAATCACCTGTATGAACAACAATTCCTGCCGGTGAATAAATGGCGAGTGCTGCTGCATCGACGATGGAATGGTTCGTCTTGATGAATTCCACACGGAACTGGCCCAGATTGATGGACTGGCCAAATTTCACGACCTTGCGGCGGGTGGATTTTGTCATATTATGTTCTTCCAGTTTATGTTCAATGATGCCCATAGTCAGACGGGTGGCATAGATGGGCACATTCATTTCATGCAGTACGTACGGAAGCGCACCGATATGGTCTTCATGACCATGTGTGATGACAAAGCCCTTGACCTTGTCAATATTCTCCTGCAGATAGGTAATATCCGGGATGACCAGGTCGATTCCCAGCATATCATCATCCGGGAATGACAGACCACAGTCCACCACAATAATACTGTCTTCATATCTGAAGGCAGTAATGTTCATTCCAATCTGTTCAAGACCACCCAAAGGGATGATCTGCAGCTTGGAAGTATTTTCATTTTTCTTTTTATTCAATCAGTTTTCCTCCACATTCTTTGCAGTACCCGTAGAGTTTTACTTCATGATCGATTACATGAAATCCGGTTTTCTTTTCGATTTCCGTCTCGAGGCCTTCCATCATGTCCTCTTCGAATTCAAAAACCTTTCCGCAATTAATGCAGATCAGATGATGATGATGGTGCCGCGCTCCTTTTGTACCCATCCGCACAATCTCATAGCGTTCGCTTCCATCATCAAAGTTGACTCGATCAATCAAGTGTAACTCCAATAGTACCTGTATTGTTCTGTAAACAGTCGCCAACCCGATCTCCGGATTGTCTGCTTTTACCAAATCAAAAATCTGTTCTGCGGTCAGATGCTGATTGGAAGAGGTTTCCAAAGCTTCCAGTACCACAAGGCGCTGGTTTGTGACTTTTAAGCCTTTTTCCTTCAGGCGTTTTTTAAACTCTTCTCTGCCAACTATCTGGTTTTCTTCAGCCATTCTTACGCTCCACAGCACAGTCTGCCCTACGGGCAGTCTTTTTTTCAAAAGACACGGTGATACTTCACCCTGTTCTTCTTATCAGAGATCCAGATCGATGCCGTCTTCTTCCAGCAGCTTTTCAAAAATCTCTCCGACCGCGCGAAGTTCACTGTCATCATCTACGATGCTGTACAGTGCCTGTTCATCTCCGGGCTGCGAATCATCCCGCAGAATCAGCGCTTCTCCGTCGCCGTCCTCCGAATCGGTCACCAGAATGTAATTTCTGGCACTGATTACGGTCTGTTCCAGTACATAAAAGTCCACCGGCTGATCGCCGTCAGGACTGAATGTAATCTTTTCCAAATAAGTTCCTTTCCTTCGTGATTACGAAAATCAAATATTACTGTTATTTATTTTTTGCGTGCATTCAGATAATCCTCCAGGATCACCTTTGCAGCAATCATATCTACATAGTCCTTGCGTTCTTTCCCGCGGATTCCGAGCTCGTCCATGATTTCATCGGCCTCCACCGTGGTAAGCCGCTCATCCTGCAGCGTTACCGGGATACCGGTACGACGTTCTATTTTATCCCTGAATTCCATGGAGATTTCAGCACGCACACCAACAGAGCTGTCCATGTGGAGCGGCAGCCCAAGCACAATTTCACGGATATCATATTCCTGAATCAGTTCTTCGATTCTGGCAAGCGTACGACGAAGCTTATTCTCGTCTTTTCTGCGAATAATCTCCTTTGCCTGCGCTGTCATCAGCAGTTCATCGCTGATGGCCACACCGACCGTACGGGCACCATAGTCCAGGCCCATAATGCGCATATCAGCTACGCTTTCCTGACCAGTGATTATTACGAATGTACTCTGTCAGCATCTCTTCCACCAGTTCATCGCGCTCCACCTTCATGATCAGGCTTCTGGCACCGTTATGACTGGTAATGTAAGTCGGATCTCCCGACATAATGTAACCGACGATCTGGTTGACAGGGTTGTATCCCTTTTCCACAAGTGCTTCATAGACAATTTCAAGAACCTTCTTGACCCCTGTCTCCTGCGGCACTTCCACTTTAAAAAACTGTGTGCTTCCTAAATCCTGTTCCTGCATATCAATCCTTTCAAATCTCAAAATCTGATCGAACAATAGATATAAGTATTTTTATTTTACTATAATTGCCGGAATTTAGCAAATCGTACCAAGCAGTGTATCTTCGTCCAGGAATTTCTGCACCGTTACCGTACTGATTTTACCGTTCTGCGTCTGCGGATCTTCCGTTTCTGCCGGCAGTGCCACACGCACATAACGTTCCGTATGACCGACCAGATATTTTTTCCCCTCTTTTTCTTCGGTATCTTCCCAGAGAACCTTAACCCTTTCGCCGATAAAACTTCTGCGATATTTCTGTGACTGTCCTGCTGTCAGTTCCAGCAGCACGTCACTTCTTTCCGATTTCTGCCGGTCAGTCAGCTGTCCCGGAAGCTTTTCCGCAACCGTTCCCTTTCTGACAGAATACTTAAATACATGAATTTCATAGAAATCCATATTTCTGACAAACTGATGGCTCTCTTCAAATTCCTCTGCCGTTTCTCCCGGGAAACCGACAATCACATCCGTAGTAATGGCCGGTCTGTCATAGACTTCTCTTAACAGGCGCACGCCCTCCGCGTATTCCGCGGCGGAGTAGTGCCGGTTCATCCTCTGCAGCGTCTCATCCGCACCGCTCTGCAGCGACAGATGGAAATGCGGACACAGTTTGGGCAGCGAAGCAAAAGCCGTTGCCATCTGCGGCGTGATGATTCTGGGTTCAAGTGATCCAAGGCGGATCCGCTCCACACCGTCAATGGCATGAATGGCCCGGATCAGCTGCAGCAGTTCCGACTGTCCTCTGTCCAGTCCGTAGGAACTGATATGAATTCCCGTGAGCACAACCTCACGGCAGCCTTCACTGACCAGCCCGCGGATTTCCTCCAGAATATCTTTCTCCTGCCTGCTGCGGATTCTGCCTCTTGCATAGGGAATAATACAGTAGGAACAGAACTGGTTACACCCGTCCTGAATCTTGATATAGGCTCTGGTATGCCCCGGCTGATGTTTAAGGCGCATCTGCTCATAGGCTTCGATATGTGCCATATCGTCTGCGGCCTCTCCGCCGAGTGTTTTATCCACCGCATTACCAAGTTCTCTTTCCCGGAAAAAATCATCCAGAATCTCCACAATCCTGCTCTTGCGGTTGTTGCCGACCGCAATGTCAATACAGGCATCCCGTTCCACACCTGCATGATCTGTTTCCACATAGCAGCCGACTGCAACCACAACGGCCTGCGGGTTTTCTTTTTTGGCGCGATGCAGCATCTGTCTGCTCTTGCGATCCGCAATATTGGTCACTGTACAGGTATTGATAATATATATGTCCGCGGGACCATCGAACGGAACAATCTGATAACCATGTTCGGAAAGCTTCTGCTGCATGACATCCATTTCATATCCGTTTACCTTGCAGCCAAGGTTATGTAAAGCAACACTTTTCACAGAGATCCTCCGTATTTTTAGGCGTTTTGACATTGACTTTTAATACTTCTCCGTTTAGTATTAATAGGAAAGAAGGAGGTATTTGCTCAATGAAGACCATTAAAATTTCTCTTAATTCTATCGATAAGGTAAAGTCATTCGTAAATGATATCACAAAGTTCGATTATGACTTTGACCTGGTTTCCGGTAGATACGTAATCGACGCAAAATCTATCATGGGTATCTTCTCACTCGATCTTTCAAAGCCGATCGACCTGAACATCCACGCAGAAGAAGGCGTTGATGAAGTGCTTAAAGTTTTAAAGCCATATACAATCTGAACAGATTGAGTTGTGGTGGGGGTAAAACCGGTAAGTTAATTCAGGCATCCTGACAAACGTCAGGGTGTCTTTTTTTGCGTGTATAAGCAGAGCCAAGTGACTTTTCTCAGCCATCGTGCTCGCACGAATGGCTGAAAAAAGTCATTTGGCGAGCAACACGACCGAGCGGCCAACGGCCGCGAAGGTGGTGTCTGCTTATACACGCAAAAAAGCAGTTCAAAGCAGAACCAGGCGCTTTCTCAGCCATCGTGCCCGCACGAATGGCTGAAAAAAGTCATTTGGCGAGCAACACGACCGAGCGGCCAGCGGCCGCGAAGTCCTTACTTTCTGATTTCCACCACTTCATCTGTATCGAGCGCAGTCTGCACCAGTTCATCAATCTTATCCGCAAGGTCGAGCTCATGCTTACGGATGATGTCCGCACGCGGCTTGGTTACCGGATGCTTGGCAACAAAAATCGTACAGCAGTCCTCATAGGGCAGAATCGAAGTATCATAGGCACCGATCTTCAGTGAAATATCCACAATGTCCTGCTTATCGAATGCAATCAGCGGACGGTAAACCGGCATATCCTCCACCACTTCATTGGTGCACAGAAGACTCTGCATCGTCTGTGATGCCACCTGTCCGATACTTTCTCCAGTAATCAGTCCCAGACAGTTCTGGCTGGCTGCAATACGGTCTGCAATCTTCATCATATATCTGCGCATGATAATCGTCAGTTCGTCATGCGGGCAATGGTCATAAATATACAGCTGAATCTCTGTAAAGTTAATGACATGCAGTCTGACCTTACCGGTATATTTTGCAATGATTCCTGCCAGATCCACTACCTTCTGTCTGGCGCGCTCGCTGGTATACGGCGGTGCATTGAAATAAACCGCTTCAATTTCCACACCTCTTTTGGCAATCATATAACCGGCAACCGGGGAATCAATTCCGCCGGATAAGAGCAGCATTGCCTTTCCGCTGGTTCCAAGCGGCATACCGCCGGGTCCAGGAATAATTTCAGAAAAAATATTGATCTTCTCACGGATCTCCACATTCAGCCAGATCTCCGGATCATGAACATCCACCTTCATCTCCGGGAAATGCTCCAGAATATCCCCGCCGAGTGCGCGATCTATTTCCATGGAATCCATCGGATATGTTTTATCCACACGACGGCATTTTACCTTAAATGTCTTATGTCTGTCCGGGTATACGCCCTCAATGAATTTTACAACTGCTTCTGACAGATGCTGATAATCCGGAAGTTTGGCATTCTCATCCCGCTCGATGGTTACTGCAGGACAGATTCCCGTAATTCCGAATACGGTCTGCAGATTGGCAATGGTCTCATCAAAGTCAAAATCGGAAGCCTCAATATAAATACGTCCGGCAACACGTGTGATGACAAAATTACCCTCACAGCGTTCCAGTACCCGGCGCATCTGCCTGACAAGTGCTTCCTCAAAGATATATCTGTTTTTTCCCTTAATACCGATTTCCGCGTATTTGATTACAAATGCATGGTATTGCATACTAAACCTCATCTCTTTCTGATCCATGGAACTGCGAAAACATACAGCTTACTGACGCGAATAACGGCGCAGCATAGGTACAATAGCACAAAGTGTTTCAATTGTATAGTCAATCTGTTCCTTTGTCGTAAATACCGACATGCTGAAGCGGATCGTGGAATCCAGCAGTTCATTCTGCACATGAATCGCCTTCAGTGTTTCGCTCACATGCGGTCTGTTGGATGCGCAGGCGCTTCCTGCAGATACAAAGATTTCCTTATCTTCAAGCGCATGCAGCAGAACTTCTGCCCGGATGCCGCTGATGGATACACTGATGATATGCGGCGCACTTGTATCATCTGTTCTGCCGTTGAACCGGATACTGTCCAGTTTTTCTGACAGTGTACGGATGAAATACTGCTTCAGTTCCTGCATCTGCACATGCTGTGCATCAAAATTTTCATAGATTTCTTCCGCTGCGCGCGCAAGTCCTGCGATTCCCGGAACATTTTCAGTTCCCGAACGCATTCCTTTCTGCTGTCCTCCGCCGTACACAATCGGATTAATCTTCACACCGCTGCGGATATAAAGAAATCCGATGCCCTTCGGGCCGTGAATCTTATGTCCGCTGACTGACAGAAGGTCAATTCCCATCTGTTTCGGGCAGATCCGGAATTTTCCGTATCCCTGCACCGCATCCACATGAAACAGCGTGGACGGATTTACTCTTTTGATCAGTGCGCCGGCTTCTGCAACAGGCTCCACTGCACCGATTTCATTATTGACAAACATCATGGATACCAGAATCGTGTCTGAACGAAGTGCATGCTCAAGATCTTCAAGTCTGACCAGACCGTTTTCGTCTACCGGCAGATAGGTAACTTCAAAGCCTTCCGATTCCAGATGCTTCATGGTTTCAAGAATCGCCGGATGCTCAATCTGTGTGGTAATCAGATGCTTACCGGCTCTCATGTTGGCTCTTGCCACACCGATCAGTGCCAGATTATCCGATTCTGTTCCTCCTGAAGTAAAAAGGATCTCTGAAGGATCCGCCTTCAGTGTTGCCGCGATTTTACCTGCAGCATCCTTAACGTGATTTTCCGCCACCAGCCCCTTGTGATGCATACTGGAGGGATTCCCGTAATCCTGTGTCATGATTCTGCTTACAAGTTCCGCAACATCAGGGTAGCACATTGTTGTTGCAGAATTATCAAGATATGTTTCCATTCTGTTTTTGCCTTTCCGAAAAAGATACCGCTATCCGGTATCCTTATTGTTCTAAATGATACATCAGCCAGGACAGGATTGTAAATCCCGCTGTTTCTGTCCGCAGAATCCGTTTTCCCATTGTAATGGGTTCCATGCCTGCTTCCCTGGTCATTTCAATTTCTCTGTCATCAAAACCGCCCTCGGGACCGATGAAAACTGCAACACTCTGCCCCGGTCTGACGGCAGAAATCAGCTCTTTTGTATGCTGCATTCCTTCCGAAAGTTCATAAGGAACGAGCCTTACATCCATTTCGGAAGCCATTTTCACCGCCTGCTGCATGCTCACCGGCATCTGTACCTGCGGAATGATGCGGCGCTTGCTCTGCTTGGCCGCAGCTTCGGAAATGGTCTGCCAGCGCTGTACCTTCGATGCGGCCTTCTTTTCATCCAGTTTCACCACACATCTCTTCATGGCGACCGGAATGACGGAATATACGCCCAGTTCCACCGCTTTCTGCACGATCAGTTCCATCTTATCTGCCTTTGGGAGTCCCTGAAACAGATATATTTTTGAAGGAAGCTCCAGTCCGTCTTCCTTGATAAATCTGAGTTCACAGATCACGCGATCCGCTTCGATCTTCTCAATTCCATAGCGGTATTCCTTTCCGTCACCATCTCTTGTGCTGACGGAAATTTCCTCGCCTTCCTTCATTCGAAGCACATTTACAATATGATTATAATCATTTCCCGTAATTTCCAGGATCCTGCTGTTATCCAGCATCTGACTGCTGTCTGCAAAAAAGTGATACATCGCTGCGCATGCCCTCGCAATCTGTCAGTTTTTTCTGGAAGTAATGGATACCCATTCTCCCTGATGGTGAATTTCGAGGACTTCAAATCCGGCATCCTCATGTGCCTTTTTTACCACTTCTTCTTTTTCTGTAATGATTCCGGAAGTGATATAGATTCCGCCTTTTTTCAGGTACTGAGGAATCAGTGGTGTCAGCGGCAGAAGTACTACAGGCAGAATATTGGCAACTGCAATGTCATACTTCTCATATCCGGCCTGTTCCTGTACCTTCGGATCATCAATGATATTGCCGATGATCAGTTCAAAATTCTCCTCCGGTATCCCGTTCGCTTCCAGATTTTCATGGACTGCAGGAATGGTGCAGGGATCAAGGTCTGTCCCTGCTGCATGTGCTGCGCCGAACATCAGCGCCAGAATGGACAGCACGCCGCTCCCCGTTCCGACATCCAGAAGCTGCGTATCAGGCGTCACATATTTGCGCAGCTGACGGATACACAGCTGTGTCGTTTCATGCATCCCGGTGCCAAACGCTGTGCCCGGATCAATATGCAGCACTTTATCTGCCTTTTTCAGATCTGCCTCATCCATTTTTTCCCACGAGGGAATTACCAGTACATCATCAATATAGAATTTATGGAAATACTGTTTCCAGTTATTGATCCAGTCAATATCCTCGGTTACATCAACGGAAATCGTACCGTCTCCGATATCAGAATAATTTTTCAGTTCATCAAGCTGCTGCCTGATGGCCGTTTGCATTTCATCCGGTGTCTTCTGCAGCTGTGTTTCTTCTGCAGGAACTGTCAGCATCCCTTCGTCATCTATTTCCGCAAAAAAGTTCAGGTATGCAATCCCGTCATCTTCTACAGTTTCTGTCGTATCATCCGAAAACATCTGCTCTTTCTCTGCAGCTGTCAGCGGTACCTTATCTTCAATCTGTGCTCCTTCAAGTCCGATTTCGGAAAGCGCACTGATAATAATATCTTCTGATTCCTCATTGGTTCTGATTCTGAAACGCATCCATTTCATGGCATATCCTCCTGCAGAATATAATATACACCAAGTTGATTCTCAGCGCAAAAAATGCGCGGATATGCATTTGGCACGTCCGCGCATAAACTCTAACTACCTGCATTATTTATTCCAGAATTTCTTCTTTTTACTGCCGCTTTCTTCACTGTCCTTGGAAGTTTCTGCATTCTGTGCTGCTGTAAGGCTGTTTTCACTCTCCGCGTCAAACTGCTTCAGAAGATCTTTTGCTTCCTTGGAAAGTTTTTCAGGTGTCTTCACCACCAGGGTAATGTAATGATCGCCTCTTACATTTCTGTCTCTGAGAGACGGAACACCTTTTTCCCTGAGTCTGACACGTGTACCGGTCTGTGTACCGGCCTTCACATCATATACCACCTTGCCGTCAACCGTATCAATCAGTATGGATCCGCCAAGTGCTGCAACTGCAAAGGACATGGAAACCGTTGAATAGATATCATAATCCTGTCTCTGGAATACCGGATGTCTTGCAACAACCACTTCTACCAGAAGATCTCCTCTTGGTCCGCCGTTCTCTCCGGGCTCGCCCTTTTCACGGATTCTGACGCTCTGTCCATTATCAATACCAGCCGGAATCGATACCTTGATGGTCTTTCTGCTGGAAATATAACCTGTTCCGTGACAATCCGGACATTTGTCCTTGATTACCTTACCGGTACCACCGCAATCCGGGCAGGTCTGCACATTTCTGACCGTTCCGAAGAAGGACTGCTGTGTGAATACCACCTGTCCCTTACCACCGCACTTCGGGCACATCTGCGGAGTCGTTCCCGGCTTCGCACCTGTTCCGTGGCAGGTCGGGCATGGATCCTTGAGGGTCAGTGAAAGTTCCTTTTCACAACCGGTAATGGATTCCATAAATGTAATCTGTACGCTTGCACGTACATTGGCACCCTTGGCCGGTCCGCTTCTGGCACCGCCTCTGCGGCTTCCGCCAAAGAAATCTCCAAAGATATCTCCGAATATATCACCAAAGTCAGCACTGTTGAAGTCAAAACCTCCTGCGCCGAATCCACCCTGGCCGCCTTCAAATGCAGCGTGTCCGAACTGATCATACTGACGTCTCTTCTCGGGATCGCTCAGAACCGCATACGCTTCCGATGCTTCCTTGAATTTATCCGCAGCTTCAGCATCTCCCGGATTCATATCAGGATGGTATTTCTTGGCCAGAACCCTATATGCTTTTTTGATTTCATCTTCCGTAGCGCTCTTGCCTACGCCAAGAACTTCATAGTAGTCTCGCTTCTGTGCTGCCATGCTTTACTCCTTAACTATATATACTCTTTAAGCCCAATACATATTGTAACCATGTACTGGGCAATCATCAATCCTGAATAAAAATTATTTCCGGTGTAATGGCACCATAAGGGGTTCCGGATGGAACCCCTCACAGTTATGATTCATTATACTTCTCTGTAATCGCCATCTACAACATCATCATTCTTGCCGCCGGCATTGCTGCTGCCCATATCCGGACCAGCCTGCGGACCTGCTCCTGCTGCACCGCTCATGTCAGGGCCTGCACCCTGAGCACCTGCTGCGCCCTGTGTGCCTTCGTATACCTTTGCAAACAGTGCCTGTGCATCATTCATCAGTTTTTCCTTCTGAGACTTCAGAGAATCAATCTCACTGTCGGAAAGTTCCTTATCCTTGGTCTGCTCAAGCAGATCCTTCAGGGACTTCAGATCATCTTCAACTGTCTGCTTGGAAGCAGCATCAATCTTGTCTCCGACATCCTTCAGTGCCTTTTCTGTCTGGAATACGAAGGAATCAGCCTCGTTACGTGTATCAATGGCTTCCTTTCTCTTCTTATCCTGTGCTTCGAACTCAGCAGCTTCTTTTACTGCCTTGTCGATATCATTATCAGACATGTTGGAGCCTGCAGTAATTGTGATGTGCTGCTCCTTGCCTGTGCCAAGATCCTTTGCAGATACATTGACGATACCGTTTGCATCAATATCGAATGTAACTTCGATCTGCGGAACGCCTCTCATTGCCGGCGGGATTCCATCCAGTCTGAACTGTCCAAGAGACTTGTTATCCTTGGCAAACTGTCTTTCACCCTGAAGTACATTGATATCTACAGCGGTCTGGTTATCTGCAGCTGTTGAGAATACCTGACTCTTCTTGGTCGGGATTGTTGTATTACGCTCGATCAGTCTGGTTGCAACACCACCCATGGTCTCGATGGAAAGAGACAGCGGAGTAACATCCAGAAGAAGGATATCGCCTGCACCGGAATCTCCGGCCAGCTTACCACCCTGGATACTTGCACCTACGGCTACACATTCATCAGGATTCAGGTTCTTACTGGGTTCCTGACCTGTCAGCTGCTTTACCTTTTCAACAACACAGGGAACACGTGTGGAACCACCTACCAGCAGAACTTTTCCAAGATCTGCATTGGAAAGGCCGGCATCCTTCATTGCATTCTGTACCGGGATTGCAGTCTTTTCTACAAGATCAGCAATCAGTTCTTCAAACTTTGCTCTGGTCAGATCCACATCAAAGTGCTTCGGGCCATCTGCTGTTGCTGTAATGAAAGGAAGGTTGATGTTGGTTGTAGTAGAAGCAGACAGCTCCTTCTTTGCCTTCTCAGCAGCTTCCTTAAGTCTCTGCATTGCCATCTTATCTCCGGACAGATCCACGCCTTCCTTTTCCTTGAAGGTCTCTACCATCCAGTTCATGATACGCTGATCGAAGTCATCACCGCCAAGGTGTGTATCACCGTTGGTGGAAAGAACTTCGATAACGCCGTCACCGATTTCAATGATGGAAACATCGAATGTACCGCCACCTAAATCGTACACCATGATCTTCTGCTCTTTTTCATTATCAAGACCATAAGCAAGTGCTGCAGCAGTAGGCTCGTTGATGATACGTTTTACATCAAGACCTGCAATCTTGCCTGCATCCTTGGTTGCCTGACGCTGAGCATCATTGAAATAAGCCGGAACTGTGATAACCGCTTCTGTAACTTTTTCACCAAGATACTGTTCTGCATCTGCCTTCAGCTTCTGAAGGATCATTGCGGAAATCATCTGGGGAGAATATTTCTTATCATCAATTGTACGGCCGCGGTCAGTACCCATATCTCTCTTAATAGAAGCAATGGTTCTGTCTGCATTTGTAACCGCCTGACGCTTTGCAGGCTCACCGACAAGTCTTTCACCTGTCTTTGTAAATGCAACGATAGACGGTGTTGTTCTTGCGCCTTCTGCATTTGCGATAACTGTAGGCTTTCCGCCTTCCATAACTGCTACGCAGCTATTTGTAGTACCAAGATCAATACCAATAATTTTACTCATTACTGATTACCTCCATATTTTCAACTTTGATCATATTGTTTTTCTATGTTAAAAAAGCTTATAAAACATGTGCCGCGGACCATTCCAGAAAAGTAAGCCCCGGTCCTGTGGCATTACAGATACTATTTGGCAACAGACACCATCGAGTGTCTGAGAACTGTGTCATGGAACATGTAGCCCTTCTGAAGTTCCTGTGCAACATATCCCGACTCTACTTCTTCACTGTCCACCTGCATTACTGCATTATGGAAATTCGGATCAAATTCTGTCCCCTGTGCGTCGATCGGCTTTACACCAAGATCCTCAAGCTGTTTTACAAGCTGCTTGTAAATCTTGTTCATTCCATCTGCAAATGCACTGTCCTTCTGGTCTTCCGTAACTGTTGCAAGGCCGCGTTCAAAATTGTCTACAATCGGAAGCATCTTCTCAAGTACACTGCTCGCACCGGCATCAAACATCTGTGCCTTTTCCTTATCGGTACGCTTACGGAAATTGTCAAACTCTGCAACCTGACGCATATATTTATCCTGCATCTCATCCAGCTTTTCCTTCAGCGGATCCTTCTTTTCCTTTTTCCCGAAGAATGATTTCTTTTCCTTATCATCTTCCTGTTCCTCTTTCTCATCCTTCTGATCAGAGGTCTTCTTCTCTTCGGTTTTTTCTTCTTTTTTCTCTTCTTTTTCTGTTTCTTTTCCCGTTTTTCCGGAAGTCTTTGTATCTGTGTTTACGTCATCTTCCGTTTTATGGGGCTTCTTTTCTTTGGATTCCTTTTCAAGATCTTCCATGATATCCTCCAGAACCTCTTTTTCCTGATCTTTCAATTCATTTACCTCGCCTATTTCTTTCTGTACAGATCATCCAGCTGATGCATCATATCCTTCAGTGTGGATATCACTCTGTCATAATCCATTCTCTTAGGTCCGATGATTCCTACGGTTCCCCGCATTCCTTCTCCCAGTTCATAGGTGGCGGTTACCACACTGCAGTCTTTCATTGCCTGAACCGGAGTTTCCTTTCCTATATAAACCTGAATGCCTGTCTCTCCTGTTGTGGAAAGCGTTTCCTCCACCAGATTCGTGAGATCACTTTTATCTTCAAACGTATTGATCAGCTCACTTGCCTTCTGGTTATCTGACAGTTCAGGATATTTGAAAATGTTATTGGCTCCGCTTGTATAAATTTCCAGATCTTCATCATCTCTGATGGACTCCGCCGCTGCATCAATGACATTTCCGATAATCTCACTGTGCATGCCGGCCTCCTGTTTCATCGCCGTGATCATTCCCAGATTGATGTCTTCCACTGCAAGTCCGTTCAGATGTGTATTAAGCAGAATATTCAGCTTCAGGAGCACCGCATCATCAACCGGCTGATCAATCGGAATGATCTTGTTCTTGATCACATTTCCTTCTATAACAATAGTCGCCAGAAGCTGTTCTTCATCTACCCTTGATACCTGAATGAATTTCAGTTTGTTCTTCTGGATCTGCGGTACGGAAATCATTGTTGCATAATTTGTATTGACTGCAAGCTGTTTGGCAATCTGCTTCAGCAGATCCTCCAGTTTTTCTTCCTTGTCCAGAAGAATGTCCTTCATATGGTCGACTTCCTGCTCCTTATCCTTGAGCATCGCATCGACATATACTCTGTAACCCTGATCTGACGGAATTCTGCCTGCAGAAGTATGCGGCTGCATGATCAGCCCCATCTCTTCCAGATCAGCCATTTCATTCCGGATTGTCGCCGAACTGAGATTCAGATCCGGCTCCTTCGAAATGGTACGGCTTCCGACCGGTTCTCCTGTTTCCAGGTAGTTTCGGACAATGGCATTGAGTATTTTCATTTTACGATCTGTCAGCTGCATGCCACTCTCCTTTCACCGGTGTGTTAGCACTCATCTCATTTGAGTGCTAACATCTTTCTTAACCTAAAATATCACTTGCCCTATTTGTTGTCAACTCATCAAAATATAAATAATTATTAAATATGTATAAAAGAAGGGCAGCAGGTCATCCGGCCTGCTGCCCTTCTTCATATATATGGATCTCTTCAGATCTCAAAATCTCCTGTTTCCTTTTCGTTGGCAACATAATATACTTTGCCTTCTTCAGGTTTTACATACAGATCCAGAGACTTCATTTCCTTCAGACTGCGCTTCTGTTCATCTTTCCATTTATTCTGTGCGGTCTCAACGATTTTATCTGCTTCCACAGATCTGTCTCCGAACTGAAGAACAACCTTGATCTTTGCCTCAGCTTTCTTTACCGGCAGTTTTTCCTGGACTGCTTTCTTTACTTCTGTTGTCTTTCTGGCAACGGTCTTCTTCACAGCCTTTTCCTTCTTCGTGACAGCCTTCTTTACTTCCTTCTCTTTTCTGGCGACTGCCTTCTCCACCGTTTTTTCCTGCTTGCCTACGGCTTTCTTTACTTCTTTTTCCTTCTTTACCACTGCTTTTTTAACTGCTTTTTCCTTTTTGGCAACAGTCTTCTTTACTTCAGCGGTCTTTTTGGCAACTGTCTTTTCTGCCACTTCCTGTTTCTTCTCCATTGCGCTCTTTACATCAGCGACTTTACCGGAGATCACCGTCTTTGCAGTTTCTGCCACTGCTGCCTTCTTCGGTTCTTCCTTTTTTGTTACGACTTCAGGTACGACTTTCTGAGCTTCGGGTCTTACTGCTGCTGTTTTAATTGTTGCAACAGGTTTTACTGATGACTTCTTATCCTCTTCCATATCCATCCTCCATTTCGTAAACTCACGGCAGTCCGGTGCATCAACAGCGTTCTTCCACCACGTTAATGCAGTGAATTGTCTATGTATCGAGTTTATCGCAATGAAGAGATAGTGTCAATGTTTGAACGAATATTAATAATACACATGACACCGCTGTTTTTCAGGAAAGGATTCCCATAAAGTAGCAGGCAATGACAATTACACCCAGAACAATACGATACCAGCCAAACACCTTGAAATCATGCTTTCTGATATAACTCATCAGGAAACGGATAACAATCACGGACACCACAAATGCCACGATCATACCGGTCAGAAGGATTGCCGCTTCCATTCCGCTGAATGCAAATCCGTACTTCACAACTTTCAGAAGGCTGGCACCGAACATAACCGGAATCGCCAGGAAAAAGGTGAACTCTGCTGCAACGCTTCTGGAAACACCGATCATCAGTCCGCCGAGGATCGTTGCACCGGATCTTGAAGTTCCCGGGAAAATCGCTGCAATCAGCTGAAAAACACCGATAATCAATGCTGTCTTGAAATCAATATCCCTGATTGATCTGATGGCAGGTTTTTTCCCTTTATTGCTGTTCTCAATGACAATGAAGCCGATACCAAAGACAATCAGTGCAATGGACACGCAGATGCCGTTGTACAGATATTTGTCCAGAAGATCGCCAAATGCAAGTCCGACAACTGCAGCCGGTATGCAGGCAACCAGAATCTTGGCCCAGAGCATCCAGATATCCTTCCGGTTGACAGTATGTGTTTCACGCGCCTTCTTTGAAAAATCAAAAGGAAAGATCTTATCCCAGAACAGCAGCACAACAGCCAGAATTGCACCCAGCTGGATTACGACCAGAAAAACATCCCAGAAGTCCTGTGAAACATTCATTTTCACAAATTCATTCAGAAGAATCATATGCCCTGTGGAGCTGATCGGCAGCCATTCTGTAATTCCTTCTACAATACCGAATAATATTGCCTTTAAAATATCAATCATTTCAAATCTCCGTTTCCTTATTCATATTTAATATTTATATGCCCTGTCAGTCATTGTACCGATCAGGCATTAACATTTTCTTCTGATTTTATTAAGAATGACATAATCTGTTCATAGTGGTCCGCCGCAGTTTTCCAGCCTTCTTCATAAAGTGCCTGCAGGCGTTCACGATCTTTTTCCACACGTCCGATGCCATACAGATTTGACGGACGAAGAATGAGGATTTCCCCTTTTTTCTCCATCTCATCCAGCAGTCTGAGTGTCTGATTATATTCCCCGGGCCAGTTTTCAAACCGTTCGATCAGCTGCGGATATCTGCGGTATCTGGTTCTGACCATGGCCATCACCATCGGTGATGCTGCTTTTCTGCGATAGTCTTTCTTCTTGGTCAGAACAACAATGCTCTTCTGATTACCGTCCTGAACGGATTTTCGAATCGGAATCGCATCTGACATTCCGCCATCCAGGTACAGACGATCTCCGATTCTGACATTCTGCGAAACCAGCGGCATAGATGCCGATGCCCGGATCGCACTCATGGTTTCATGCAGATCCTTCAGCAGAAAATATTCCGGTTTTCCGGACTCAATATCCGTACAGACAGCATATGCCTTTCCCGGATACTGCATCGCTTTGTCATAATCATACGGATTCAGATAGTTTGGAATCAGATCATACGACATATCCGCATTAAACAGATCGCCTGTCAGTAAAAAGCTCCGTGAACTGCAGAACTGTTTCATTCCCGCGTAATCGACAAACGTTTCAAAAGCGCGATGCGGCTGCTTCGAAATGTAACTGCAAAGTGCGCATGCCCCCGCAGAAACACCGTATGCGGATGTAAACTCCATATTTTTTTCCAGAAAAAAATCCAGTACTCCGGCAGTGAACATTCCTTTATATCCACCACCTTCAAGCACAAGGCCGGCATGAAATCTCGGCATCAGACACTTCCTCCTTATCTGACCGGATAAACCTCCCGGACAAACTGACGGAGCCTTGGCATCGCGCGCTGCACTTTCTCCGTATCAATGCAGTAAGCCATCCGGAAGAACCCCGGTGCGCCGAAGCTGTCTCCCGGAACCAGAATCAGATCATAATCCTTTGCCTTATTGCAGAAGGAAATCGAACTGTCTTCCAGTGCCTTCGGGAAGATGTAAAAGGTGCCGCCCGGCTTCACACAGGTAAATCCCAGATCCGTCAGCGTATCAAAGATCAGATTCATATTGGTTTCATATACGGAAAGATCTGCTGTCTCATCGCATACCTCTGCCACCGCCAGCTGAATGATGGACGGCGGGCAGTTATGCCCTGTTCCTCTTGAAATCTGTCCGCACATGGGAACGATCACATCCGCATCCTCGCAGGCCGGATTCACGGCAACATATCCGATTCTCTCTCCCGGAAGTGAAAGTGATTTGGAAAAAGAATAGCAGGAAAGCGTATTGTCGTAAAACTTCGAAACGTAGGGTGAATCTGCACCCTGAAATACAATTTCACGGTACGGCTCATCTGAAATCAGGAAAACTGTATGCCCGAACGCAGCCGATCTGTCCCTGAGAATCTGTGCCAGCTTCTGAAGTGTTTCCGTGGAATAGGCAATTCCGGACGGATTGTTCGGCGTATTGATGAGTACTGCTGTCACATTTTCCGTCAGCATCTTCTCAAATTCATCAAAGTTGATCTGGAACGTCTTTGTATCTGCGGGAACCACCTTCAGCTGTGCACCGGTTCCGCTGATATAAGGACCATATTCCGGGAAAAAGGGAGCAAAGGTCAGCACTTCGTCGCCCGGCTTTGTTACCGCGCGGACTGCATGGGCAAGCGCACCTGCCGCACCCGTAGTCGGAAAAATATGCGCTGCCGTATAATTCATCTGAAATCTGCGGTTCAATGATGCTGCGATCTTTTCCTTATATACAGGATTTCCGAGACTCGGGCTGTATCCGTGCAGCTCCATCGGATCTTTTTCCTGTAAAAGACGGATCATGGAATCCGTCAGTGACTGCGGTGCCGGAACCGACGGATTCCCCAGACTGAAATCGAAAACATTCTCATATCCGATTTCCTTTCCCCTCGCCGTCGCATATTCCGAGAGCTGCCTGATGACAGATTTTCCGTCAAGCATGCTCTTATATTCCTGATTAATCATTTTCTGCCTCCTGCGGTTTACACATAGAACTGATTTTATCACAGCGCAGCATGAATGGAAACCGTCCCGTTATGATTTTTGCAGAAGAACCAGTTCCATTGCCGCGATGATATCCTCGGTATCTTTTAACAGCTGACGGGCTGCCGCTTCTGCCTGCTCATCTTTTTTATACTGATACAGGAAAAGAGGTTTTCCGCTGGTCTTAAAGGAAAGCTTCTGGCCGAAGCCTTTCAGCAGCTTAGGTATCCCGGCGCTGTCAATGTGGGCATTCCGGTTGACTTCGAAACTGATCTCACCGTTTCCGCCCTTGATCTCTACAATATACAGGTGATGCGCGCGGACTCTCAGAAGTGCAATCCGCAGCAGGTTATCCACTGCTTCCGGAACTTCGCCGAAACGATCCACCAGTTCATCCCGCATGTCATCGCTTTCTCCCTGATTTTCGATGCTTGCAATCCGTTTGTAGATCTCCAGCTTCTGCTCTTCATTGAGAATATATTTCGTCGGAATGTATGCATCCACATCCAGATCAATACTGGTTGCAAATTCTTCCTGCTCTTCGAGTGTTTCGGTCCCCTTGAGTTTTTTCACCGCTTCATTGAGCATCTTGCAGTACATGTCGTAGCCGACCGCCTGCATGTGCCCGCTCTGCTTCTGTCCCAGAATGCTGCCGGCGCCTCTGATTTCAAGGTCTCTCATGGCGATCTTGAAACCGGAACCCAGATCCGTAAATTCACGGATGGCAGAAAGTCTCTTTTCCGCAACCTCCTTCAGCATTTTGTTCCGTTTATACATCAGAAAGGCATATGCGGTTCTGTTGGATCTTCCGACACGCCCTCTGAGCTGGTAGAGCTGTGAAAGTCCCATCTGGTCCGAATCGTGGATAATCATGGTGTTTACATTGGGGATATCCAGTCCGGTTTCAATGATTGTGGTGGATATCAGGACATCAATATCACCATCAATGAAATCATACATGATCTTTTCCAGCTCATTTTCCTGCATCTGTCCGTGTGCAAAGGCAACATTGGCTTCCGGAACGAGTTTCTGTACCTGTGCTGCGATATCCGCAATATTGCTGATTCTGTTGTAGACATAGTAAACCTGTCCGTGTCTGGAAAGCTCCCGGACAATTGCTTCACGGACCATTTCGTCATTGTACTCGCAGACAAAGGTCTGGATCGGCTGTCTGTCATTCGGTGCTTCCTCAAGAACACTCATGTCGCGGATTCCGATCAGACTCATATGCAGTGTTCTCGGTATCGGTGTTGCCGTCAGCGTCAGCACATCAACGCTTTCCTTCATCTTCTTGATCTTTTCCTTATGTGTAACGCCGAATCGCTGCTCCTCATCCACAACCAGAAGCCCCAGATCCTTATATTTCACATCCGCGGAAAGAAGTCTGTGGGTACCGATCACGATATCCACCATACCCTTTTTCAGATCTTCGATCGTCTTCTTCTGTTCCTTGGCTGTGCGGAATCTGGACAGCATATCCACACGTACGGGGAAATCCTTCATCCGTTCGGAAAAGGTATTGTAATGCTGCTGCGCCAGAATTGTGGTCGGCACGAGCACTGCCACCTGCTTACCGTCCTGCACTGCCTTAAATGCGGCACGGATGGCAATTTCCGTTTTGCCGAAGCCGACATCTCCGCAGATCAGGCGGTCCATGATCCTCGTGCTTTCCATATCCTTCTTGGTCGCATCAATTGCATTTTCCTGATCTTCCGTTTCCTGATAGGGGAATGCATCCTCAAACTCCTGCTGCCACACTGTATCTTTTCCGAACTGATATCCCTGCGCCGCCTGCCTCTTTGCATACAGTTCCACCAGATCCTGCGCCACTTCCGCAACCGCACTTCTGACACGGTTCTTGGTCTTCGTCCATTCCGGCGATCCGAGCTTATTGAGTCTGGGCTTATGCGCCTGCTCATCACCGCCGTTTGCATATTTCTGGATCACGCCCAGTCCGGTTGCCAGCACATACAGATTGCCGCCGTCTCCGTATTCGATCTTGATATAATCCTTGACGACATGGTCTGTTTCAATCTTTTCAATTCCGCGGTATACGCCAAGACCGTGGTCTTCATGCACCACGTAATCTCCCACCTTCAGGTCTGCGAAATCATTGATTTTCTCGCCTTCGTAGGCATGCTTTTTCTTTCTGCGCTTCTTCTGATGCTCGGCAAAAATATCGCTCTCGGCAATAACCGCAAATTTTACCGCCGGATATTCAAAACCTTTCAGAATCCGTCCGTAATAAGTCATGATATCCCCGGGCTGCAGTACCTTGCCCGGATCTTCACTATAGAAAGAAGAAACTTCATGATCACGAAGATCTTCCACAAGCCGCTTTGCTCTCGTTCTCGATCCGGAGAGAATCAGCACCTTGTAGCCCTTCTGATGATAGTTCTTCAAATCCTTTACCAGTGCATCAAAACTGTTGTTATACGGTGCAATGCTCTTCGCTTCAATGAAAACTTTTTTCTCCGGACTGAACATATTCTGCGAATCCGGCAGCTGCAGCGTATCAAGAAGGACTCTGCGCCCGTTCGCCATTCTGGCAATACACTGCTGCACCGGGAACAGAAGATTCATCTGTCCCGGAAGAATATACCCCTTTTCGGAACGGTGCACCATGCTCTCGCGGAATTCGGTTTCCACCGCATTTGCATGTTCCTGCACATGCCCGGGTTCATCAATGAATATGCAGCTGTTTCCTCTGGGAAAAAGCTCCAGAAAAGAGACCGGTTCTTCATAGAAATACCGGATATAGCTTTCGATATTGGTTGTGGTATGAAGCTCCTGAAGCTGTTCGCCAAGCTCGTCCACCGCATTCTTAAGACGCGCCGATTCTTCTGTCTTGAACTGACTTCGAAGTGCTTTGACGGTATGCTCCGCTTCTTCCCGGATCTTTTCCATTCCGTGCTGAAGCTGCTGCGGCGTCAGAATCATTTCCGTCGCCGGATAGATTTCAATGGATTCCAGTTTTTCAATGGAACGCTGTGAGAGAATATCAAAACTGCGGATGGACTGTACCTCATCCCCCCAGAGTTCAATCCGGTAGGGATTTTCTTCCGTCAGATCAAACACATCAATGATATCTCCGCGGATCGAGAACTGTCCCGGTGCTTCCACCTGATAATTCTTCTCATAACCCATCTGGACCAGTGCCTTTGCAATCTTTGCCTCATCCGCCGGCTTTCTGCGATCAATGGAAAGAATATTATCCCGGATTACTTCGATCGGAATCTGCGGCGTCATCAGACTTGAAAAAGTAGTCACCACAGTCATGGGTCTGCCTTCAATCAATCTGCGAAGACTCCTGATCCGCTCTCTGACAATTTCATTGCCATGCACATCCGCCTGATAAAAGATCAGATCTTTGGCCGGATATAATGTGACATTTCTGTCATAAAACTTATAGTCCTCATAAATCTCTTTTGCCCTGAGATCACTGTAGGTAACAATAATCCTGTATCTGGTATCCTTGCCAAGCCCGTTAATCAGATGCATTTTCTGCGAATCCGCGCAGCCGGATACTTCTGCACAGGCAAAAGGCTTATCCAGGTAACTGTTCAGTTCCTTAAACTGCTCCATTTCCTGCAGCGGTGCTTCTATTGCTCTCATAACAGCTCCATTTCTGTTTTATCTTTCTGTTTACTGGCTCTTTTTATGATTAAACCGGTTCATTGCGACATCTGTTCCCTGCTCCATGATGACACGGACCGCCTCTGACGCACGTTCGATACTGTCATTCATTTCCTTCTGCTGAGACGCTGTGAAATGACTCAGCACATGATCCGCAAGATCCATTCCTGCAGGCTTATGTCCGACACCGACACGTACTCTTGCAAATTCATCCGTTCCGACATGCAGAATGATATTTTTAAGACCGTTATGTCCGCCGGCACTTCCCTTGGGGCGTACACGGATATCACCGATCTCCTGATCAATATCATCAGATATGACGATCAGTTCGCTTGTCGGATCGATCTTAAAATAGGCTGTCATTTCTCCGAGGCTTTCTCCGCTGAGATTCATATAGGTAAGCGGTTTTACCAGAATGACTTTCTCTTCTCCGATCCTGCCTTTTCCGTACACCGCTCTGAATTTCTTCTCCGTCAGACTGATTCCGTATTTCTCCGAAAGACAGTCTATTGTCGCAAATCCGACATTGTGCCGTGTTCCGTCATATTGTTTTTCCGGGTTTCCGAGTCCTGCAATAATATACATCTCAATTCTCCTGTTATGATTTTTATGCGCAAAGGCGTCACAAAACGCCGGGCCATGAAGAACATGCCCCGTTCTGTGACGCTTTTTCCTTTATGTTGTTATCTGAATTATAGAAGCCGGGAGACAAAAAAGCAACCGGAACATTTCTGTCCCGGCTGCTTCCTAAAGTCAGTCACACGATACTGTCATTATTCAATTGTCATATCCGCTTCAAGCTGTTCATCCTGCGCAGAATCGGCAGCTGCCTTCTCATAGCTGTCAAGAATCATCTGCTGCATCAGCTGCCTTGTGTCGGAGTTAATCGGATGTGCAATATCCCGATATTCTCCGTCCGCTGACTTCTTGCTTGGCATTGCAATGAACAGGCCTTTGTCGCCTTCAATCACTTTGATGTCATGAACAACAAATTCATTATCAAAGGTCACGGATACAACTGCTTTCATTTTGCCCTGCTTTGCCACTTTTCTTACACGCACATCTGTAATCTTCATGTTTACCCCCCATGGTTGTATGCGCCGCGTGTAACTCAGATCACGTACCGCTCATTATTTTCTACCACGATCCTGATGTCATCTTCGCCTTTATAATAGGAGTTTGCCTGAATTGTTCCGTGACTTTCCACGATGCAGTTCTCGATATGTGTATTGTCTCCTATATAGACATCGTTCAGGATGATAGAATTCTTAATGTAGCAGTTGTTTCCGACAAATGACTCTTTGAATATCAGTGAATCCTCTACTGTCCCGTTGATGATACATCCGCTCGAGATCAGGCTGTTCCTGACCTTGACTCCCACATTGTATTTGGCCGGCGGAAGGTCAATCACCTTGGTGTAGATATTCGGATAATCACAGAAGAAATACTGACGTACCTCAGGCTTTAAGAAATCCATGTTGGTATTGAAGTAATCCTCTATGGTTGCTATATTGCTCCAGTAATTTCTGATCTTATATCCGTAGATTCTCTTCATGTCCTTATATCTGACAAGAATATCCCGGACAAAATCAAATCTTTCCTCTGCTTCTGCCTTCTCAATCAGTTCGATCAGCTGCCGTCTGCGGATCACATAAATTCCGCAGGAAATGGTATTGGATCTTGCCACTACCGGTTTTTCCTCGAACTCTTCAATTCTGCTCTCTTCATTCATACGGATTGTCCCAAATCTGTCCGTATTCACATCTGCCGGCATATCCTTACATACAACCGTAATGTCTGCCTGTTTGCTGATATGATATTCAAGGAGCTTGTTGTAATCCATCTTATATACGCAGTCACCGGATGTGATGATGACATACGGTTCATGACACTGTTTCAGGAAATCAAGGTTCTGTCCGATAGCATCTGCCGTGCCGCGGTACCAGCGATTGCTGTTCGCCGTCTGGGCAGGTGTGAAGATGAACATACCGCCCTGCTTTCTTCCGAAATCCCACCATTTGGAAGAACTGAGGTGCTCATTCAGACTGCCCGCATTATACTGTGTAAAAACTGCAACGGTCTGAATATGTGAATTGGACATATTGCTGAGCGCGAAATCTATGCTGCGATAAAGACCTGCAACAGGCATTGCACATACTGCCCTTTTGGTAGAGAGTTCACGCATTTTATTACTGTTACCGCCTGCAAGAATTATGCCTATTGCTCTCATTCGTGATCACCTGCCTTATCTAAAGTTCTGCCGCTTTCCAGCTGATTGTCCGGGTAATCCTTCAATGTGGTAAGTCCGGAAATCACAGTATTTTTTCCAACGGTTACACCGCTTGGAATAAATGAATTTTCTCCTACTGTGCAGAGTCCTTCCCGATAAATATCAGGTCTCGTCTCATTATCTTTCTCTTCACCGGCGCCAAGTGAAACATGATCGCCGACTACGGTCTCTTCTGCAACAATCGCCTTTTCCAGGTTGCAGTCGTCACCGATTCTGACACTGTTCATTACAATGGAATGCCGCACGACCGTTCCTTTTCCGATCGTAACACCGCATCCGATCACCGAATCATATACTTCTCCGTATATTTCTGAACCTTCACCGATAATGCTGCGTTCAATTGCGCTGTCCGGTCCCAGATACTGCGGAGGCTGAATCTCATTCTTGGTATAGATTTTCCAGTATTCTTCATACAGATTGAATTCCGGAACAATATCAATCAGTTCCATATTGGCTTCCCAATATGAAGTCAGTGTGCCGACATCCTTCCAGTAACCGTCAAACTCATATGCATAGAGGCTGCGGCCGTGATCCTTGCAATAAGGAATGATATGTTTGCCGAAATCAAGTCCCGGCTGATCTTTATTGGTAATCAGTGCTTCCTTAAGAGCTTCCCAGGAAAAGATGTAAATTCCCATGGACGCAAGATTACTGCGCGGATGTTCAGGTTTTTCCTCAAAATCCGTAATCTGTTTTTTATCATCAGTAATCATGATGCCAAAACGCTTGGCTTCTTCCATCGGTACAGGCATAACCGCAATTGTGACATCTGCATTGCAGGCCTTATGGAAATCAAGCATGGTCTCATAATCCATCTTATAAATATGATCCCCTGAAAGAATCATTACATAGTCCGGATGATAGCTTTCCATGTACTCGAGATTCTGGTATATGGCATTTGCCGTGCCACTGTACCATTCTGTGTTGATACTGTTCTCATATGGCGGCAGAATGGAAACTCCTCCGATATTTCTGTCCAGATCCCACGGAATACCGATTCCGATATGAGAATTCAGTTTTAGCGGACAATACTGGGTAAGAACACCGACTGTATCTACCCCTGAATTGATACAATTGCTGAGCGGGAAATCAATAATTCTGTATTTCCCTCCGAACGATACTGCAGGCTTTGCCATCTTGGCCGTCAGTACGCCGAGTCTGCTGCCTTGTCCTCCAGCCAGCAGCATGGCTATCATTTCCTTTTTAATCATCTTACCACCTCGTTGTCTTATCGCATTCTGGTATTTCTAGCTTATTCCGGTATTCTCCCTTTCATACCGGAATCCAGGAAATGTATCAAGATGATTCCCTGCTATAAGTATAACACAACATAAATATTATGGAAACGTGATTTCACACAATTTACCAATTTCTTGTTATATATTCTGTCATTTATCTACAACTTTTTTTTTGATTCTTTTTGATCATTTATGACTTATTCACTATTTTATTTTCTTTTTTCTTTCTTTTTACTGCAATATTTAACATTTTGACATTGTCCTGTCACGTGCTATATAATCTATAGGACTTGTTAACATTATCGATTTTGGATAAATGTCATTTCCTTATTAATAGATTTCTTTGGAGGCATCATGTATCAGATTGATTTTAAGAAACCCGTTCACGTTTATTTCATCGGTATCGGCGGTATCTCTATGAGTGGAATCGCTCAGATTCTGCAGAACAGGGGATTTCAGATCTCCGGTTCTGATTCAAAACATTCCGCAATGACCGATTCTCTTGAAGCACTCGGCATCCACATCTGCTACGGTCAGAAAGCTGAAAACATTTCTGAAGCTTCTCCGATCGATGTAATTGTTTATACCAGTGCAATTCATCCGGACAATCCGGAATATGCCGCTGCCGTTTCCGCCGGAATTCCCATGCTGACCAGAGCACAGCTCCTTGGCCAGATCATGAAATATTTCAAAATGCCGGTTGCCATCAGCGGTACACACGGCAAGACCACAACCACTTCCATGATTTCCAAGATTCTTCTGGATGCGGGAACCGACCCGACGCTTTCCATCGGCGGTGTCTTCAAGGATATCAATGGGAATACACGGATCGGACATTCTGACTATTTTGTTGCTGAAGCATGTGAATATACCAACAGCTTCTTAAGTCTTTTCCCGAAAGTGTCTGTTGTTCTTGATATTGATGCGGATCACCTGGATTTCTTTAAAGACCTGGATGATATCCGTCATTCTTTCCGCACTTTCTGCGAACTGCTCCCGGATGACGGAACACTTGTCATCAACGGGGAAATTGACCGTCTTTCCGAAATCACAGGTAATCTGAAATGCCCCGTCATCACCTACGGCATGGATGCAGCCTATGATTATTACGCAACCGGCATTACCTATGACCACCTTGCCAATGCAACCTTCACGGTACATCATCATAATGCACCGGACCGTGAAATTACTCTGCATGTACCCGGTGTCCACAATGTTTATAATGCAATGGCAGCAATCGCTGTCGCTGACCTTTTCCACATTGAAGACAGATTCATTCTTTCCGCTCTCAGTGCTTTTTCCGGAACCAACCGCAGATTTGAATACAAAGGCGTAGTTGACGGTGTTACGATTGTGGATGATTATGCTCATCATCCCACAGAAATCAGAGCAACTCTGACTGCTGCCGGAAATTATCCGCACAAATCCGTATGGTGTGTGTTCCAGCCGCATACCTACACAAGGACAAAAGCACTCCTTCCGGAATTTGCGAAAGCTCTTTCCCTTGCCGATCATGTGGTACTGGCAGACATTTATGCCGCACGTGAAACGGACCATCTGGGCATCAGTTCCCGTACTTTACAGGATGAAATACGTAAACTCGGACATGAATGTTACTACTTTCCGTCGTTTAATGAAATTGAAAAATTTCTTCTGCAAAATTGCACGAAAGGGGATTTGTTGATAACTATGGGTGCCGGAGATGTCGTCAAAATAGGCGATGAACTGCTGGGTCACTGATTTTTTTCCACTTTTTCCACGTCATCAACGTAGTTTTCCCCGCTTCCGGGAAGTGGATAACAGCCGTTACAGTAACCTCTGAAATAGAGGACTGTAACGGTTTTTTTATTCCGCAGGTTCTCTTTCCGTCCACAGAATCCACATTATCCACATCGGTCTTCAGCATGACGAAGCCGCTCTGGGAGCGCATTTTTCTCGTCGTTTTTTCTATATCATTTGAAAAATCCATATGCTATAATCTCAACTGTTCGATGAATTATTAATACATGGCCGTTCAGTCAGGGAAACTGCCGCGGCTTTTCGAGCATACATTTCAGGTAAAGACAGGTGAAGCATTATGATGGGGAGAGTTACGATTAATTGTGGTTCGGGGGAAGAGTCAACTTCTGTCTCTAATATGTTTATTGATACATACATGGGCGATGCCAATGACGCGCAGATCAAGGTCTATCTTTATCTGCTGCGCATGATGAGCGCCAATCTGCCCACAAGTGTTTCTGATATTGCCGATAAATTCAACCATACCGAAAAGGACGTCATGCGTGCACTCCGTTACTGGGAGAAGCAGGGTCTGATCAGTCTTGAATATGACGGTGCACGTCATCTGACCGGAATTCATATGGAAGATATGCCTTCTTTCAGAGAGATGCCCGCAGAACTGCCCCCTGTAAAGCAGTTCCCGGTTCAGGAAGAGGCTGCGCCTCTGATCATGCAGACTCCTGCCCAGACGTCATTTCCTGCGCCTGCTCCGGTTCAGCCCCAGATACAGGCACCGGTGCAGAATACCGTTCCGGAAAAGCCGAATTACACGGTAAAACAGCTCCAGGACTTCAGACAGGACGCTCACTGTTCACAGCTTCTTTATATTGCAGAGCAGTATTTCGGCCGCACCTTAAGTGTTGCTGAAATGCGGACGATTCTGTATATTCACAATGACCTTCAGTTTTCAGATGATCTTCTTGATTATCTGATGCAATACTGTATTGAGCATGAGAAAACCGATTTCAGGTATATGGAAAAGGTTGCCATTGAATGGGACCGTGACGGGATCCGGACACCCAAGCAGGCAAAATCACGCTCTGCAAAATATGACAAGCGGATTTATGTTGTCATGAAATCTCTGGGCATGGAAAATGCACCGACGGACAAGGAAGCCGGTTTTATCAGCCAGTGGCTTGACTCCTATGGTTTTTCCATGGATATTATTCAGGAAGCATGCGACCGTACCGTTTTATCCACACAGAAGAACAGGCTCCGTTATGCGGACGGAATCCTCCGTAACTGGCATGACAACGGTGTCCAGGATAAAAACGACATCGCCAGACTTGATGCCGCACATACCGCTGCTCCCGCCGCAAGGAACATTCGCAGTTCCGAACGGACTGCTGCACGCAAGAACAGCTTCAATCAGTTTCAGCAGAACGATTATGATTTTGATGCGTTGGAAAAACAGCTTTTACATAACTGATAAGGAGTCGTCGTGGCACTTACAAATGCACAATATGATGCAATCATGCATCAGTACGAAATCAAACAGCAGAAAAGCCGCGAAGAAGCGGCTGCACATCTGCAGTATGTATATCAGCACGTACCGGGATATCAGGAGCTGGATGAATCCACTTCCGATGTCAGTGCGTCTTTCGGTATCCGGCTTTTAAGCGGAGAAGTCCAGGATCGCAGCTGGCTGAAAAAAAAGCTGGCTGAAATTGCCGTTCAGAAAAAAGCACTTCTGAAGGAAGCCGGACTCCCGGAGGATTACCTGCTTCCTCATTATGAATGTCCGGACTGTCATGATACCGGATATATCAACAATGAAAAATGTCACTGCTTCAAACAGGAAATCATAAATCTTCTTTATTCTCAATCCAATCTGGACCGTTTATCTGCAGCCAACAACTTCTCCGTCCTGACAGACAGCTTTTATCAGGGGGAAGATCTCAGTCATTTTCGCGGTGCTGTGGACACCTGCAGAGATTTCATTAAAAATTTCAATTCAAGCTACCAAAATATGTTCTTTTATGGTACAGTAGGTACCGGAAAATCTTTTCTTTCCATTTGTGTTGCCAAAGAACTGTTGGATCACGGTCATTCAGTCATTTATTTCAGTGCTGCAGATCTCTTCCAGCGCTTATCTGAAAACTCCTTCGATTACCATAAGAAAGAACAGCTCCAGGTTCTTCAGGAAAATCTGTTTAACTGCGAACTGCTGATTATTGATGATCTGGGAACGGAACTGACAAACTCCTTTGTCACCTCCCAGCTGTTTTCATGTTTAAATGAGCGTTATATCAGGCACCATGCAACCGTTATTTCTACAAATCTTTCTCTCGAAGAGCTCCGTGACCGTTATTCTGACCGTATTTTTTCCAGAATAACCAGTAATTTCATGCTGATCAAGCTGACCGGTCCGGATATCCGGTTATATAAGAAAAGCCATAATGTTTAGCTGTCTCTGAATCTTTCGAAGCTCAGTAAATGAGTTTTGTGGATATAGAACTTTGTCAAGAACAGAAAGTGAGGAGTTTTTTTCATGCCAAGAAGAGAAGAAAAAAGAGATCTGGAAACCATACCGGTAGGTTCACTCGGTATCATCCCGCTGAAAGGCTGCCGTTCTCTCGGAGAAAAAGTTGATTATTATCTTGTAAAATGGAGAGCTGAACGTGAAAACGAGCACAAGGGAAGCCTTGCATTTACAGGTTATGAACGTCCTTCCTACCTTTTGGAAGCCGATGTCCCGCGTTTCGGAAGCGGTGAAGCAAAAGGTGTCATCAAAGAATCTGTCCGTGGTGATGATCTGTATCTCATGGTGGATGTTGCCAATTACAGTCTGACCTATTCTCTTTTCGGCAAACAGAATCACATGTCTCCTGATGATCACTATCAGGACTTAAAGCGTATCATTGCCGCTGTCGGTGGAAAAGCAAGAAGAATCACCGTAATCATGCCTTTTCTGTATGAAAGCAGACAGCATAAGAGAAGTGGCCGTGAATCCCTTGACTGTGCTATTGCACTGCAGGAACTGGTAAATATGGGTGTTGATAATATCATCACTTTCGATGCACATGATCCACGTGTACAGAATGCCATCCCGCTGCATGGTTTTGAAACAGTCCGCACCACCTACCAGTTCATCAAGGCACTCCTTCGCAATGTAAATGATCTTCAGATTGATTCTGACCACATGATGGTTATCAGCCCTGATGAAGGCGGTATGAGCCGTGCCATTTATCTTGCCAGTGTTCTGGGGCTTGATGTCGGAATGTTCTATAAGCGCCGTGACTATACACAGGTAGTTGATGGCCGCAACCCGATTCTCTCTCACGAATTCCTCGGTTCTTCTGTTGAAGGCAAATCTGTCATCATTGTTGACGATATGATCTCTTCCGGCGAAAGCATGCTGGATGTTGCCGCTGCTCTGAAAGAACGTAAGGCAGCAAGAATTTATGTATTTTCCACCTTCGGTCTGTTTACCGGCGGTCTGGAAAAATTTGATCAGGCTTACAAAGATGGTATTATTGACCGCATCCTGACCACAAATCTGATTTATCAGACACCGGAGCTGCTTTCCCGTGAATGGTATATCAGCTGTGATATGAGTAAATACATTGCATACCTGATTGATACGTTAAACCACGATGCTTCCATCAGTGATCTCTTAAATCCGGTAGAACGTATCCAGAGTATTGTCACCAGATATAAGAACGGAGAACTGACCAACTGAACGATTGATATAAAAGGCGGCTGCCTTATGAACCGGAATTTAAACCGGTCATAGGCAGCCGCTCTTTTTATGCTTTATTCTTTCCTTTTGGTTCAGCCCGCATCCTCCTGCGGCATCAGGTAGGTAACAAAATGATTTCCGTTCTTCTGGAACAGTTCTTCTGAATCCTTCATTCCATACTTGTACACAGACGCTGTTTTCTTTGACGGGTCAAGAATCACCGTATTAAGATCATTAAATCCGATAATCAGTACAGAACTGCCATCATTCATCATTGCCAGCACCGGAATATCCTGATTCACATAATACAGTGCTGCACTCAGACTGCACCCTCCAAGATCCAGAACCTGTGCATCAGGAAGACTCGAACTGAGGATTTCATTGACCGAACTTCCCTTTTTCAGCATTGCCTGTACATTCTGACTGATACCCTCATTCTGAAGCATCAGGTCAAGACAGGCTGCTGTGGAAGATTCTCCTGACAGATCTTTTCCCTCTGCTGCATTTGTAATCGACATGATCTGATTTTTGGTCAGAAGATTACCTTTGATCCATACGTACCTGTTGCTATCATCCGTTACCACTCCTGAAATCTGATCTGCTGCCGCAACTGCCTGCGCAGGTTCTGTATAAATTCCGTCAATCCGGCTTTGTCCATACACATAGTACAGATCCGGAGCCGCTTCGTCCGCCTCTTCCGTAATTGATACTTCACGGCTTCCTTCATAAAGAATTTCACTGGGTGTCAGAAGCTTCACCGCTGATTCATTGGAACTGCTCTTTAACGTAATTTCCACTGTATTTTCAAATATATCAGAGTTTGTCGTAACAACCGTATTACTGCCCTCCTGTGCTTCCAGTGTACTCATAATCTGATCCGCATCTGCGCTGCTGTATTTCTTCGTTTCCGCATTCCAGCTGACCCTGGTCAGTGCAATCTGATTATCCTTAATCTCAGCATCTGTCACAAACATATTATCCACATGATAATCTTCCAGTGTATTTCCGTCCTTATCTCTGATCTGAATACTGTACATCGGATATACCGGATTACCCATCTGATCGCTGTATATATCCTTTTTATGAAGAAGTCCATATACAAGATCTTCTCCCATAAAGCCGATCGGTCTGATATAATCTCCGCTGTCAGCAGTGATTTCCGAGACTGCCTGCGTATTCATATTCATCAGCTGAATGCTGCTCATCGCATTCTCTCCGGAATTCTTCTGCCATACAACCATGCTTCCGGATTCTGAAACTCTGTAATCACATCCCACAATATTCCTGATAACGTCTTTCCATGATCTGTCATTGAGGTTTACTGCATAAACGCTGTCACCACGCATCATGTAAAATTCATCATTCTGGCTGGAATATGCCAGTTCATTTGCATATGCCATTACTATCTCTTCAGACTGTGTACTGGATACAAATGCTTTTTCTTCAACCGTATTGACAGTTGCATTATAATCGTAGACAAGTGTTCCCACTTCGCCCTCATGTCTGCCCCGGTCCATATACCCGGATACCAGAAACTCAACATTACCTGCTTCATCCACATTGAGAATCCTGATGGAATTATTTTTCCACAATGTTCTGTCATCACTCTGATCACTGTTATAAAAGCCGAAAAGACGTGCGAGTTTGCGATCACTGACATTATAGATATAGAGCCTGTCGGCACTGACAAACGCAAATGCACCGCCGCCATCGCTTTCCACCATCTGCAGATCCGGATCACTGATGGAAAGATTCAGCTTCGTTCCGGTAAAATCAGATGCGCTTCCGTCAAATACATAGTCCATCGTTCTCTGGAAATCCAGAAGATAAATCCGGTCAGCAGTATATCTGACTCTGTAGCTTTCCTGCACATCATAGGTTCTGGAAACTTTCTGGTCATCTGTAACCGTCACCTGATAATCCAGTCTGAATGATCCGGTCTGACCATGAATATCGGTAATAAACACCTCCGGATCCGTATGTGAGCTTATGGTGAGTGACCCCCAGGATACCTGATCAAGACTGCTGTGAATATCTACTTTATGGAAAGAAGAATTATCTCCTTCAGAATTGGTTTCCAGATAGCTTGAAAGATCCTGTGCCTGATTCTTATCGAATGTCTTATTATGAAATGTGCTGACAAAATTCAGTTTCTCATCCACATGGTACCTGCTGTCATCTTCCGTCCAGACAATTCTGGTATAGTACCTTACCGTTTTCCCGTTAACATCTGCCAGAATTACGAGCATATATTCCGTATCGCTCTCAATCAGATCCTTCAGCTGAAAAGAAGCATCAATTGTACCGTTACTGTCATCCTGCTTATAATCTGTAATTTTGGTGCTTTCCACAAGGCTTGTTCCATCCAGCGTTCTGACTTCAAAAGTAAGATTTGCAGGGGTTGTATTAAACAGCTGCATGCGCATCTGAACCTTTCTGTCCCCTCCAACCGGCAGCACCGTACCATGCATATAATTTACTTCCATCTCCTGTGCATACCCATGGAGCGTATCCACTGCTTTACCGTTTTCCATCATTGTTACGACCGGATAGGTTGCCGCCGGCATCTGTGCCGTCATATCCGTATTTTCCTGGTTGGATATCTCTCCTATAACCAGTACCGAGATCACAAAAACGGCCAATATATAGATGATTTTAATAATCTGCTTTTTCATTTCATATTCCATTTCTGTCTGATTGACAATTCAAATCCTAAAGTGTAAGCTTTTAATCATAACCAATTCTGTTTGTGATCACGCGCGAGGCGCTGATTGGGAGAACATATATGATTCACCCGATTCTTTATCGTAAACGAATTATTCCATCCGAATGTATTCTGCTGAAAGATGACACGATTCTGCAATGCGACGAATCTGTCGTCATTACTTCATGGAAAGCATTTCACCCAAAGCCGAATCTGGCGTACGGTTACTCATGCTATTACCTCCATAACAACTGGAAAGTCAGTAAATTCTTTCGTTCTGACAATTCTTTTGCATACTGGTACTGCGATATTGTTGATTATGAGATCGATCCGGAAAAAAATACCATTCTGGTTACCGATCTTCTTGCTGATGTCATTATTGAGCCTGATGGCAGCGTCCGCGTCGTTGATCTTGATGAACTTGAAGACGCCTTTGACCGCCATCTCATTGATGCTGCTCTTCTGAAAAAGAGTCTGCTCGCACTGAACAGACTCTTAACTGAAATATATGCCAATGGAGTTTCAAATATTAAAATTCCCATCGAAAAAGCCATCTCTCAAAATCAGTAAAATACATGCCCGCCAATATTGATTCCGGTCAGACCGTCAATCGGTGTTCTGAAGTATACACATTCACCGACATTGGTAACACCGCTCATGGCCTGATCTGCCGCCTGATAGCAGGAGTCTGTTGCCCGCCCTTCAGCCAGCGCAAGCGCCAGTCTTCCGCTGGCAACAGGAGAAAACTGTTTATTCTGATAAATCACTCCGACAACCGTATCCGGATATACCGAACTGAGCACCCGGTTGATTACGACAGAACCTACGGCAAGTTTGCCTTCATATGGTTCACCGCCTGCTTCGCAGTATATCAGATTTGCCAGAAGATAACGATCCCCGTCTGCAAACGTAACCTCTGAAATATCTCTCCAGGAAGACTGCGCAGCCAGCTTCGACATTCTGATTTCTTCAGCCAGCTTGGCCTGCAGCGCCTTGATATCAGCATCCTGCTGTGTGATATCATCCTCTATTGCCTCCGCCTGCTTCTGTGCATCCGAAATCTGACTTGAATACTTGCTGATGCTTCCTGAGGTCTGACTGACCAGTCCCGAAACACGGCTCTGTTCTGCCTGCTGCTTCGTCTGATACTCATTCAGATCACTCATCTCTTTTTCCAGATCAGCTTCTTTCTGTGCGATTTCCGTCTTGGTCTGCTGATACTGATCCAGCATCTTACGGTCGTAGGCAGAAAGATCTGCCACATAATTGCTCTGGTTCAGAAAATCTCCAAAGCTTTTTGCCTTGAAAAACATTTCCAGAAGGGCGCTGCTTTGTTTCTCATAAATGAACTGAACCCTTTTTTTCATTGCAGCATACTGTGCTTCTTCTGTTTTTTGTGCCTCCGCAAGATCTGCTTTGGTTGTATCGATTTCCGTCTGCTTCGCATCAATATTCTTTTCAATATCTGCCAGATTATCACTGACCTGTGTCAGCTGCCCGTTCAGATTGCTTAACTGCCCCTGCAGGCTGTCCTTCTGACTGTTCATCTGGTTGATATTACTCTTCTGATTATCCAGTGTAGACTGTGTCTGTTCCCTTTTCTGCTGTGCTTCTTTCAGCTTCTGCTTCGTTTCTTCCGTTGCATCTGCCCTGCAGGGAACCGACACAACGCAGAAGATAACAGTCAGAATCAGCCCCAGACATCTGATGCCCTTTTTGCGCATATATTCAGTTTTTGCCCCGTTTTTGAAATATCTCATATGATAATCTGTATGTTGCGCCCCGAACGCTGATACTGATAATATCTGACTCCTGCTGCATCAAACATCTTCTTGGATGCGCGCGTTGCAGCAGAACTGCTGTACTTATCGCTGTCATAGATTACCGTTTTAATCCCTGCCTGGATAATTGCCTTGGCACATTCATTGCATGGGAAAAGAGAAACATATATCTTTGCGCCTTCCAGGCTGCCCCCGCGATAGTTCAGAATTGCATTCAGCTCACTGTGCGTCACATACGGATACTTTGTTGCAAGTTCATCATCACCGTCACGCTCCCATGGAAAATCATCATCAGAACATCCCTTGGGAAATCCGTTATATCCCATGGAGAGGATCTTGTTCTCCTGGCTTACAATGCAGGAGCCCACCTGCGTATTCGGGTCTTTGGATCTCATCCCGGACAGCTTGGCGACTCCCATGAAATACTCATCCCACGTTATATAGTCTTCTCTTTTCATGAACGTTCTCCCCTGAAGGATTATTTTGTTCCGAAAATTCTGTCTCCTGCATCCCCAAGACCCGGAACAATATATCCATGTTCATTCAGCTTTTCATCTACTGCACCAATGAAAATGTCAATATCCGGATGATCTGCCTGCAGCTTTTTGATTCCCTCCGGTGCCGCAATGATGCACATGAAATGAATATGCTTGCAGCCTCTCTTTTTAAGCATTGTAATGGCTGCAGAAGAAGATCCGCCGGTTGCCAGCATCGGATCTACTACGAAGATTTCTCTTTCCGTGATATCTGCAGGCATCTTGCAATAATACTCTACCGGTGCCAGTGTCTCAGGATCACGATATAAACCGATATGTCCCACTTTTGCAGCAGGAATCAGCGTCAGCATTCCGTCTACCATACCGAGTCCGGCACGCAGAATCGGAACAACACAGAGTTTTCTTCCCTTCAGTTCCTTCACCTTTGCCTTACAGATCGGTGTCTCAATCTCAACTTCCTGCAGCTGCAGGTCTCTTGTCGCTTCATAGCAGATCAGCATTGCAATTTCACTGATGGTCTGTCTGAAATCCTTCGTTCCTGTATCTTTTCTTCTGATATAGCCGATCTTGTGCTGGATCAGCGGGTGATCCATAATTACAACTTTTCCCATCACTTATCCTCCATTGTGCTGATTTCACCGATTCGTCTGCTGTGTTTTTCCAGTCCTGAAAAAGGTGTATCAAGAAACGTATCCACAATATCTACCGCAAGGTTGCTGCCAATCATGCCGCCGCCCATGGCAAGCATATTTGCATCGTTATGTTCTCTGGTCATTCTGGCTGAAAGTGTATCTGAACAAAGTGCACAGCGAATTCCCTTTACCTTATTGGCTACAATTGAAATGCCGATTCCTGTGGTACAGATTACAATTCCCTTTTCACATTCTCCGCTTGCTACTGCCTGCGCAGCTGCCTGTCCGAAAATCGGGTAATCGCAGGATTTTTTGTCATAAGTTCCAAAATCCTTATATGCGATTCCTCTTTCCTTCAGATGTTCAATTACCGCCTGTTTCAGGTCAAATCCGCCATGATCACTTCCAAGTGCTACCATTTCTGCCCCTTCCTCCGCTTTGCTTTTGATTGTGTCCCTTTATACATGTTCCACATGATGCCCGGCAGCTTTGAGCAGCCGGTTCATGATTGCCTGTCCGATTCCCTTATCATCAAATGATTCCGAATACATCACAGTTACCTGTTCATCATCAAACTCACGGAGAATATGAAAAAGCTCTCTCGCAATTGTTTCTTCATCCTCACGTTTTCCTGCGCTTCTTACCACATCTGCAAGATAGGTTCCGTAGGTGGCATCTGTGCTGATGATACCGACCTTTTCTCCTTCTGCCATCTTTGCAGCCGCCATCCGGTTGATATACTGTGTGACATGCTCCTGCGTTCCCTCAACAATGGTAAGGTCTCCCTTGGGAGCGTAATGTCTGTATTTCATCCCCGGTGCCTTCGGTTTCAGTTTTGAATTTCCGTCAATAATGGTGCGATCCACATCCACTTTGCCAAGTACCTTCTGAAGCATTTCCAGTGTGATGTATCCCGGCCGTAATATCATCGGGACATCCACTGTCAGATCCACAATGGTAGACTCCAGACCGATTCCCACCTGACCGCCGTCAATAATCATATCCACCTTGCCGTCCAGATCTTCAATGCAATACTGTGCCAGCGTCGGACTCGGTCTTCCGGATGTGTTTGCGCTTGGCGCAGCAATAAATCCGCCGCCCGTCCTGATCAGCGCCGCTGCAATTCTGTTGCTGGGCATACGGATTGCCACCGTATCCATGCCTCCCGTTGTTTCATAGGGAACCAGATCCGATTTATTCATAATCATCGTAAGCGGTCCCGGCCAGAATGCTTCTGCCAGATCATACGCTGCCTGTGGCACCGATCCGGTAATCGGCACCAGATCTTCTGTTCTGTATATGTGGACAATCAGCGGATTATCCGAAGGTCTGCCCTTTGCCGCATAAATTTTCTTTGAAGATTCCGGATTCAGCGCATCTCCGCCAAGGCCGTAAACAGTCTCTGTGGGGAATGCCACAAGTCCTCCGTTTTTCAGAATGTCACCGGCTTTTTCCAGTCCCGCCTGAGCCTGTGCATCAATATTGTTTTCGTCTATCTTTATTACCTGCGTTTTCATATTGCCTCTATTATACTACATTTCTTATTGTCCGACATAAGCAGCGATTTTATCCCATACATCGGATGTTTCAAAACCAAGTCTCCACTCCGCTACTCCTGCGATGTTATTTGCAGACATTACGCTCAGTTTTGCATCAATGGAATCTGCATCCTCAAGCCAGATCTGGTTCAGCGCACCATTGCTGTCCGTGTACTCACCGTAATTCTGGCAGGTGGTGTCATCCCACTTCATGCTTATGTTATGCGCTTTGATATACTCATTTGCCTGTGCCATTCCCACTGCTTCGCTGCTGACTTTTCCACCGGCAGTCGTCCAGATTCTGGTGTAAAACGGAACGCCGTTAATAACCTTTTCCGGAGAAACCTCTTTTACCGTACTCTCAATGCCGTTTCTGACATAATCGATGCTGGCTACCGAGCCTGCTTCCTTGTCTCCGCCATAATGCTCATCATATCCCATGATAACCACATAATCCGCAACACGGCCCTGTTCTGCGCGGTCATAATGATCATTGATGCTGAGCGGAACATAGTTATCCACAGACAGCACGACCTGCTGCGCTCTGCATGCAATAGACAGTTCTCTGATAAATTCAATAAAAGACTGTCCACATTCTTCACTGATATTTTCAAAATCCACATTAATCCCGTCAAGTCCGTACTGGCTGACCTGATTCATCAGCTGACTGATCAGATTTGCTCTGGACTGCGCATGAGAGAGTACCTCATAGGAATCCACATCCTTATTGCTGAAGTTATCTACAAGTGCCCATACTTCCAGTCCCATATTATGTGCCTGAGAAACATAATCCGATGTTGCAAAACTGGTGATGTCTCCGCCGTTATCCTTCAGCGAAAACCATGTCGGTGAAACAGTGTTGACACTTTTTGTGTTTGCCATCAGTGAACTCAAAGTGCTGTTGCCTGCAGCTCCTGCCACAACATGCCACGCCATGTTGATCTTGTAGGACTTTGTAATATTGGTATAGGTCGGTTCTTTATAATCCGTTACCCCGATCGGCGTCTCCTCCGTGGTATTTATCAGCCGTTTGTTTTCCACATACCCGATATATGCGTCCTCAGTCTTTACCTTTGTCCAGTTATCCATTTTCTCAAGAATAATGACTTTATCACCCTTCTTAAGATCTTTCAGAATATCACTTTTCACGCCGCCCTTATGACGCAGTTCGGTATCTCTGGCTATGGTCGCAACCTTTCTGGCATCCCACTTTGTATAGATCTGCATATGATTCGGATCTGTATATGCAGCATATTCAAAATTCGTATATTTTTTTACATAATCAAGCGCCACGTACAGGGTATCCCCCTCATACCTGGCGATCTGGTACTTCTCAGTCTGTCCGCTTCCATCGGTACCGGACCAGTCTCCGCTCCCGGTGGTTGCAGTAATGATTGCTGTCGGCGTTGTATAGACGAGTGTTCCGTCTTCCTTGCCCTCATAGAATCTGCTGTTCAGATAGGTGCGCACAGAATCAATGTCCATATAATAGCTGCCGTCGAGCAGCTTTGCATGTACATCCAGCGGATCATTCTGAAGTGTAATCGGTACATCGGTATCATCTTTTACACCAAAATAAGTATTCAGGTCGGCACGTTCTTTACTATATGAATAACGGCTGATCAGTTTTTTTCCAAACACAGCCGCCCCAAGCAAAATAATAAGGACAATTGTGAATATCACAGGAACTGCTTTTTTCATCTCCTGTCTCCTTTCCAATCGTCCTATATTATATCAGACTATTCAGTTATCGTCATTACCAAATTCGAACATTCGGCGGGGTCCTCCTGTTCCTTTTTATATTGTTTTTCTGTTTATTTACTGACTGAGATCGGATAGTGGAATATCTCACACATAGAACGGTAAAGAGGTAATATCTCCGTGATATATTGTTTTTTGTGTAAGAATTTTCCCTGAGGCGGTAAATGAGTTTATAAACAGTCTGGCAAGTGTCATCTGCAGTATCAATTGCATTGCATAAAAAACAGATATAGAAATAATCTTACTTCAGGTTTGTTTGGTTGTTTTGTGGATTTTTCTGATTTGATTAAGCAGGGAATTTTTCCCGACAGGTCATATCACCTGTAAGACACCCTGTACAGACAGTACAGGACATTTTTAAAATCAAAAGAACTGAAAGATTATCGTGCCTCCTTTCCGATACATATCGTTCAGAGACAACTTGCTTAATCACTATACAGGATAAAATAGAATAAAGCAAGTAATATTTTGCGGAAAAATATATAAAATTTTGTGAAACAAACCAATACATGTATTGACATCGCATAGTGTTTCATTTAGTATTTGTGTAATTTAAAGGTGACAGGAGGTAAGTAAATATTGAAAATTGAAAAGGTGAATGATCACCAGATCCGTTGTACACTTACCAGAGAAGACCTTGCCAAGCGTCAGATCAAAATCAGTGAGCTCGCTTACGGAACCGAAAAAGCCCGTGAGCTTTTCCAGGAAATGATGCGTCAGGCCAGTTTTCAGTTTGGCTTTGAAGCAGATGATGTTCCTCTGATGATAGAAGCAATTCCGATCAATTCTGAATGTATCGTGCTTGTAATCACAAAGACAGAAGATCCGGAAGAGCTTGATACACGTTTTTCACAGTTCGGTCCATCCATTCAGGAGGACAACGAAGAAGATGAAAATGAAGATGCAGGAGACAGTGACGATGTCATGAATCTGTTCCGTCGTCTTCAGCAAGGAGATATTACAAACTTTCTCGGTGGTGCTTCATCCGGTGATGTCAAAAAAGTCAAGGAAAAGACCGGTTCCATTTCATTCAAGGGATCTTCCGGTGCTTCGGATTTCAGAATGTTTCTGTTTCATTCCATCCACGATGTCATAAAGCTGTCTGCAGCAATCGGATCCGGATATAAGGGAAACAATACTCTGTATCGCAGTGATTCAGATACACAGTATATTCTGATTGTACATTCAGAACCTTCGCAGGCTTCTGCATTTGATCACCTCTGCTCGGTAATCTCAGAATACGGGCATGAGATCAATGCGGTTACTGCAAGCTCACAGTATCTCGATGAGCACAATACCGTGGTCATTCGGGATCAGGCACTTCAGAAACTCGCAGAGATTTAAATCACAAAAGCAAAATGGTTCTTCACTGCTCTGTATACAGTGAAGAACCATTTTTTATTCATGTAATGAACAAGCAGAAAGCGCCATACCGGAACATCCTCATCAGATGTCCGGCATGGCGCCTTCTCTTTTTCAGTGTATCAGAGATACCCTGTTATTTCTTACTGCTGATCTCCATACAGAGTAACCAGTTTGTTGAGGTATGCAAGATGTTCCTTTGCATGCTCTGCAGACTCTGCATACAGCTTCTGAGCTCTCTCCGGATTCTTCAGTTTCAGGGACAGATAACGAACTTCTCCATCCAGGAATTCCTGATATTCCATTGAAGGTGCCTTGCTGTCCAGTGTGAACTTCTTCTCAGCAAGAGGATTGAATCTGAACATATTCCAGTAACCGGAATCAACTGCTCTCTTCTCCTCATCCTGAACCTTGGACATACCGCCCTTGATCTTCAGACCATGGTTGATACAAGGAGCATAGCAGATTACAAGTGAAGGTCCCGGATAAGCTTCTGCTTCTGCAAGAGCCTTCAGTGTCTGGTTCTTATCTGCTCCCATGGATACCTGAGCAACGTATACATAACCGTAGCTCATAGCGATGGATGCAAGATCCTTCTGCTTGATTTCCTTACCGCCTGCAGCGAACTGAGCAACAGCGCCTGTAGGTGTAGCCTTTGAAGACTGTCCGCCTGTATTGGAATAAACTTCAGTGTTTACAACAAGAACATTGATATCCTTGCCTGAAGCAAGTACGTGATCCAGACCGCCGAATCCGATATCAAATGCCCAGCCATCACCACCGAGGATCCACTGAGACTTCTTTGCAAGGAAGTCTTTCTCTTTCAGGATTGCCTTAGCTGTCTCACTGTTGTCAGAAGCAAGTGCTTCAACAAGAGCTTCGGTAGCTGCACCGTTGGTAGCACCGACTGCAAATGTATCCAGCCAGCTCTTGGCTGCTGTCTTTTCAGCATCACTGCCTTCAGCTGCAACCTTCTCTACCTTTTCCTTCAGAGCATCACGGATTGCGTTCTGAGCCAGAACCATACCGAAACCAAACTCTGCGTTATCTTCGAACAGGGAGTTATCCCAAGCCGGTCCATGTCCTTCATCATTAACGGTGTAAGGTGTGGACGGTGAGGAGTTGCCCCAGATTGATGTACATCCTGTAGCATTTGCAATGTACATTCTGTCACCGAAGAGCTGTGTAGCAAGTTTTACATAAGGAGTCTCGCCGCAGCCTGCGCATGCGCCTGAGAACTCAAGCAGAGGTTTCTTGAACTGAGAACCCTTGATTGTTGTCTCCTTGAACTTCTCTACAACATCCTTCTTAACAGGAAGTGTAACTGCATAATCAAAGTACTTCTGCTCGGACTCGTTCTGAGCGATAGCGCCCATTGTCAGAGCCTTCTCACCCTTCATGCCAGGACATACATTAGCGCAGGAACCGCAGCCTGTGCAATCAAGCGCAGAGATCACGATACCGAACTTGTATTCCGGCATACCCATCATCGGGATTGTTACCATTCCCTCCGGTGCCTTTGCAACTTCTGCCTCTGTCATTGCTACCGGACGAACTGCTGCGTGCGGGCAGACAAGTGAGCAGAATGTACACTGAATACATTTTGTAGCGTCCCATGCAGGAACGTTTACAGCAATACCACGTTTCTCGAATGCTGCTGATCCGGACGGTGTAGAACCATCTGTGTAAGGAGCAACTTCTGAAACTGCCAGGTTGTTACCTTCCTGAGCATTAACCTTAGCCTGGATATTGTTAACGAAATCAACAACGTCCTTTCTTCCGCCCTTTGCAACTGTGAAGTCAAGGCCTTCGTCCTTGCATGCTCCCCATGCTTCCGGAACCGGAACAGCGATCAGATTCTTGTCATCAGCACCGGCATCAATTGCATCCCAGTTCTTCTTAACAACATCTTCACCCTTACGGCCGTATGTCTTCTGAGCAGCGTCCTTCATGAACTTGATGGCATCAGCTTCAGGAATGATCTGTGCCAGTTTGAAGAATGCAGACTGCAGAATAGTATTGATTCTTGTCGGGCCCATGCCAACCTCTACACCGATCTTGGAGCCGTTCATGATGTAGAATTTGATCTTGTGGTCATGGATGTACTTCTTTACCTGTCCAGGAAGTTCAGCATCAAGCTGATCTACTGTCCACGGGCAGTTAAGAAGGAATGTACCGCCATCAACGATTTCCTGTACAATGTTGAACTTACGGATATAGGAAGGATTGTGGCAGGCAACAAAGTTAGCTGTCTTGATCAGGTATGTTGACTTGATCGGCTTCTTACCGAATCTCAGATGAGACATGGTAACACCACCGGACTTCTTGGAATCATAGTCAAAATATGCCTGTGCATACATGTCTGTGTTATCACCGATAATCTTGATGGAGTTCTTGTTGGCACCTACAGTACCATCAGCACCAAGCCCCCAGAACTTGCAGTTGATTGTTCCTTCCGGTGTTGTTACCAGCGGAGCACCTGCATCCAGAGAAAGGTGTGTCACATCATCATTGATACCGATTGTGAACTGTTCCTTGGAATCGTTATTGAATACAGCAACGATCTGGTTCGGAGTTGTATCCTTTGATCCTAAGCCGTAACGGCCGCAGAATACAGGAGTATTCTCGAACTTTGATCCCTTAAGAGCTGCGATAACATCCAGTGCAAGAGGTTCACGAAGTGATCCGGGTTCCTTTGTTCTGTCGAGAACTTCAATTCTCTTGACAGTTGCCGGAATAGCTTCAACAAGAGCCTTTGCGGAGAAAGGTCTGTACAGTCTTACTTTAACAACACCGACCTTCTTACCCTGCTTCTGTAAGTAATCAATTGTCTCTTCGATGGTATCATTTACAGAACCCATGGCTACGATGACAACTTCTGCATCCGGAGCACCATAGTAGTTAAAGAGCTTGTAATCTGTACCGATCTTAGCATTTACCTTATCCATGTACTTCTGAACAAGAGCCGGCATATCATCATATGCACTGTTGCAGGACTCTCTTGTCTGGAAGAAGATATCCGGATTCTGAGCAGAGCCCATCTGGCGAGGATGATTCGGGTTCAGTGCATTCTTGCGGAATGCATCGATAGCATCATGATCAACCATTTCATCGAGATCCTTATAATCCCATACTTCGATCTTCTGGATTTCGTGAGATGTACGGAAACCATCGAAGAAGTTGATGAAAGGAATTCTTCCTTCAATTGCTGCGCAATAAGCAACAGGAGTTAAATCCATAACTTCCTGAACGCTGGAATCGCAAAGCATTGCAGCACCAGTCTGACGGCATGCATAAACATCAGAATGATCACCAAAAATGTTCAGTGCGTGTGAAGCTACGCAACGAGCGGATACGTTGAACACACCAGGTAATCTCTCACCTGCTACCTTGTAAATATCCGGGATCATCAGGAGTAAGCCCTGAGAAGCTGTGTAGGTAGATGTCAGAGCACCTGCTACAAGTGATCCGTGTACAGCACCTGCTGCACCGCCTTCAGACTGCATTTCTGTAATCTGAACTGTACGGCCGAAGATATTCTTCTTTCCGGCTGTTGCCCATTCATCTACATGCTCAGGCATAACAGATGAAGGTGTGATCGGGTACATGGCAGCAACTTCAGTATAGGCATATGATGCATATGCGGCAGCTTCGTTACCATCCATGGTTTTCATGTTTCTTGCCATTTCAAATCCTCCTACCTTTATGGTCGGCATTCAGTTCATCTATCAACTGAAATGTCATTTTACAGTCAGACAAATTGTCTGACCATTTGCAGATTGATGCGCACAAAAATCCCTGCACGAATAGGTCTTTAAGAAAAACCCGTGCATGGACATCCGCAGATAGTTTTTTCTGCTTTCCTCATAGTAGCATGCAAAGCCCGCGGTGTCAATGATAGCAAGGGATAAGGGAGCTTTTTGCAACTTATTGTACGCCATTTTCATCCCCATCATCTAGTGCCTTTTTTTCGTCAATACTAAATATTCCATCTATATTGTATGCAATTTAAAAAATTCTTTTTTTACAATTTCCGGAGGGCTCCCGCAATGCCCTGTCCGTACAGATCTGCTGCAAATATTCACACTATTTTACTTGCTAAAAAGTCTCATTTATATTATCATATGATTTGCAACATGGGGTCGTTGACTTCTGATCCCATCTGTCAGAAATGAACCGGGCCGTAACGGCAGCTCATTTCACTCAGAGCTCGCTTCGCGGGTTCGTAATTGAAACAGACTGCGACAGCAGTTCATTTCAAAAGAGGTTGCTTCGCAACTTCTGCAATTAAAAACATCCATATAAGGAGGAAATTATCATGGCATATGTAATCAGTGATGCATGCATCAGCTGCGGTTCTTGCGCAAGCCAGTGTCCGGTATCTGCAATTTCTCAGGGAGATTCTCAGTACCAGATCGATGCAAATACCTGTATTGACTGCGGTTCCTGTGCAGCTCAGTGCCCTGTATCTGCAATCAGCCAGGGTTAATAAAAACAGATATTCTGCAAAAAAA
>CAYMBY010000098.1:0-8602 GCA_964388815.1 uncultured Butyrivibrio sp. | reverse complement strand
GTGTTATGTGGTAATTTACGCCCGGAATCGGACTATGTGATGTTGCAAGGCGTATCTGCCCTGTCTTCTTGCTGCCTTCTTACGATCTTCTGCGTATTTTTACGCCCGGAATCGGGCTATATGATGGTACAAGGCGTAACTGCCTTGCCTTCTTGTTGCTTTCTTGCTGTCTTTTGCGTATTTTTACGCCCGGAGTCGGGCTATATGATGTTGCAGGGCGTATCTGCCCTGTCTTCTTGTTGCCTTCTTGCTATCTTCTGCGTATTTTTACGCCCGGAGTCGGGCCATGTGATGGTGAAAGGCGTAACAACCTATAAAAAAGAAAAACGGAACCCCTGGATTCCAGAGGTTCCGCATATATACAAGATACAAATTATCTCTTTGAGAACTGAGGAGCACGACGAGCTGCCTTTAAGCCGTACTTCTTTCTTTCCTTCATTCGAGGATCTCTTGTAAGGAATCCTGCTTTCTTCAGTGTAGGTCTGTATTCATCAGAATCTGCCTGAAGCAGTGCTCTTGAAATACCATGTCTGATTGCACCGGCCTGGCCTGTTGTGCCACCGCCGCGTACAGTTACGATTACATCGAACTTATCAGCTGTCTCTGTTGCTACAAGGGGCTGACGAACGATTGTTCTTAAAGTCTCAAGTCCGAAATATTCATCGATGGATCTCTTATTGATTGTAACGTTTCCTTTACCGGAAACGAGATATACTCTTGCTACAGAACTCTTTCTTCTGCCTGTTCCATAATAACTAGCTGCTTTAGCCATTTTAATTTCTCCTTTCAAACATTCCTATTAAAATGTCAGTACTTCAGGCTTCTGAGCAGCGTGATCATGCTCCGGTCCTGCATATACATGAAGTTTTGTAAATTCCTGTCTTCCAAGAGATCCCTTCGGAAGCATTCCTCTTACGGCGTGCTCGATAACTCTTTCAGGCTTCTCCTGCAGCATCTTACGAAGGGTTGCTTCCTTCTGACCACCAACGTAGTCTGAATGATGCCAGTATGTCTTCTGATCAAGCTTCTTACCTGTAACCTTGATCTTCTCTGCATTGATAACGATGACATAATCACCTGTATCAACTGTAGGTGTATAAATTGGCTTATTCTTTCCTCTCAGTACGTTTGCAACTTCTGAAGCAAGACGTCCAAGAGTCATATCTGTTGCATCAACTACATACCATTTCTTTTCAATTGTAGCTGCACTTGGCATAAATGTTTTCATTATGTTACCTCCATAATCAATTACCGATAACTACACAGATGAGCTTCCCACATGGGAAATTCTCATGTTATGGCGACCCTTCACCTGATCCCCACCTTGAAATATATCAGTACACAATACCACTTACCGGGTTGATATTGTGACGTTCTCACACAGTGATATATTATATGACGATTCACTCGGCATTGTCAACATTAATTTCATATCCCGCAAGGAAAAGTCCGCATGCGGGAGCTGTCGGACCTGCTGCGCCGCGATCTTTTTTTTCCAGCATCTGCGTAATATCTTCCGGCGTGCCCTTTCCGCGTCCGATCTGCATCAGTGTCCCGGCAATAATCCGGACCATATTATACAGAAATCCGTTCCCGCGTACACGTATGATGATCATATCATCCTGCCGTGCCGCACTGACTTCATAAAGCGTTCTGACATGCGTTTCCGCCTGGGAATCCACATTGCAGAAGCTCGTAAAATCATGCTCTCCGACCAGATATCTGCCTGCCTGATTCATACGCTCCACATCCATCGGCATATTGTTATAGCAGCTGTACAGACGTTTCGTCGGTATGCGATATGCGGAATTCAGAATATGATATTCATATGTTTTTACCGAATGACAGTGCCTTGGATGAAACTCTGCCGGTACCTGCCTCGATGACACGATCCGGATGTCCTCCGGCAGCATGTGATTGAGTGCATAGGAAAAGCGGTCTCCCGGAATTGACGATTCTGTGTCAAACACTGCCAGGTTTCCATATGCATGCACTCCGGCATCCGTTCTGCTCGCACCGATCACGCGGATTTCTTCGCCGGTCAATGCATGAATGGCACGGTTCAGCATGCCCTCTATTGTCGTGGCGCCAGGCTGCAGCGCCCAGCCGTTATAATTGGTACCGTCATATGCTACGGTCAGCATCACTCTCTGCATTTTTCTCCCTGTACCGGAACCCGGGTTCTTCAGAAAAGAATCTTTCCGAATACCACCATCAATACCATATAACCCGACACTGTCAGGTAGGCGACAGCATCTCTTTTTCTGTAAATCAGCGGTTTCATCTTGGTTCTGCCTTCTCCGCCACGGTAACATCTTGCTTCCATGGCCATTGCAAGATCATTGGCCCTGCGGAATGCGGAGATAAAGAGCGGCACCAGAAGCGGTACCAGATTTTTGGCTCTTCTGATCACGGATCCGCTTTCGAAATCGGCTCCGCGCGCCATCTGCGCCTTCATGATCTTATCCGTTTCCTCCAGCAGAATCGGAATAAAGCGAAGCGCAATGGACATCATCATTGATATTTCATGCACCGGAACATGAAGTCTCTTCAGCGGTTTCATGAGCGATTCCAGACCGTCCGTCAGATGATTCGGCGTAGTGGTCAGCGTCATAACCGATGAACCCAGAATCAGGAAAACCAGTCTGACTGCCATCATGGTCGCCAGTTTCAGCCCTTCCACGGTAATGGTCAGTTTCCAGAAGTGCACCAGCGCCGTACCCGGCGTCAGGAAGAGATTGAACACCACCGTAATCAGCAGCAGGAAAAAAATTGTCTTCATGCCGCGCATAATGAATTTCAACGGTACATGTGACATCCTGATCTCCAGCGTCAGAAACGCGGCAGCAATCACATACCCTATAAAGTTATCTGCAATAAAAAGGGAAATAATAAACAGAAGTGTCGCTACGATCTTCACCCTCGGATCGAGCTTATGAATTTCCGACTCTGTCTGATAATATTGTCCCAGTGTAATGTCCTTGAGCATCCGCCTGTCCTGTCTTTACCCTGTGCGTTTACATGTGAAACGCTTTGAGAATCTCATCTCTTGCTTCTTCCACGGTCGTGGCATCCACACTGACATCCATCCCTGCAGCCTTCAGTTCCTGCATGACGTAAGTCACCTGCGGTGCCGCCAGACCGATCTGTTCCAGTTCCCTGTAATGCCGGAATACATTCCGCGGCACGTCGTCAAATGCAACATGCCCCTTGTTCATAACAATAATTCTGTCCACATAATTGGCAACATCTTCCATGCTGTGCGACACCAGTACAACCGTCATACCGGTATCCGAATGCAGCCTGGAGATCAGCCCCAGAATCTCATCCCGGCCTCTCGGATCCAGTCCCGCCGTCGGTTCATCCAGAATCAGTACTTCCGGTTTCATTGCCAGAACGCCTGCAATCGCCACACGCCGTTTCTGCCCGCCGGACAGATCAAACGGTGACTGATAGAAATAGGCATCTTCCAGTCCGACCTGCTTGAGTGCCTCATATGCGCGCAGCTCTGTCTCTTTTTTGGAGAGTCCCAGATTCTTTGGTCCAAAACATACATCAGAAAAAACATCTGCTTCAAACAGCTGATGCTCCGGGTACTGAAAGACCAGCCCCACCTTTGCACGCAGCGCCTTACGGTCATAATCCTCATCATGAATATCTTTTCCATTGAAAAAGATATTTCCCGAGGTCGGTTTCATCAGTCCGTTCAGATGCTGCACCAGTGTGGATTTGCCCGATCCCGTATGTCCGATCAGTCCGATAAACTGCCCGTCCGGAATCGAAAGGCTGACGTCTTCCAGCGCAGCATGCGCCATCGCCGTGTCCGCGTCATATATATAACTTACATGATCAAGAATAATTGCCATGCCCGCTCCGTTTACCCTGTAACTTTCTCACGTCTGCTGTGCATAAATGCGCGTCAGAACGTCCACCAGTTCCTTCCTTGTCAGAATTCCATCCGGCACCGGAAGGCCTCGCTTTTTCAGCTCATATGCCAGCAGCGTTACCTGCGGCACATCCAGTCGCAGCTCTTTGAGCCGCTCCACCTGGGAAAAAATCTCCCGCGGTGTTCCCTGCATTTCCACATGTCCCTGATCCATTACAAAAATTCTGTCTGCATAGATGACTTCTTCCATATAATGTGTAATCAGTATAATGGTAATTCCTTCAACTTCATTCAGTGCTCTCGCCGCACGGATGACTTCTTTTCTGCCATTGGGATCCAGCATCGCTGTCGGTTCATCCATGATGATGCACTTCGGATGCATCGCGATTACTCCTGCGATGGACACACGCTGCTTCTGTCCTCCGGAAAGATGATTCGGAGAAGCCTTGCGGTATTCATACATTCCGACCGCTTTCAGGCTTTCTTCCACACGCTGCCAGATTTCCTGCGTCGGTACGCCCATATTCTCCGGGCCGAACCCAACGTCTTCTTCCACCACCTGACCGATGATCTGATTATCCGGATTCTGGAATATCATTCCTGCATTCTGACGGATATCCCACAGATGCGAATCCTCCAGTGTATTCATGCCGTCAACCCACACTGCGCCCTCCGTGGGGTACAGGAGTGCATTGAAATGCTTTGCAAGCGTTGACTTTCCCGAACCGTTATGCCCGAGAACTGCGATGAATTCTCCACGCTTTACGTCCAGATTCACCTGGTCAACTGCTTTCGTGATGCCCTCGACATTTCCTTCTTCATCACGTCTGATATATTCAAATGTCAGATTCTCCGTCCGAAGCATCTCTTCGTTCTTCATGAATACTTCCTTTCAAGTGGCAATTCGAATTTTATTTTAACCGAATTCATGCATAAATACAATACTGCGCACGGCGAATGACGATTCCGGACTATGCATTCCGTAAATCTATGCTAAAATAATAGGAAGCGTTGACTTCAGCGCCCTATTAACCAGAAAGGTCCGGAATGTAATTATGAAATACTGGAAAGATGTCGCCATCCTGCTTGCCGTCATTGTCGGCTGCTCAATCGGCGCTCATGTACTTAACGGTGGAGAAACGCTTGCAGACTATGCACAGAAAAATCCATCGCTTGCCTACGGAACAACTGCTGCGAGCGCCACTGCAGCCTCTGCTTCAGTAAAGTCTTCAAAGGCGGATTTTGCTTCTTCTGCAGTTTCTGCAGAGAAAGCAAAATCGGGCAATGCCTCATCGTCTGCTTCTGCCATCTCTGCAACAGAGGCAAAATCAGATCATGCTTCGTCTGCTGCTTCTGCAAAGAAGGCAAAGTCAGGCAGTGCGTCGACATCTGTAAAAGAGACGGTCTACCGCAGCGGTTTTTCCTATGAGCCGGTTCCGGATGATGTGCTGAAACGGATCAGTGGTGTTTCATACCCGAAAGACTGCCCTGTTGCCATTACAACACTTCGCTACTGCAAGGTTCTCTACATTGACTTCAATGGCGATAAGCAGTCCGGCGAACTGATCTGCAACAAATCCATTGCAGATGATGTCATGGAGATCTTCAGCAGTCTGTATGATAATGGCTATCAGATTGAGAGTATCCGCCTTGTTGATGACTATGGCGGCGATGATGAAGCTTCCATGGAAGCGGACAATACCTCATGCTTCAATTACAGAACCATCGCCGGGAGTAAAAAAATGTCCAAACATTCTCTTGGACTTGCTATTGATATCAATCCTCTTTATAACCCAAGTATTACCTATGATAAAAAAGGAAATGCAGAAATTGCACCTGTAAACGCATCTGATTACGCTGACCGTACTGCATCATTTCCTTATAAGATTGACGATCAGGACCTTGCTTATAAAACGTTTACATCTCACGGCTTTACCTGGGGCGGAAACTGGAACTCGCTTAAAGACTATCAGCATTTTGAAAAATAGAATTCTGTTTTCAGTTGATCAAAAAAAGCGCAGATGACACGAATGTCACCTGCGCTTTTCTCTTATGTTCATTGCTTTAATGATTAAACCAGTTCAAGAACTACCATCATCGCAGCATCACCCTTACGGGCACCGATCTTAACGATTCTGGTGTAGCCACCCTTACGGGTAGCATACTTCGGAGCATATTCATCAAAGATCTTGTCTGTTACGTCAACAACCTTTGTATTCTTTCTTCTGCCCTTAAGTTCTGTAGGAACTTCAGTTACAGTATAAAGAGTCTTGTACATCTGTCTTCTTGCATGAAGACGTGAAGGCATATCCTTTGTTACTTCCTTCTCTGTTACATCGTAAACAACAACTTTCTTGCCGTCAACGACTTCCTTAACTCTCTTACCGTTAGCATCTTTACGTGCATTCTTAACCTGAACAGTAACCTTCTCGGTGTTGTCCTTTTCCTTAACACCAAGAGTGATCAGATGCTCAGCAATCTTCTGAACTTCCTTAGCTCTTGCTTCAGTTGTTACGATCTTGCCGTTGTAAAGAAGATTTGTAACCTGGTTTCTGAGTAAAGCCTTTCTCGGCTTGGAAGCTTTTCCAAGTTTTCTGTACATTGCCATGATAATTTTCCTTTCTCATTGCAGAGTTCTCTCTGCTGTGGCGCATCCCGAAATGCACATCGGACTTATTTCCGGAATGTGTGTCTTCGCAACGGATCACCGCTGCGAGCTAAATCCATGAGAATCCGCTTCAGTACTCATCGGATTTACCCTCCGCGAATTATTCACTTCTCAGTTAAGTTCTTCACCCGTTCTGAGTGAAAGACCTAATTCCTTTAATTTTGCAAGTACTTCTTCAAGAGACTTGCGACCAAGGTTACGTACCTTCATCATATCATCAGGTGTCTTGTTCGTAAGTTCCTCAACAGTATTGATGCCGGCTCTCTTAAGGCAATTAAATGAACGGACAGATAACTCCAGTTCATCAATGCTCATCTCAAGAACTTTTTCCTTCTCATCGTCTTCCTTCTCTACCATGACTTCAGCAGTCTTGGCATTTTCGGAAAGATCAATGAACAGGCTCAGATGTTCACTGAGTACCTTAGCTGCAAGGCTGACAGCCTCGTCGGGACCAAGTGTACCATTTGTATGTACATCCAGTGTCAGCTTATCAAAATCGGTAACCTGACCAACACGTGTATTTTCAACCGTAACATTTACTCTTTCAACAGGAGTATAGATGGAATCGATTGCAATTACGCCGATCGGAAGGTCCGGTGTCTTATTCTTGTCTGAGCTGACATAGCCTCTGCCCTTTGTAATCGTAAGCTCCATGTACAGCTTTGCATCACTTCCGCAAAGTGTAGCAATGGTCTGCTCAGGATTCATGATCTCGATATCCTGATCAGCCTGGATGTCAGATGCCTTTACAACACCTTCACCATTGAACTCGATATAAGCAGTTTTAGGCTCATTTGTCTCGGAGTTATTCTTAATAGCAAGGCTCTTGATGTTCATGATAATCTCAGTCACATCTTCCTTAACTCCCGGTATGGAGCTGAACTCATGAAGCACACCTTCGATTTTGACCTGACTTACAGCTGCACCAGGTAAAGACGACAGCATGATTCTTCTTAAGGAATTACCAAGAGTAATACCATAACCTCTTTCCAGAGGTTCTACAACGAATTTACCATACTTCTTGTCATCTGAGATCTCTGCAACTTCAATATTTGGTCTCTCAAAATCAAACACTGATATACCCTCCTTATATGCTTCGTCAAATTGTTATTCATAACACAAAACGCCGCAAACTGTTGATAAAGGAGGCTGCCATGCAGCCCCCCAACATGAAAAGCGCAGCCTTTCATGCAATTATTATTTAGAATACAACTCGACAATAAGCATTTCGTCTACAGGAACATCAATTGCTTCTCTGGAAGGGAATGCTTTAACAGTTCCTTTCAGTGCTTCCTTTGTTACATCAAGCCATTCCGGAACAAGTCTGCCACCAGCGATCTCAGCGATATCCTTGAATCTCTGCATGTTCTTAGCAGATTCCTTGATTTCAACAACATCACCGGCCTTGATCTGGTAAGACGGAACATTGATAACCTTTCCGTTTACAGTTACGAACTTATGAAGAACAACCTGTCTTGCTTCTCTTCTTGTTCTTGCGAAGCCCATTCTGAAGATTACGTTATCAAGTCTGCGCTCCAGAAGAACCATCAGGTTTTCACCAGGCTGACCCTTCATTCTGTCTGCTCTTTCATAATAGTTTCTGAAAGGCTTCTCAAGTACGCCGTAGATAAACTTTGCCTTCTGTTTCTCACGAAGCTGAAGACCATATTCACTCATCTTCTTGCCTGCTCTTGAATTTGTTCTCTTAGATTTCTTATCATATCCCAGGAATGTAGGATCAAGATCCAGGGATCTGCATCTCTTTAACACAGGGGTTCTGTTAACTGCCATGGTGGCTCCTTTCTTTCAGGACACATTTGTCCTGATGTTGTTTACAGCACTGACGCAATGCCAGTATGCCTTCATCCAACGTTTTGTTGTTGTTGTCATAGGAAATATAGGACTTGTCCTGCGTGTTATACTCTACGACGCTTAGGCGGGCGACATCCATTGTGCGGAACAGGAGTAACATCTGTAATACTGGTAACTGTAAGTCCGCTTGCAGCCAGTGCTCTGATTGCTGCTTCTCTTCCTGAACCCGGTCCTTT
>CAYMBY010000097.1:0-3398 GCA_964388815.1 uncultured Butyrivibrio sp. | reverse complement strand
GCACTCGGCGCATTGCTCCTTGGCAGTATGTATGGCGGACTTGGCGGAGCAATCGGACTGACAATTGCGGATCTGATTGATCCCGTATATATTGTGGAAGCTCCGATTACCTTTCTGATCAAGCTGATCATGGGAATTATTGTCGGAATGATCGCACACAGAATCGGACATATTTCAACGGAAACGGATCATGCAAAGGTTCTGAAGTGGACCATTATCGCGACTGTGGCCGGAATGGTTTTCAACGCAATCGGTGACCCGGGACTTCGCTACCTTTACAAAATACTGATTCTGGGAAAGCCGGCAGCGGAAGTTACATTTGCAATTAATTTCGGGATTACGCTTCTGAATTCAGTAGTATCCGCGTTTGTTTCCGTGATTCTGTATATGGCACTTCGTGTGCCGCTGAAAAAGGCAGGACTGTTTTTCCGGATCTGATTCTTTCCCGGAAATGCTTGACAAGAATCCGCTTTCTGCCTATTATGAATAGCAAAGCAAAAAGATAAAGGTTATGACAAAGAGGAGTACATGCGCCTGTGTCATTGCAGAGAAAGTCTTCGGGTACTGATTGAGACCCGCTGTGAGAAGACTGTGACAGAACGTATGGAAGGTAGCTTTGGAACCGGAAGCTGAGAAAAGGTATTGCATTGCAGACAGAGCGTATGTGCAGACCTGAGGTAGGCATCCCCGTTTCATCCGCGTTACAGGATGTACCATGATGCAGAAGCTGCAAGGCAGCGGCATGATGGAATGAGGCAGACGGAGGTAATCTGATCAGATTACGGAAGCTGCAGATTAAGGTGGTACCGCGTATCATACGCCCTTAGCTGAAGTAATTCAGTTAAGGGCTTTTTTAATTAATCGAAGAGAGGAAAAAATATGAAGAAAGAACTCGCCAAAACCTACGATCCCAAGGGCATTGAAGATCGCCTTTACAGCAAGTGGGAAGAAAAGAAGTATTTCCATGCAGAAGTGGATGAAACAAAGAAACCTTTCACCATCGTGATCCCGCCGCCGAACATTACCGGTAAACTTCACATGGGCCATGCACTTGACAATACCATGCAGGATATTCTGATCCGCTGGAAGAGAATGCAGGGCTATAATGCCCTCTGGCAGCCGGGTACCGATCATGCCAGCATTGCAACGGAAGTCAAGATCATTAATGAACTGAAAAAAGAAGGCATCGACAAGCATGATCTTGGGCGTGATAAATTCCTTGAACGCGCCTGGGAATGGAAAAAGGAATATGGCGGACGTATCATTCAGCAGCTGAAAAAGCTCGGTTCATCCTGTGACTGGGACAGAGAGCGTTTCACCATGGATGAAGGCTGCAATGAGGCAGTTACCGAAGTGTTCATCAAGATGCACGAAAAAGGCTATATCTACAAGGGCAGCCGTATTGTCAACTGGTGTCCGGTCTGCAATACTTCCATTTCTGATGCGGAAGTAGAGTATGAGGAGCAGGCAGGTCATCTGTGGCACATCAAATATCCGCTGATCGAAGAAGATGGAAGTGTCAGCACCACGAAGTTCATTGAGTTTGCTACGACGCGTCCGGAGACCATGCTCGGAGACTCTGCTGTTGCTGTAAATCCTGACGATGACAGATATAAGGATATGGTCGGCAAAGAGGTAATGCTTCCTATTATAAACCGTAAGATCCCGATCATTGCCGACAGCTATGTAGACATGGAATTCGGTACCGGTGTTGTTAAAATCACACCTGCACATGACCCGAACGATTTTGAAGTCGGAAAGCGTCATAACCTTCCGGAAATCAATATCCTGAATGATGATGCAACCATTAATAAAAACGGCGGAAAATACGAAGGACTTGACCGGTACGAGTGTCGTAAGCAGATCGTTGCAGAGCTTGATGGCATGGGTCTTCTGGTTCGTATTGAAGACTATTCTCATAATGTAGGAACACATGACCGCTGTCATACAACCGTAGAACCGATGATCAAGAAACAGTGGTTCGTTAAAATGGATGAGCTGATCAAACCTGCGGTAAAGGCAGTTCAGGACGGCGAGATCAGACTGATTCCGCCGAGAATGGATAAGACCTACTTTAACTGGACAGACAATATCCGCGACTGGTGTATTTCCAGACAGCTCTGGTGGGGGCACAGAATTCCTGCCTATTACTGTGAAGACTGCGGCGAAGTGGTTGTAGGACGTGAAATGCCGGATAAGTGCCCGAAGTGCGGATGTACGAGATTCAGGCAGGATCCGGATACACTCGATACCTGGTTCTCTTCAGCACTCTGGCCGTTTGAAACACTTGGCTGGCCGGAGAAGACAAAGGATCTTGAGTATTTCTTCCCGACAGATGTGCTGGTTACCGGCTATGATATTATCTTTTTCTGGGTTATCCGTATGATCTTCTCAAGCTATGAGCAGATGGGAACATATCCTTTCAAGACGGTTCTGTTCCATGGACTTGTAAGAGATTCACAGGGACGTAAGATGAGCAAATCCCTCGGAAACGGAATTGATCCACTGGAAGTTATTGATCAGTACGGCGCAGATGCGCTTCGTCTGACACTGATCACAGGAAACGCACCCGGCAATGATATGCGTTTCTATAATGAAAGAGTTGAGAACAGCCGAAACTTTGCCAATAAGGTATGGAACGCTTCCCGGTTCATCATGATGAACATGGGTGAAGATGAGAAGTCCGCAATTCATCAGCCGATGCCGGCAGGACTTGAGCCTGTGGATCACTGGATTCTGTCAAAGCTTAATCAGACGATTAAGGATGCCACGGAGAATATGGATCATTTTGAACTGGGTATTGCGGTTCAGAAGGTTTATGACTTCATCTGGGATGAGTTTTGCGACTGGTACATCGAAATGGTAAAGCCAAGGCTCTACAATTCAGATGATCAGACTTCTCATGCCGCAGCAATGTGGACATTACAGACGGTCCTGATCAATGCATTAAAGCTCCTGCATCCGTACATGCCGTTTATTACCGAGGAAATCTTCTGCACCATGCAGGATGAAGAGGAATCCATCATGATCTCTTCCTGGCCGGTATATCAGGAGGCATGGAATTTTGCACAGGATGAAAAAGAGATTGAGACCATTAAGGAAGCTGTCCGCGGAATCCGTAATGTACGTACGCAGATGAACGTTGCTCCTTCCCGTAAGGCCAAGGTATACGTGGTCAGTGAGAAGCAGGAGCTGCTGGAGATCTTTAAGACCGGCAGGCTGTTCTTTGAAAGCCTTGCCTATGCTTCTGAATCCGTCTGTCAGAAGGATAAGACCGGCATCGCTGATGATGCCGTAACAGTAGCCATTCCGGATGCAACGGTTTACATTCCGTTTACGGATCTGGTGGATCTGTCTGCTGAAATTGAGCGTCTGGAGAAGGAAAAAGCACGTCTTGA
>CAYMBY010000096.1:0-2172 GCA_964388815.1 uncultured Butyrivibrio sp. | reverse complement strand
GTGCCTGAGAGAGCGAAGGTGTTGTCTGTCCATAATCCATTGCCTTTAAGAAGTTCTGTTGCTCCTCGGGCCGCAGATAGGAAAGTTCAACTGCTGGATTAAATGCAATTGTTCTGTCATCAACCATGTTCAGGATATCCGGGATCAGGTTGGTGAGACGGATGAAACGTGCTATCTGATTTCTACTTTCTCCTACTTCCTGTGCCATCATTTGATCCGTTCTTAACTTTGTCCCAATTTGGGACGAAGTTAAATCTGCCCTCTGTCCCTGATGTTTCATCGCTTCCAACTTCATTTTAAAAGCAAAAGCCCGCTCACTCGGAAGGATATTTTCTCTCTGCAGATTTGAATCCACCATCAGAATGACCGCTGCATCATCATCCATCTGCCGCACAATGACCGGCATCGTCTTTTTCCCTGCCAGTTCCGATGCATGCGCTCTGCGATGACCGGAGATCAGTTCATACCCGCCTTCCGCTCTCGGTCTGACAATGGCAGGGGTCAGAACACCATACTGCTCAATGCTTTCGACCGTTTTCTGCATGCTTTCATCATCCAGCACCTTAAACGGATGATCTCTGAACGGATGCAGCTCTGTCAGCGCTACTTCCTGCACTTTTTCTCCTGCATCTTCTTTTACCCTGTCTGTGGAAAAGATATCATCGTAACTCGCCAAGCTGATATTTCCGCCTTTGTTCTGCACCCCTGATCACCTCCTTTGTCAGTTTTTTATATGCTTCTGCCACTTTCCCGTTCGGATCATGTTTGAAGATACTTTCTCCCTCCGCGCTCATCTCTGCCGCACGGACAGATCTCGGAATATCCGTGTCATATACCTTCAGCTTTGATCCATAGGTCTCCCTGATCAGCGACGCAATCTCCCTTCCGTTATTCGTTCTGGAATCTGCCATTGTCAGCAGGATTCCTTCAATACGGAGCTTTGGATTGATCTGCCTTTTTACCTTATTAACCGTATTCAGCAGCTGTTCAAGGCCCTTTGCAGACAGATACTGTGCCTGGACCGGCACCAGTACATTATCTGCAGCCGCAAGTGAATTGATGGTCAGCATTCCGAGACTCGGTGAACAGTCGATCAGAATGAAATCATAGTCATGCTTCACCGTTTCCAGATACTGCTTTAAAACACTTTCCCTGCTCATTGCATTTACTAACGATACTTCAAGACCGGAAAGGGAAATATTGGAAGGCATCAGATCGATGCCCTCCGCGTGATGAAGAATTCCTTCCCCTTTTTCGATCGGTTCATCCAGAACGACCTTATCCAGCAGATCTGAGATTGTCGTACTGATATAATCCGGTCTCGGATAGCCGAGGCAGATGGTGGCGCTTGCCTGCGGGTCCATGTCTATTAGCAGAACCTTTTTCCCTTCATTGGCAAGCCCCACGCCAAGATTCACTGCAGTCGTTGTCTTCGCTGTTCCGCCTTTCTGGTTACAGATTGCCGTAATTTCCGCTTTCGACATTGCTCACAGCTCCTCTCCCTTATATTTCCCTGCTGATTCCGCCAGCTTCGGCTCTGCCCTGAATGACTCTCTTCTCTTTTTGCCAAGATCTCCGAGAACGGAATCCTTCTGATTTCCAATTTCTTCCTCTCTGGCTGCATGTCTTTCTTCAAATTTCTCTGCCAGTTCGAAAACTTTTTCCCGGCTGTCAAAGTGATACACACTGTCAGAAAGCTGATCTGCCTTCTCAACCGTCGACTCATTCACGGATCTCACCATGTCTTCAAGCGTTGCAATGCTCTGCTCTCCGTCATCCTTCATCACGAGCACCTCATGAATGGAGGAAGGAAGCAGGAAGAAATCGCCGCCGACTGCTTCAGATGCCTTTTCCATAAATTCCGGATAGGCAATCACCCCTGCCCCGAGCAGTCCGTTTTCATTTGTAGCCACAACCAACGGCATTTCCGGATGCTCTTCGATATCCTTTTCTCCGGTTATCCCCTCAATCACACTCGCCATGCTCCGGATACTCAGCGGATGCTTTTCCGGCGCAGTCTTCTCAGCATCCTCAAAAAGCTGTTCCTTTGTAACCCCATAGTGCTTCAGGAGGTCGTCCGTCACCAGAATCGTTGCCCCGCTGTTTGTATCTCCCGATACATCGATTCTGCAGATCTCGGCCAGGTCTTCAATTTTCTTATAAGGAATATTA
>CAYMBY010000095.1:0-32080 GCA_964388815.1 uncultured Butyrivibrio sp. | reverse complement strand
TATCTTCTATCCTGCCCTGTTTTATGAACGGGATGAAGTCCCGGGTTCTACAAACCACTATAACTGCCCGATCGTCACTTCCTATTCTGAAAACATCCGTAACAATGTGGAAGCAATAACAAAAGGTGACGTAAAGTTCCGCAACCCGTTCATGGCATTTACGAGTCTTAAGACAGCAACGGAAGCTCTGGTCAAAGAATTTAAGGAACTTCCGGCAAAGGAAATCATGGATGCCGCTTCTGCAGGCTGGGATGAAATGTCCGCTGCACGTCTGGACATTGAAAAGAAAGGCGAAGAAACACTTCGCTGGCTGGCGGAGAATCATAAACACGGTATCGTTCTGGCCGGACGTCCCTATCATGTGGACCCGGAAATCAACCACGGTATCCCGGACATGATCTGTTCCTACGGCGTTGCCGTACTGACAGAAGACTCCATTTCTCACCTTGGTAAGCCGGAACGCCCGCTGATCGTTTCTGACCAGTGGATGTACCATTCCAGATTATATGCAGCTGCCAGCTATGTCCGTACCAGAGATGACCTGGATCTGATCCAGCTCAATTCTTTCGGTTGCGGTCTGGACGCGGTTACTACCGATCAGGTCAATGATATTCTGTCCGGTTCAGACAAAATCTATACCTGTCTGAAAATTGATGAAGTCAACAGCCTTGGAAGTGCCAGAATCCGTGTGCGTTCTCTTCTGGCTGCCATCCGTGTACGTGAACAGAAGAAACAGGAACGTACGGTACGCTCTGCTGCCATGCATCGTGTACTCTTTACCGAGGAAATGCGTAACGAGGGTTATACCATTCTGTGTCCGCAGATGTCTCCGATTCATTTCGATATTCTCGAAACCGCACTTCGTGCCTGCGGATACAATCTGGAGATCATGAAAAATGATAATAAGAATGCCATCGACATGGGACTGAAATATGTAAATAATGACGCCTGCTATCCGTCTCTGTGGGTTGTCGGTCAGATCATGGATACACTTTCTTCCGGTAAATATGACCTGAATAAGGTTGCCATCCTGATGTCACAGACCGGCGGCGGATGCCGTGCCACCAACTATGTCGGCTTTATCCGTCGTGCGCTGAAAAAGGCCGGCTGGGAGCAGATCCCGGTTGTATCCATTAATCTGTCCAAACTGGAAAGCAACCCCGGCTTCCACATCAATCTGGAAATGCTGATCAGGGCTGCCTACGGTGCAGTGTTCGGAGATATCTTCATGCGCTGCGTTTACCGTATGAGACCTTATGAGAAGGTAAAGGGATCTGTTGAAGAAGTGCATCAGAAATGGCTGAAGAAATGCCAGGACTTTGTATCTGCAAAGCATATGAATTTCTTCACCTTCCAGAAGATGTGCAAAGAAATTGTTGAGGATTTCGACCGCATTGAGATCACCGATGAAGTAAAGCCGCGTGTCGGAATTGTCGGCGAGATTCTGGTGAAGTTTGCACCGGCTGCCAATAATCATCTGGTAGACCTGCTTGAAAGTGAAGGCGCAGAGGCTGTTGTTCCGGATCTGATGGACTTCATGCTCTACTGCTTCTATAATCAGATCTATAAGGCACAGGAACTCGGCACCAGTAAGAAAACCGCACAGTTCTGCCGGATCGGTATCTGGGCAATCGAAAAGCTGCGCGGCGGTGCAGTCAGTGCATTTAAAAAGAGTAAGCACTTTGAAGCTCCGAACAGCATCTATAAGCTGGTAGAATATGCAAAGCCGATTGTTTCCATCGGAAATGAGACCGGTGAAGGCTGGTTCCTGACCGGTGAAATGGTCGAGCTGATCAAGGACGGTGTCGGCAATATTGTCTGCACGCAGCCGTTCGGATGTCTTCCCAACCATGTTGTCGGCAAGGGCGTAATCAAGCAGCTCCGTCATCTGTATCCGGGCTCCAATATCGTTGCCATTGACTACGATCCGGGTGCCAGTGAAGTCAATCAGCTCAACCGTATCAAGCTGATGCTTTCCACCGCACTTCGTAAAATGGAAGACGCCGAAGCAAATTAAACAGAGATGCAATGGCGCGCACTACTAAAAAAACAGCTGCGAAACCGCAGCTGTTTTTTATGTAACATACCGTCTGGTGGTTGCAAAGCAACCGTTCTCTCTACTGCAGAGGTTGCAAAGCAACCTCTGAAAGAAGGGTGGAATCCCACCCTTCTTTTAAGCCCTTTGATTCAGTTTCTCTACGCTGTCATCCAGCCTTTCCATGGCAAAATCCGCTGAACGGATCTGCAGCTGAACCTTCAGAATCTTCTTATGAATCTCGTCACTCTTGAGGAAATAGTCCATGGCTTCCTCATCCTCGGTAAGCAGATATTTCTCTGCGATCGCTCCGGGAAGGACAAATTTCTTGACGACAGTTTCAAACTGCACATCAACATATTTCCCATCCTGGCGTATGATTTCGCCTTTTCCGAACTTATGATGTTCGACCTTCATTCCAAGCGCTGAACGTTCTCCAAGCTTTTCATTCTCGCTCGTCAGTTCATCCAGTGAGGTCATGAACTCTGCACGTTGTTTCAGCAGGTCCTGTTTCTGTCTTTCACAATCTTCCAGCATTTCTCTCGTCTTCTTCGTTTTCTTTTTTGTTACTGTTTCAGTTGTTTCTTCATTTTCAAATTCAGAACTCATAGTGCCGCTCCTTTACAGAAACTGACAAATGTTATAAGAATATTTTATTCCTTTTCAAAATAAATAGCAACGCGGCAGCTTATTTTCAGCAATTTTCATAAAATAATTAACAATTTTTTCACAGATAATTCGCTAAAATATTGATAATTTCATTTGACATTTTCTCAAACTTCTGCTTATTCGTCTGCTTCTTCCAGTTTGGCAGTCAGTGTTGTGGTCGCTTTCATGCGGTTGTCTTCATCCAGAATCTGTCCCCACAGATACGGTGTATTCTGATAAACATAATAGTTGAGCCAGTTGGAATACAGCATATCACAGTGTGATCTCCATTCCAGGAGAGGTTTGTTTGCCGGATTATCATTCGGATAATAGTTTTTGGGCACATCAATTTTCAGTCCTTTATCAATATCTCTCCGGTATTCCTTATCCAGTGTCAGTCTGTCATATTCCGCATGCCCCATACTGAAGATCTGACTGCCGTCTCTGGACATGCACAGCATGACACCCGCTTCCTTTGATTCTGCCAGTACAACCAGATCCCTGCACGCATGAATTGCTTCCGCAGGGACCGCAGTATACCTGCTGTGCGGCATCAGAAATTCATCATCGAATCCGCGAATCAGCGGTACTTTTCTCATCTTCACCGTATGACGGTATATCCCGAACAGTTTCTCCGGCAGCATGATTTTTTTCAGTCCGTAATGATAATAAAGCCCCGCCTGCGCACCCCAGCAGATATGAAAGGTAGATGTCACATTGGTCTTCGTCCATTCAAAAATACGGCAAAGCTCATCCCAGTAATCCACTTCTTCAAAGGAAAGCTGTTCTACCGGCGCCCCGGTAATGATCATTCCATCATAGGTATTATCCTTCAGTTCATCCCAGGTATTATAGAAACGGTTGAGATGATTCGGTGAAGTATTAAGTGCCAGATGCGAACTGACTCTCATAAAGGAAACATCGATCTGCAGCGGTGTATTGGACAACGCACGCAGCAGCTGCAGCTCTGTATCCTCTTTCAGCGGCATCAGATTCAGAATACAGATCTGCAGAGGTCTGATATCCTGATGAAGCGCCCTGTTCTCTTCCACAACAAAAATATTTTCCTTTTCCAGAATTTCTCTGGCCGGCAGATCATTTTGTATTTTAATCGGCATTTCCGGTTTCCTCCAGTAATTCTTCTTCTGTCATGATTCTGATTCCCAGTTCTTTGGCCTTTTTGTTTTTCCCCGAATTCGAAGTCACGTCATTGTTGATGAGTGCCGTTGTCTTTCCGGAAACACTTCCCGCCACCTTACCGCCGCGCTGTTCGATATACTCCGTCAGTGCATTTCTGTTGGCAAAATGATTCAGATCTCCGGTCACCACGTAGGTTCTGCCCTTCAGTTCATCACTTCCCTGCACCTGCCGCGCTGTCATGTTCAGTCCATCCTCTGCAAGTGTCCGGATCAGCGCCGCATTGCTCTCTTTATGGAAAAAGTCATGCAGTGCCAGTGCTGTGGTTTCACCGATATCCTGAACCTCCTGCAGCTCATCCATTCTGGCATGCATCAGCTGATCTATGGAAGCAAAGTGTTTCATCAGCGTTCTGGCAGATGCCTTGCCGACACCAGGTATGGCAAAACCGGTCAGCAGCCGGTACGGTTCATTCTGTTTGGAATCTTCAATCGCCTTCAGAATCTTATCTGTGTTGGTTTCCTTGCCGATCAGTCCTTTTTCAATCAGTTCATCGCGATGCAGGTACAGACTGTAGATATCCGCAATATTCTTCAGATACCCCTGCTCAATCAGAATCCGGATATATTCCTCTCCGAATCCCTTGATATCCATGGCATCCCTGCCGACGAAATTGATAATTCTCCGTTCCAGCTTGGCCGGACAGTCCTCATTGGTACAGCGCATATCTGCGGTATCTTCTTCCCGTACCACCGGAGCCCCGCAGATCGGACATCTGTCCGGGATCTGATAGACCACCGCACCTTCCGGATGTTTGTCCGTCACCACACCTCTGATCTTGGGAATGATCTCGCCGGATTTATATACCACCACCGTCTCGCCGATTCCGATCCCCAGTCTGTCAATAAAATCCTGGTTATGGAGCGTTGCCCTTGAAACCGTTGTTCCGCACAGACGTACCGGCGTAAAGACCGCTGTCGGATTCACCCTTCCCGTCATTCCGACGGAAAGCTCGATGTCCGTAATTACTGCTTCCTTCTCTTCCGGCGGGTATTTATAGGCAATATGACCTGCACTGTATTTGGTGCCTGCCGGAAAATCATTCCGGTATGCAATCTGGTCAATCTTGATTACCGCGCCGTCAATATCATACTTCAGTTCACCGCGCATCTCGCCGATTGCATCAATCTGCGCAAGAATCTCTTCATCCGTCGTACACAGTACCGAAGGAACGGTTGTCATCCTCTCATTTTCACGCAGCTGCCGCAGTCCCTCATGATGTGACTGCATCAGTACATCCTCTGCTTTCTGGATGTTGAAAATGAACATGGACAGTCCGCGCTCACGCACCATTGCGCTGTCGAGCTGTCTGAGTGTGCCTGCCGCACAGTTGCGGGGATTGGCGAACACTTTTTTACCCTGCAGTTCCTGCCTCTCATTGGTCCGGTCAAAGTCCTCATGACTCATGTAGACTTCTCCTCTCACCTCCAGGTAAGGATATGCAGTATGAAGCTTCTGAACAATATCAGGTATCACCAGCGCATTTGCGGTAACATCTTCTCCCAGAAGGCCGTCTCCGCGCGTCTCCGCCATTTTCAGAACTCCGTTATCATAACGGATGCTCATGGACAGCCCGTCAATTTTGTGTTCCACATCGAATTTTACATCCGGATGCATTCCCCGTACTTCATGCACCCATTCGAGAACCTCTTCTTTGGAAAAAACATCCTGAATGGAAAGCATCGGTACATCATGTTCAACGATCACACCGGCTTTGCGCTTTGCGCTTCCGCCGATGATCCTGGTCGGAGAATCTTCTGTGACAAGTTCCGGATGCTCCTTCTCCATCTGCCTGAGCTCAATCATCAGCTGATCATATTCATAATCACTGATCTCCGGCGTATCCTGATTGTAATACCGGTCCATGTGATACCGGATCTTTTCGCAGAGTTCCCCGTATTTCTCTGCAACATTCTCATTTATGCCCATCTGCGACTGTTCCTCCCCTGTTGTCCCTGCACGCAGCATACAGTTTCTGCAGTTCCTGCCCTGTCACCTGCCGGTACTGCCCGCTCTGCAGCTGTCCGAGCTCTATATTCATTATCCGGATTCTTTTCAGTCTGCGTACTTCATACCCGCCAGCCTGGCACATCCTGCGGATCTGCCGGTTCAGCCCCTGCGTGAGTATGATCCGGAAGGTATCTTTTCCGGTTCTGATCAGCCGGCAAGGCCTCGTTGTTTTCTGCAGTTCTTCAAGCCACACGCCGGATGTCATCCGGTTCATGAATACCTGTGTCAGCGGATGATCCACCTGCACCTCATACTCCTTTTCATGCAGATTGGCGCCGCGCATCATCGCATTGATCAGCTCACCGTCATTGGTCATGATCATCAGTCCTTCTGAATCCTGATCCAGCCTCCCTGCGTAGGTAACGCGCACCGGATAATTCAATGCCTGAATAATTGTCTTTTCTGCATGTGCATCCTTTTCAGTGCATACCACCCCTGTCGGCTTGTAATACGCCAGCACAATCTTTTCCTTTTCAGGCGTAATTTCCTTTCCGTCCACACAGACATGATCCTGTTCGCCGATCCTCATCCCCGTCTGCGCCGGCGCTCCATTAACCTGGACACGCCCCGCTTCAACATAACGGTCTGCCTCACGTCGGGAACAGACGCCGCAGGAAGCCATATACTGATTCAGTCTCTTACCGCTGTCATTGTGCTCCATCCCGGAATTCATCCTCCTGTAAAGAAAAAGAACGGCCAGCCAGAGCCGTTCTTTTTTCTGATAAAATGAACCGTTATTACAGTTCATTTCAATTGCAGATACATCCTGATTTCATTTTTCTGACGCTCTGCGCAGTCTGTTCACCGCACGTTCAGGAATCACACACTCCATTGTTTCCTGCATATGTGAAATTGCAACCGGATTTGTTGTTGTAAATTTTCCGAATTCATATGTCATCGTAAATACCGAAGCAAAATGAATCATGCTGTCCCTTCCGCGAAGGAAGTGAAGATAGAACCGGTCAGCGTCATGATCCTTATACAGAATACTCTGAAACCGGATCGTCCCGCTCACATGACTGCAGAACGCAAGCACCTCTCTGATACTTTCAAAGGAAAAAACATAACCTTCAAACTTCAGTCTTTCCAGTGCTTTTCTGCGAGGATCCTGTGACTGTTTCTTTTCCCTGCGTGCAGAAGAAACCGCCTTTGTCTCATCCGATGCATTTACCGGAACCGTCTGTGCATCTCCCGGCTTCATATCCTTGATATAACCTGCAAACTGCTTGAGATTCGCAAGATATTCCTGAAGCTTCCCGATTCTTTCCTGTTCAGGCACATCTCCGAGTTCCTCCAGAAAAGACTGCGGAAAACGAAGTCCCAGTTTTTCCGTCAGATTTTTCATAATCTCTTCAAATGCACCTGTGGTGTTCTCGGATAATGTCAGGCTGATGGAATGATCAGGCAGAATTGTAATCTGCATGGGCGTATAGGAGCCTGACGGCTTATAATCCACTTCTTCTGATGCACGCTCTACTACTTCATGCAGAAAATCCATGGCTTCCTTTTTCCGCTCAAACAGATCCTCCAGCTTGATGCCCTGTTCATCCAGATCATCTTCTGTAATGATGCAGTTAACCGTATCCTTATTAATTCTCGTAAACTTCATGCAATATCAAATCCCTTCAAAATAACATCTGCAGAATCCTTCTGCATTTCATCCACGCAGATGATATATATGACCGGACTGCCATTATAATCTTTACGCCTGAAAATCGGAATCTTCTCCTGTTTTTCAAGATAGGAGATTCTTTCTTTCATCAGCAGATCCAGCAGCCGTTCTTTCTTTTTCTCATCTGCCGTACGATATAATTCCACTTCCCTCATTCAGACAATTCCTCTTTCCGTACCCCTCGAGAACACAGTCGGCCGATACCCCATATTTCTCAGCCGGACTTTACTCTACAGTATAACATATTTCAGCAGATTCTTGGAAGACCTTCTCCATACATTAATCCGATTACTCTTCTCCCGCCGATCTGTGTATGAAGCACAACCGCAGGTGCTGTATCTGCATTTTTTTCCACATGACCGATCACTGCCGCATTCTCCCCGTATCTGCTTCCGCGTATGATCTTTACCGCTCTGTCCTCTTCCTCTCTGGGAACAATCGCTACCATCTTGCCTTCATTGCCCATATACATCGGATCAAGTCCCAGAATTCCACAGAAATCGCGCACCTGATCAGATACCGGAAGATCCTTCTCCTGCAGATTCATACAGCAGGCAGAAGCAGACGCAAACTCATTGAGCACCGTTCCCAGTCCGCCTCTTGTCACATCACGCATCGCATGCACATGAATGCCTGCATCCATCAGGCCGTTCACCATTTCCACAAGCGGCGCCGCATCGGATACAATGTTATTGTGAATCCCCATCCGGCTTCCGAGAATTGCCGCATGATGCTCTCCGAGCGTTCCTGAGAGAATCACGGCATCTGTATCAGCGCACTGCGAGGGCTCACATTGTGCGCCTTCTCTGGCAAAGCCGACACCTGCAGTATTGATCATCAGTCCGCCCTTACCGGTTCTTGCTTCAACGACCTTGGTATCTCCGGTAATGATTTCCACCCCGGCCTCCCGTGCCGTTTCTGCCATGGAAGCAATGATCCGGTCCAGATCATCCATATCCATGCCTTCCTCCAGAATACATCCGCAGGTCAGATATTTCGGAACAGAGCCGCTCATCAGAAGATCATTTACCGTTCCGCATACGCTCAGTCTTCCGATATCTCCACCCGGAAAAAAATATGGTGTGACAACAAAACTGTCTGTCGTCATCGCAATTCTGCCGCTTCCCGGAACAATCGCCGAATCCTCCATCCGATCCAGTACTTCATTATGAAAATGCTTTGCAAATATCTGTCTGATCAGCTCAGAAGTGGACTCTCCGCCGCTTCCGTGTGCCATTGTTATCTTCATCGTCAATCCTTTCGTCCGGAAATAAAATAGTTATAACAGCTGCCCTCTGTGGAAACCATGCACGCACCGTGTGCGTTATCCGGCGTACAGCTCTTTCCGAAAAGCGGACACTGCACCGGTGAAATCTTCCCTGTCAGTACTGATGCGCAGCTGCAGCCTGCCGGCATATGATCTTCATCAAGGCCGTAACTTCCGGCATCATACTGCGCATATTCCTTCCGCAGCGTCATCCCGGAACCGGCAATCGTTCCCATCCCTCTCCAGGATGCATCGGAAGGCTCAAAATAACGGTTTACCATTTCCTGTGCAGCCGGATTTCCTTCCGGCGTGACTGCCTCTCTGTAAAGGTTTCTGACCCCTGCATGGCCTCTCATACCGGTCAGTGCATATATGGTTGCCAGAAGCTGTGGTCCCTCAAAACCGGCAACCACAAACGGAATCTGAAACTCCTGCGAAAGTTCTTCATAGGCACGGCTGCCCGTAATGACAGATACATGCCCCGGTGCGATAAAACCATCAATATTTCCGCCGTTCTCACAGACCCATCGAATAACGTTCGGCATGGTTTTCAGTGATGTCAGAAGCTTCAGATTATGAATATTCTTCTCAATCGCCTCCTGCAGTACCATTGCATAAACCGGCGTTGTCGTTTCAAAGCCGATGGCTGCAAACACATACTCTTTTGACGGATCCTGCTGTGCCATTCTGACTGTATCGAGCGGCGAATATACCATCTCCACATGTCCGCCGTCCGCTTTTGCATCTGCAAGGCTCTTCGCGGTCCCTTTCACACGGATCAGATCTCCGAACGTCAGAACCACTGTATTCTCTTTTTCCGCCAGTTCAACCAGACGATCGATTACTGCCGTAACGGTAACGCAGACCGGGCATCCCGGTCCTGAAATCAGATGAATATGCGGTGAAAGCATGGAGGGAATTCCGTTTCTGGCAATTGCACCTGTATGCGTTCCGCAGACTTCCATCAGACGTACATCCGGTCCGTCATATTCCCGCAGGAAAGTGATGATCTTCTCAAAATCAGACATCGATATCTTCAACCTCCCTGAACAGTTCCTCCAGTTCGTCCGCGTCCTTCTCTGTCATGGTCTGGATAATGCACCCTGCATGAACCAGAACTCTGTCTCCGGGTCTGACCTTTACAAGTCCTGCTTCTGCTGTTACTGTATTTCCGCTGAAATCAACTTCAGCCCTATGTCCGTCCACACGGACCACTCTTCCCGGTAATGCAACACACATTGTAAAATCCTGCCTTTCCAAAAAATCTTCAATCATCCATTCCTGCCAGAAATGCCTGTCCCAGGCTGATTCCGCCATCATTAAAGGGAACAGATTCATTACAGTATACCATAAAATGTTTCTTTCGTAAGTAACCTGTGCAACCTTGCAGAAGAATCCTGTTGGCAAATACACCGCCGCTCAAGGCAACGGTATTTTCACCGGTCAGCTTCCTGATTTCTTCGCATATCTGTACTGTCATACAGATAATGGCTGCATGAAATGCAAGTGCCGCTTCTTCCTGCAGATTTCTGTATTCTGCAGCGCTTTTATCTGCACCTGACTGCATTCTTCGCCGCAGCTGCTGCAGAAATGTAATCTGGTCTGCCTGAAGCGTGCCGTCTGTTTCTTCCCTGCGGATATGCAGAAAGGGTACATGCTCCGATACATCCTCATATGCTGAACCTGCCTGGCTGTCTGCGCTGATCTCTTCGATCAGTCGTGCCAGTGCTCCGGAATTCTGCTGCAGATAAGACGCCGCTGCATTTTCAAGCGCGATTGCACATTCTCCTTCATAGGAATTGCCATCGCGGATTCCCAGTACGCAGGCTGCCGCATCAAACAGGCGCCCCATACTCGAACTCTGAATGGTATTAATATGATTCTGAAGTGCAGCTTCTGTCAGACGTCTGCGGTTCTCATCCGGTTCACTTAAGGCTGCTGTCTGCTCCGCTGCATATTCATAGCAGGCTGCCGCCAGCCGCGCATCCACAGATACACGGTCTCCGCCGCACAGCGTAACATACTGCAGATGCCCCATACGCTGCATCCTGTTGCGGCTGCAGTACAGGAATTCTCCGCCCCAGAGCTGCCCGTCCGTTCCATAGCCGGTGCCGTCAAAGGAAACGCCGATACATGTGCTAAGGCCATGCTCTGCCATCACAGATGCGATATGCGCATGATGGTGCTGAATCCGCATCGGAGCAGGCAGATGATGCTCCTTCGCATATTCTGCCGCCAGCGCAGAGGAATAATAACCCGGATGCATATCGCAGGCAATCCGCTGCGGCACTGCGCCGAATATCCGCTCCATCCGCTGCAGTTCTGACCTGTAGTTCTGCTGTACACCATAATCTGCCATATCTCCCAGAAACTGACTCAGAATGATACGTGAACCCTGTCCGATCGCAAATGCGCCTTTCAGGTCCCCTCCTGTCGCCAGCACTGATGTATTCATACTGCCGCTTAAGAATACCGGCAGCGGTACATAACCTCTCGCCCTGCGGATCAGGAAGGTCTGCTCTGTCCCGTTCTCTGCCGGAGCGCAGAACGTCACTGAATCATCCAGCGGTGTCAGGATCTCACGCTCATGATACAGCATACCATCCGTTTCTGTCAGATAGCGGCTCCGAAAGGCATCATCCAGGATCAGCATCGGTTCTCCCGAACTGTTTGCACTGGTCACAATAAGCGGTCCTGTTTGCTCAAGGATCATTCTATGAAGGCCCGTTGCCGGCAGAAAAGCACCGATAAACCGGCTCTCACCGCAGGTTGCCTCTGCAAACGGTAATACAGTTTCCCGTTTCTTCGCCGTCAGCAGTACGATCGGCCTTGCAGATGACTGCAACAGCTGCTGTTCTGCAGGACTGACCTCCGCATATGCTCTGATCGTGTCGGTATCCGGAAACATCACCGCAAACGGCTTTTTTTCACGTCCTTTGATCCTTCGAAGCCGCAGTACCGTCTCTTCTGCAAACGGCGTGGCTGCCAGCTGATAGCCCCCAATTCCCTTGATACCGATGATGCCGCCTTTTCGAAGTATGCTGATTGCTCCGGCCATTGCCTGCGCTTTTTCTGTCCGATGCAGTTCACCATCTGTCATGGATTCCAGAATAATCTGCGGCCCGCAGTCATGGCAGGAAATTGTCTGTGCATGACGTCTGCGGCCTTTCCTGTATTCCCTGCCGCACTCCGGACACATTTCAAAATGCTGCATGGTTGTCGTCTGCCGGTCATAAGGAAGTGAACTTAAGATGCTGTATCTGGGGCCGCATGAAGCACAGCTGATCAGCGGATATTCATATCTTCTGTCCGCTGCGTCCTGCATTTCCCGCATACAGTCATCACAGATTCCTATATCAGGCGGAAAAACAGGGAGTTCCTTTGACAGAGTTCCCTGCTCGCTTTCAATAATAATAAAGCCAGATGCAAACGCATCTGACTTTATCAGGTCTTCACTGCATTTTCTGCAAGTAACGCTGATGACCATCGCTCCTGCAGGATAAGCAGTCTTCAGCTTCTCTGCAAATGCCCGGATCACTGACTCACTGCCTTCCGCAAGAATACGTACGATTCCTCCGCTGTTACGTACACTTCCATGCAAACCATATTCAGTTGCAAGTTCTGCTACAAAAGGCCGGTACCCGATTCCCTGCACCGCACCCGTTACTGTAATTTCAGCAGTCATGCTCCCTCACATTACTCTGTCGGCTTCTGCACAGGTGCTGCAGGTGTCGCAGCTGTTGCTGTTCCTGCCGCGGCTGCCTTTGCTGCTGCAGCAGCTGCTGCTCTTTCCTTTGCTGCCTTCATAAGTGCTTCCTGTGCTGCAATTGCCTTTTCTGTCTGGTGGAAGGTCTTGGTCACCTTCTCCGGTCCGGGCTCCTGGAACTTCTGTGCCATGGACAGACATTTCTTCGGGCAGTTATCTACACAGCATCTGCACTGAATACAGCTCATGGGGCGGATCGACCATGTCTTTGCTGCCTTATCAACTGTAATTGCATGTGTCGGACATTTGATCGAACATAATCCGCAAAGTACACATACATCCATGTCGTTCTCAACATGTCCTCTGGTTCTCTCCGGATAAACACGCTCTTCGAACGGATAAAGTCTTGTTGCAGGCTTGGAGATCAGATTATGAAGTACTGTTTTATTAAAATTTATAATCGCCATAATTTGTCCTTTTATCGCGGAAAAATCCCGCTTACTTAGAAACTCTGATACCGAATCCGGTACAGCATCTTATCTCTCTGTGCAGCTGATACATGGATCAATTGTCAGAACCAGCATCGGAACATCTGCAAGATCACAGCCCTTGAGCGTCTCTGTCAGACCTGCAAGATTTGCAAAGGTGGGGGTGCGGACTCTCATACGATCGATAAACTTACTTCCGTTCGCCTTTACATAATAAATTGCTTCTCCACGAGGCTGCTCAATTCTGGTAAGGTATTCACCATTCGGGAAGCCCTTGACCGGAACATCAATATCGCCTGCCGGAATCTTTGCAATTGCCTGACGGATCAGATCAAATGCCTGGAAAATTTCTTTAATACGTACTTCTGTACGTGCGTAGCTGTCTCCGATCTCGCTGTAGCAGGGCTCAAAATCAAGCTCTCCGTAAGCTTCATATCCGGTAGAACGGATATCACGCTTTACACCGCTGGCACGAAGGAACGGGCCGCAGCATCCAAGATCTTCTGCCTGCTGTTTTGTAAGGAAGCCGACATCACGAAGTCTGGACTGTACTGCAACATCATCCAGAAATGTCTTTGCGATATCCTTAAGTTCCTCTTCCATCTTATCAAATCTCTTCTGGAAATCAGCAAGCATTTCATTTGAAATATCCTTGCGGATACCACCGATCTTCATGATGGAGAAAATAACACGTCCGCCGGTTGCTTCTTCGAACATATCCAGAACCTGCTCACGAAGTCTCCAGCTTTCCATATAAAGGCTTTCAAATCCAAAGCCATCAGCCAGAAGACCCAGCCACAGGATGTGGGAATGAATACGGCTCATTTCTGACAGAATGGTACGGATATATTTTGCACGGGACGGAACTTCAATATCCATTACATGCTCAACAGCCTCACTGTAACCAAGACCGTGTCCTAATGAACAGATACCGCAGATACGCTCTGCAACATAAACCATTTCATTAAAATCTTTTTTATCAACCAGCTTCTCAAGGCCTCTGTGAATAAAGCCGATGGAAGGGATTGCTTCTACGACCTTCTCATCCTCCATAACCAGATCCAGATGAATCGGTTCCGGCAGTACAGGATGCTGCGGTCCAAACGGAATCACACTTCTTTTTGACATATATACTCCTTCCCAGTAGTTACTTAAACGGTGTCTTGATTGCAGTACGGTAAAGGTTACCATGGTAATCAAGAACAATGTTTTTAATGTCCACACCGAATAAATCATGCATTTCATTCTCATATACAAATGCACATGGGAAAATGCTCGTAATACTTGAAATGGAGGAATCTTCATCCAATGTGATTTTCAGATTCTGTACTTCGAGTTCTCTGCCAAAACTGTAAATGAGCTCATAACCATGGTCAATTCTCGTTGCGCACTGCTGGATCAGATGATACCCGTCAGCCTTAAGCTGCTGCATTTCCTCAAGTACATGACCAGCCTCAACAACCTTATATTCTGTATTCATCAGGCCTGTCCTCCCTTCGGTGCATCTGCTGCAGGAGCTGCTGCCTGAACAGGCGGCTTCGGAGCCGGTTTTGCAGTTGCCTTGATCTTGGCTTCTGCCTGCTCACGGAGTGCTTCCTCTGTCAGAACCGCATCATACTGCGTTGCAGGATCATAATCGTCTTCTGTCATATGAACAGCCATCTTATGATAATCTACAGTGCAATAGCCCTGCTTCATGGACTGTTTCATCTTTTCTCTCTTCTCATCCAGAATGCCAAGTGCCTTGACCACACCTTCAATCAGTGCTTCAGGTCTTACGGCACATCCCGGTACATACACATCTACCGGAACTACCTTGTCAGAACCGCCGAGAATGTTATAGCATTCTTTGAAAATACCGCCGTCACATGCACAGATTCCGCAGGCAATGACAACCTTCGGGTCCGGCATCTGCTTATAGAGCTGTCTGACAACGGGAGCCGTCTGTGCATTGACACCGCCTGTCAGCAGCAGAATATCTGCATGCTTCGGATTTCCTGTATTGATAATACCAAAACGTTCCACATCATATAAAGGTGTCATCGCTGCCAGTACTTCAATATCACAGCCATTGCAGCTGGATCCATCATAATGGAGCACCCATGGGGATTTAGAAATTTTCATGGTTTCGCCTGTACCTCTCTTTTTTATTATTTAATCAGCGACAGAATCAACATGTTCACACCGGCAAATACCAGTGTCACAACCCATGCGGATACCAGCATTGTCATATATTTCACACGAGGGAACACATTATCAATCAGTGTTTCGATAAAGTAAACCACCAGACATGCAATCACAGCCCATACGTAGCTGACCGGATTCTTTGTGATGAAGAACAGTGCCACAAAGCCCAGCATCAGTACGTTGTCATACCATTCAGTGATCTCCGTCAGTGCAAGGTTCTGTCCGGAAATATCCGTTGTGATACCTTTTACCATTTCCTGATGTGCATGATGTGAAGTACTGATATCAAACGGAGATTTTCTCAGTTTGATGATCAGAATGAAGATAAATGCGATAAACATACCCGGAAGCTGGCAGATCGCCGGAACACCGGATTCAACAATATGTCCGACCTTGAAACTGGAAGTTGCAAGGTAAAATCCGATTGCCAGAAGCAGTGTCATCGGCTCGTAGGACATCATCTGTACCAGCTCACGCTGTGTACCCATGTAGCTGTAAGGAGCGTTGGTAGAAAACGCAGCCAGAATCAGCATTACTTCTGCCATGGACAGAGAAAAGAACACCAGCAGAAGATCTCCGCCTGCAAAGAATATGCATCCGGTAAATACAGTGAAAATTGTATAACTGATGATAAACAGGATCTGAATACTGTTTACAACGGTTGTCTGCTTATGCAGCAGCTTATATACATCATAAAACGGCTGAAGTACAGGCGGGCCCTGTCTTCCCTGCATTCTGGCAGTAAAGACTCTGTCCACACCATCCAGGAAACCACCGATCAGCGGTGCCAGTACAATGAAAAGTACTGCAAAAATAATATTATTAGCTGTCATCATAATGCACCTCCGATACCGAGAATCAGCATTATTACCACTATTACTGCGGCAATCCAGATTACAGGCCACAATAGCTTCTTCTCTCCGAAATAGTCTTCCATATACCAGTTAGCCATATAAACGGCTTTCGGCTGACCGAAGGAGTCTGTGAAATGACGGTCATCACCGGTATTGACACCGGCAATATATCCCATTGTCATCTTATTCTTCTTACCGATTGCAAGTACACGGCTGCCGATCGGTATGATAAAAAGCATTGCCAGCATGATAAGCATAACCAGAACATCAGATCCGCCGATAACATTCGGGATCGTGCTGCTGAAGGTTTCTTCCAGAACCGGCTGAATCATATGATTGGACATCCACGGGAAAGCAAAGCACATTACCACGATCATTGTAGTAAGCGGAACAATGGAGATGTACTCACTCTTATGTGTAATATCCTTGATTGCTTCTGACTGATGAATGACCGTGCAGATCTTGCCCAGCCACTTTGCCCAGTAGAACAGCGTACTGCCACTGCCGTATACCAGGAACAGAACCAGCCATACGCTGTCTGTATCTACGAAGGAACGAAGCGCTGCCCACTTGGCAACCAGCATTCCGAACGGAGCCATGAACATACCGCAGATACCGATGATCATAACAAATGCAAGACGCGGCAGTTTGATGATCAGACCGTGCATATCTTCAATGTCACGGCTGCCCATGCAGTTCTCGATATCGCCGACAGTCTGGAACAGCAGAGACTTGGATACTGCATGGAACAGCATCAGCATTGTTCCTGCCCATACAGCCTCGGGCTGACCGACACCGGCACAGGCTGTAATCAGACCAAGATTTGAAATTGTGGAATAAGCAAGTACCTTTTTGCCATCGCTCTGGGAAATTGCCAGAAGAGATGTTGCAAAGAAGGTAAAGCCGCCGATTACTGTTACCATGATACCTGTGATATTACCGGACATCAGCGGTGACAGACGCAGCAGCATATATACGCCGACCTTAACCATTGTTGCAGAATGCAGCAGTGCACTGCTCGGTGTAGGAGCTACCATGGCGCCCAGGAGCCATCTTGAGAACGGCATCTGTGCACTCTTTACCAGTGCAGCGAAAGCAAACAGGGTAACCGGAGCCAGTACCATAGGTACTGCCTTCTGATCCAGCGCTGTCAGCTGACTTAAATTACTGATCTGCAGTGCGAATGTGCAGAACAGAATACCGCCTGCAAATGCAACACCACCGAGAAGGTTCATCCATAAAGCACGGAAAGAATTGTTTACTGCTTCCTGGGTTCTTGTGTATCCGATCAGCAGGAAGGATACAACGCTTGTGATCTCCCAGAAGAAGAAAACCCACGCAAGATTATCAGATGAAATCAATCCGAACATAGCTCCCAGAAATACGAAAAGCATCGCCAGGAAATAGCTGGAACGATTCTCCACATCAGTATGATGATGGTGATAATCCTTCATATATCCGCATGCATACATGCAGATCAGGGTACCGACAACACCAACAATCAGATACATGATGGCTGCAAGCGCATCCACTCTGATATGCATCTGTCCTTCAATACCTTTTCCGGAAAGATCCATCCACAGAATCGGAAGTGTTCCTGCCGCGGACAGAAGAATACAATAATACTTCTTATATTTAATACTGAGAAAAATAACAAGACACAGCAGAAATACCTCTCCTGCCATAATGAGAATGTCTGCTCCTCTGGTTTCAGTCAGGAAACATTCTCCTTTTTCTGCGCCGCTCAGTGTCATCACTGCAACATAAACTGATGCAGCCATGATAATAAAGCCACCACCGATTACGACAGCACTTCTTGCATGATTTGCCTTTTTCATGAAACCGACAATCACGGCCATGATGAACGGGAATACAATTAGGAATTCCACAACATTAATGATAGGCAAGTTATACACCCCTTTCAGGCCCTCAGGCCTTCATAAATTTATCAATTGCATCATTCAATTCTCTGATCGCTTCATCATCACCCTGCTGTACTGCATCTACGATGCAGTGGCTGATGTGCTCTTTCAGGATCTCTTTACCGCAATTATTTATCGCAGACCGTACCGCTGCAAGCTGAACCAGTACTTCCGTACAGTCACGGTCATCCTCCACCATCCGCTTAACGGATTCCAGATGCCCGATTGCTCTCGCCAGCCGGTTTACAATTGATTTCATGTCTTCCGGGTCATGATGATGTTCATGCATGTGTTCATGTTCATGTTCGTCCGCATGTCCATGCACGTGTTCATGCTCCTGCTTCATCGTGTCTCTCCTTACAAATACTTCACTGCACTGTGATCTTAACCATTAAAACACTATTGTTAATTATATCACAAATGCATGCAAAATGCATCACGCGAAACTTTCTCCACACGCAATGAGTACTTGAGCCGAAATGACTCAAGTACCATCAATTATTATATTTCCATAAACTTATTAAGTCAACCTGTGATTTAGCTTTTATCAGACTTATCCGCTTCCGTTACTGTTCCGTCTGTGCTGATTTTCACCCCGAACGAAATCTTCTGTTCAAACCTGAAGATTTTCTGTCTGAACCTGTCGTCTTCTGCTTCTTTCGTAACAAGATCATATTGTACACATGGTATAAATCTGACCTTTTTCACCTGCGGGTCTTCCTTTTTATCAGAAACATCCAGTGTCAGTTCCAGCATTCCCGTATACAGATCCTTATCATTAAACCAGAAATTTCCAAGGCTGTAGATAATCGGTTTTCCCCTGTAATATTCCATTCCCTGCAGGACATGCGGATGTGTTCCGATCACAGCATCTGCTCCGGCATCAATCATCTGCTGCGCCATTTTACGCTGCAGTTCTGATGCATGATTGTCATATTCAGTGCCCCAGTGCACACTTGCAACTACATAATCCGCCCGGGCATCAGCTTCTCTGATTTCTTCCAGATAGTCTGTCATGTCATAGCAGCGCAGGATTCCCGGTTCGCTTTCCGTTGCCTGCGGCGTCATTTTATATTTTTCTGCTCTGGAAGCTGCCACATAGGCTATAAGATGTCCGTTGCTGCTGAAATAGACAGGTGCCGATGCTTCCTTCAGATTTCTGCCTGCCCCCACATATGGAATCCCGGCCTGTGTAAGCGTATCGAATGTGTCCAGCATTGCATCTTTTCCATAATCATATACATGATTATTTGCCAGAAGTACAACATCCGTACCAAGCTTTTCCAGATTCATGACTCTGGAAGGATCTGCGCGGAAGGTATACGCCTTTCCCTTCAGCGGTGTTCCCCTTGTACTGTATGTAAATTCATTATTCAGCATGAAAACATCAAACTGCTGCATCTGCTGTATCAGATCTGCAGAAAAGCAGTCGGCAATTCCGTTCTTCTGCCGGTTCAGATACTTCGTAGTCGACCAGTTCTCATCCAGGTTGACATCTCCTGCAAAGCCCAGCGTAATCTCCTGGTCCTCACCCGGCGGAATATCCCTGCATGCAGTTGCCGTCTGCGTTTTCTCCGGCGCTGTCACATTCCCTGCCTGTACAGAAATTTCCATACAGCAACCAAGCAGCAGACATATCGGCAATGCCATAAAAAGCCGCAGAATACACTTATCCCTCATATTTCCTCATTTTCCCTTTTTCAGATTTTCTGCTTTTCTCTGTATTTCCTCTTCAGATAATTCTGTGCCTTTTCCTCAATATATTCAAACAAAGTAGTCAGATAACGCATACACGGTTCAGTTGCAATTGCAAACAGAACGAACAGCATAATACATTCGGTAGAAATGTAGGTAATGGAGAACAGACTGTTGAAGAAATATGCAGTGAACGCCAGACCGATAATACAACCGATCATGACACCTGTTCTGTATCTGTTGATCGGGATACTGATCCTTGCCAGAATCATGAACCCTACAATTGCCAGCAGGAACGTTGCCGCCACAGAAACATCTGATGCGGATACCCCAAACGTATTGCCGAATACCACCAGTGCCGCAATGGCAAAAAAGTCTGTCAGTGCTGCCGGCATTGCTTTCAGCAGTACCTTCAGCATGAATCTTCCTGAAATTTTCTTTGTATTGGGCTCCATGGCAAGGAAAAATGCCGGAATCCCAATGTTGAACATACTGATCAGTGAAATCTGCGACGGCTGAAGCGGATAATTCCAGACATTGATGATTGCAAACACTGACAACAGCAGAGAAAAAATATTTTTCACAAGAAACAGTGTGGAAGAACGTTCGATGTTATTGATATTTCTTCTTCCTTCAGAAACAATCTGCGGCATATGTGAAAAGTCCGAATCCAGAAGAACAACCTGCGCCGCCTGAACTGCTGCATCCGACCCCGCAGCCATGGCAACCGAGCAGTCCGCATCCTTCATGGCCAGAATATCATTGACACCGTCTCCGGTCATTGCCACCGTTCTGCCATCGCGCTTAAGTGCTCTGACAATCTTCTGTTTCTGTTCCGGCGTTACTCTTCCGAATACGGTACAGGCTCTGACTGCTTCCCGGATGTCTGCATCGTCACGAAGCTTTGTCGCATCCACATATCTGTCTGCATTCAGAATTCCGGCACGTTTGGCCACTTCAGAAACCGTCACCGGGTTATCTCCTGAAATTACCTTTACTTCCACACCCTGTTTGACGAAATATGCAAACGTTTCCTGTGCGTTGGCACGAATCGGATTCTGCAGCAGAATAAACATCAGCGGAATCGCTCTGCCACCGGAAAGTCCCTGTCTCGGTACCGGAACTGACTGTTCCTGCTCTTCTGCTGACTGTGCTGCATTGATCTGATACCGCGCAAATACCAGAACCCGGAGTCCCTTCTGCGCATATCCGTTTACCTGTTCCTTCCAGTTCTCATACTGCTCCTGCAGAATGATCTCCGGTGCCCCCAGCAGGTAAGTTCCGCTTTCAAACTGGACGCTGCTGTACTTATATCGTGATGAAAACGGCAGATAGGAAATACATTTCTTATTTCCGACTGTCTGAAAATAATCTTCCAGTGCTTTCATGGTGATATTGTCATCCGGCAGTGTATTAATATAATCGCCGATCAGTCTGCGGATTCCGGCCGTCTCTTCTTCCGACTGTTCTCCTGCAGGAACCGCATCCGCTACCAGCATACTGTTATCCGTGATGGTTCCTGTCTTATCCACGCACAGAACATCTACACGCGCCAGCGTCTCGATACTCTTCATATCATGCAGCATGATCTTGTTCATTGCCAGCCTTGCTGCACTCATGGCAAGCGCAATGCTCACCAGCAGATACAGGCCTTCCGGAATCATTCCGATTACTGCCGCCACCATGGAAGTAACGCTTTCACTGAAGGAATTTCCATGTATCATTCCCTGGGCAAAAAGGGTGACCCCGATCGGAATAATGGCGATACCGGCCGCAATAACCAGTCTGTTGATCGCACGGATCATTTCAGACTGTTCCACATTCGACATTTTTTTTGCCTTCAGCGTCAGTCTGGAAATATAGGAATTTGCACCTACCCTTGTCAGTCTGGCAAGGCATTCTCCGGACACGATAAAACTTCCGCTCATAAGCTCTGCATCCCGCGTCTTGGTGATTTCATCCGCTTCACCGGTCAGAAGCGCTTCATTTACCGCTACTTCTCCGTCCAGTACCACCGCATCAGCACAGATCTGGTTGCCTGCCCTGAGTACAATGACATCGCCAAGTACCACATCCTGTGTCTTGATGATTCGTTCTTCTCCGTCTCTGAGCACGCACACTGTCGGCTCATTCAGCACAGAAAGACGATCCAGAATCTTTTTGGCCCGCAGTTCCTGAAAAATACCGATCAGCATATTGGCTATGATTACCGGCAGAAATGTAAGGCTTCTGAATGACCCTGCCACAATCAGAAGAATGGTCAGAATCAGAAAAATAAGATTGAAATAAGTCAGTATATTTTCTTTCAGAATATCCTTTGTTGTTTTCTGCGTGTTATCGACCTGCACGTTTCCGTAGCCTTGCCGAATTGCTTCTCTTGCCTGTTCTGAAGTCAAACCTGTCATATTTTCTATCCATCCTTGTATGTCCAAAAAGAAACAGCAGAATGCCTGCTGTCTCTTCTGTGATTTTATTTTGCCGTGTGATGCATATTGCGGATAGGGATGTTGGCATACAGCGCCGGTACAGACTTTGTACCCTTATCATCTGTCTCCATCTCGGTAATCTTGATGTCCAGACCATCCTGATCAATCTCTGCATATTTGGAAAGCACTTCAATAATATCGTTCTTGATCCGATCCATGATTTCAGGAGAGCATGAGGACCGATCAGATACAAGAACCATTTTCAGACGATCTTTTGCCACATCACCTGAAGTTTTCTTTTTAAAAATATCTGACAGTTTCATCGCATTTCTCCCCTTTATTTCTTCTTGAATACACTGGCAATTGTTCCGAACAGTCCCTTCTTTGCTTCCAGATCCAGGAAAGGTACCTGCTCTCCTGTAATTCTGCGGCAGACGTTCATATATGCCTGTCCTGCAAGAGACTTGCTGTCTCCGACAAGCGGCTCACCACGGTTGGTAGCTACCACGACATCTTCATCATCCGGTACAATACCGAGCAGATCCACACGAAGGACATCAACCACATCATCTGCTGACATCATATCGCCACGCTTTACCATATCCGGACGAAGTCTGTTTACAATCAGCTGTGTCTGCTTCATTTCATCTGCTTCCAGAAGACCGATGATACGATCTGCATCTCTTACTGCAGATACTTCAGGTGTAGTAACAATAATTGCTCTGTCAGCACCTGCTATTGCATTTTTAAATCCCTGTTCAATTCCTGCCGGGCAGTCAATAATAACATAATCAAATTCTGCCTTGAGTTCCTGTGTCAGTGTTTTCATCTGCTCAGGTGTCACACTGGTCTTATCTCTCTGCTGGGCAGCAGCGATCAGATAAAGATTGTCATTATCCTTGTTTTTAATCATTGCCTGCTTTAATTTGCAGTTTCCCTCTACGATATCCACCAGATTGTATACGATACGATTCTCAAGACCGAGAACCACATCCAGATTACGCAGTCCGATATCCGTGTCCACCAGTACAACTTTCTTGTTCAGCATGGAAAGTCCTGTTCCGACATTGGCCGTCGTCGTGGTTTTTCCTACGCCTCCCTTTCCTGATGTGATTACAATAACTTCTCCCATTCTGATTTCCTCCAATTATGGTTTATATATAATATCTTCAGAAAAAATGATTTTCCTTAACAAACTGATCTGTATAGGCACTTCTTGCAATCTGTCCGGAAACAAGATACGCGACTTCCGGTCCCCTGATGATATTGCGATTGTGTCTTCCCAGGAATTTTCCGCTTTTCCCGCCTTCTTCATTCGGGGATACTGCAATTGCATCAGAAATTCTTACCTGCAGCGGATGAAAATCATTTGCCATGATAAATGCATTCTGATTTCCTGTTGCCCCTGCAAATGCATTGCCCAGAAGCGATCCCATCACAAATATGCTGCCGTCAGATACCAGGCTGCCTCCCGGATTCACATCACCCAGAATGATCAGGCTGTGTTCCGAACAAAGAGACTGACCCGACCTTACATTACCCTTATAGATCAGTGCATTTCCCGAAGAAGGACCTGCAACAGGGGTCTGCTGTACCACCGGGCTTTGTACTGCCGGCTCCGGTGCTCTGTTTACAGCCGCACCGTCATGACTGACCCTCTTTCGCTGCGTCACATACTTCTCAAACGCCTGATCCAGACTTCCGTCCTCTTTCATCACACATACAATATCAACATCCGTATGTTCTGCGATAATCTTCAGAACCTCTGCTTCCTGTTCTTCCGTCAGCAGACGCCCACGAACCATCAGCCCCATCCTGGACCTGCCAAGAAATGCCGATGCTTCTGTAAACTTCTGTACAATATCTTTTTTCAGCTGTTCATAAGGGATATCTGAATCCAGGACCAGTACTATTCCGGATTTAACACCTTTGATCATTACAGGTTCCATTAGAAAGACGCTCCTGTTTATTTATGTAGGTTTCAAAAATCACACTTACTTATCTTATAACATTTTATCCATAAAAGAAAGAGGCTCCGGTCAAAAACCGGAACCTCTTATGAAATTATACCGAAAACATATCGTGTTTCACGGTCTGATTATTTCGTCATTCCTGCCTGCTTTGCAACTTCTTCTGCAAAGTTCTCGTTCTTCTTTTCGATACCTTCGCCGGTCTCGAAACGAACGAACTTCTTAATGGAAAGGTTGGCACCATTCTGTTTTGCAACCTGTGCAACATACTGAGCCACTGTCTGCTTGCCATCTTCAGCCTTAACGTAAACCTGCTCATTCAGGCAGATCTCCTTCAGCTCTTTGTTCAGACGGCCGATCAGCATCTTCTCAATGATCTGCTGCGGCTTTCTCTTATCTTCCGGAAGTTCATCGTTCTCGTTCAGTGCCTGAGCAAGAAGGATTTCCTTCTCATGATTTCTGTATTCTTCAGAAACGTCGTTCATGTCAACGTACTTCGGATTCAGTGCTGCAACCTGCATGGCAACATTCTTCATAGCTTCCTTGATATCGTCGTTGACAACATCAGTCTGTGCTTCAACAAGAACTGCAATTCTGCCTGCGCCGTGAAGATAAGGAACTACAATACCGTTAGATGCTGTGATCTTCTCAAAACGACGGATGCTCAGCTTTTCGCTGATTACTGCAGTGATCTCAACAAGAGCTTCCTGAACTGTTTCTTCAGGATTCTGCTCCCATTTCTCAGCCATGAATGCATCCATATCTGCTGCATCGCCATCAACAGCCTGCTTTGCAACTGCTTCAACGAATGCCTGGAACTTCTCATTCTGTGCTACGAAATCTGTCTCGGAGTTAACCTCAACAACAGCTGCTGTGCTGTCATCCTTAACAGCGATTCTTGTAAGACCTTCTGCTGCGATTCTGCTTGCCTTTTTCTCAGCCTTTGCCTGACCATTCTTTCTCAGGAACTCAACTGCTTCATCCATATTGCCGTCTGTCTCGGTCAGTGCCTTTTTGCATTCCATCATGCCGGCACCGGTTGACTCACGTAATTCTTTTACCATTGCTGCTGTGATAGCCATTATAATGTCCCTCTCTATATCAATGTAATATATGTCAATTAGTTGTTTTCAACTGCTTCTGCTTCTTCGGAAACTTCTTCCTGAGCTGTTGCAGCTTCAGCACCCTGCTTAGCTTCGATTACAGCATCTGCCATTTTGCCGACGATCAGCTTAACGGCTCTGATTGCATCATCGTTACCAGGGATGATATAGTCAAGTTCTTCAGGATCACAGTTGGTATCGCCGATACCGATCAGTGTGATTCCGAGTGTCTGAGCTTCCTGTACGCAGATTCTTTCCTTCTTGGGATCTACAACGAAGATTGCATCAGGAATTCTCTTCATGTCTCTGATACCGCCAAGGTTTTTGCTCAGCTTGTCAAGTTCTTTCTTAAGTCCGGCAACTTCCTTCTTCGGCAGAACATCAAATGTTCCGTCTTCCTGCATCTTCTCGATCTTCTTAAGTCTTTCGATTCTGCTCTGGATCGTTCTGAAATTGGTCAGCATACCGCCGAGCCATCTCTCATTTACATAGTACATACCGCAACGCTCAGCTTCTGTCTTGACAGCATCCTGAGCCTGCTTCTTGGTTCCAACAAAAAGGATTGTACCGCCCTGCTCGGCAATTTCGAATACTGCCTTGTAAGCTTCGTCAACCTTTACAACTGACTTCTGAAGATCAATGATATGGATACCATTTCTCTCTGTGAAGATATAGGGAGCCATTTTAGGGTTCCATCTTCTGGTCTGATGTCCGAAATGAACACCTGCTTCAAGTAACTGCTTCATACTAACAACGCTCATGATATTACCTCCATCTGGTTTTTCTTCCGTATGCCCTTGCTCATTTCTCTGCCAGAGGGCGTTACCTCTGCAGTAAGCTCTGTTTTGATTGCACTTTCCGTGCAACACCGGAAACAGAACGGCACATACGTGTTTTGTTTTGTTCTGTCATTTTGACAGACTGCGACCTTTGTCACAGCTTTTCCATATTAGCACAAAGTAAAAAAGATGACAAGCATTTTTTACCGTCAATGCCTGTCATCTGTACTTATCTTGTAATAATGGATGCTATATCCTCATATGTTGCACCTGCCGGGATCGTCTTCGTCCCGGACCGGATCTTTCTGTCGAGCCCTCTGTCGATCAGATAGCGGTTAAAGGTATCACCCGAATCAATCACACCCGCACCTGCCAGAATACTGCATACGCTGTCAGATCCTGCACCCTGCGGAATTACGACTCTGGTTTCCGTAGTTTCAGAAGGAGTCTCCTGCTGAGTTGTCTTACCTGTGGACGCGATCTGCGAACTGCTTTCTGCAGATGAAGAAACTGCAGAACTTTCTGAAGCTGATCCCTGCGCCTGCGCTGATGTTTTCGTTTCCGAAGCCATCCGTGAAGCTGATGAAGCTGATACAGACTGCCCTTCGTTGTTTTCTTCAGATACTTCTTCTCCTGCCGTATCCATCGTCTGACCGGATGAAGCGTCATCTTTGTGCGACTCACCTGCATTTCCTCCGTCTGCCTGATCCGAAAGTACTGTTCCGTCTATCATCCCCAGTTCCTGTGCCCTTTGTTTTATTTCCGCATCAGAGGGCGAAGATGAGGTGTTTCCTGAATGAATTCCCATCACTACTGCCGCAATTACCAGCCCTATGCCAAGACCCCGAAGATAATATTTTAGTTTCATTCTGTTTATCTTACCTTTTTATGCTTTTTTGACAGATCAATCACCAGACCGACTTCGCCGATACCAAGGCCAAGTTCCCGTGCAATCACCATGTTGGATTTTCCTGCTTTATGCATCTCGAGAATCTGTCTGTTCTGAGAACCGGGATCCGTCCCTGTATCTGCCTCCCTGTCAGGTTCTTCATAATTTTCCTTTTTATTGTCGCTGCGATGTATATCTGAAATCTGCACCACCTTTGCATGCCCGGGTTCCTGATCCGTTTCCTGCACGGGTACCACTTCAGGATCTGCTTCAGGTATAACACTGCCGATCACATGCTGAGCCTTTGCCGCTTCCTGAACCGCCGCATCCGGTATAAGCGGCATGAACTGCTCTCCGTTCATCTTTTCCGTAGCCTGTTTTGCTTCCTTTGCCGTAATCTCCGCATCCAGAATGGTCTGCTTTGCTTCCTCCGCCTGCCTGGTCACCTCTGATACCGTATCGGTAAGGCTCTTATGTTTATCATTGAGCATATCATACATGAAAACCACTTCATCATGATTTTTGTGAATATCATTCAATACCGTATCCGCATACTCGCTGACTGCCGTAATCTTCTCATTGGTAATCCGCTCCAGGCCGCGTTCCGACTTGACAAGCGACTCTTCTATTGTATCATCCACCCGGCTCTGTATCTCTTCCTGTGCATCCTCTATGCTTCGTCTTACCATTTCATGCACATCACGCTCCGTCATGGCTTTCGTTCCCTGATCGGTACTGTGCCCTGCGGGTATCAGATATCCTGCTATGATTGCCGCTGCGCCGGCAATAATCAGCAATACTTCAGCTATACTCATTGTATCACCTGCTCATATTTTGAAATCAAACGTGGAATCTCCGTCCATACTGACTTTTTTGCCATCCGGACCGAACAGTCCGTTTTCTTTGCCTTCTGCAGCATTTTTATCCCTGTTTCTGGACTTTCCGCCATTACCGCTGTACTCGTTCTTTCCCTTTTCTCTGGCATCAAACTTGAACTGCTGCGGCTGGGTATCCTTGGGTTCATTCACGGCATTGCTCTTATGGTCAATTTCTTTTGAAAACTGGGTCTGGAAATTGGCCTGATCCACCTGTCCCTTATTATCCTCATTCTGCTTGATTGTTGAAAAATCTGCCGTTCTGGCCAGTGCTCCCTGAAAATCAATTCTGTTAATCGACATGAGACCACCTCCTGCCATGAAACCCATGGCGATTCTGCCTCTTTCCTTACTCAGATGGGCGCAAGCTTTACGTCCCCATCTCTCACTACAAACCGGCTGTACTTAACCGGCTTCTTTATGACCATGGACAATTCTCCGATAGATACCGTTGTTCCCGGATATGCGTTTTCCATCACCACAACTTCTGCCTTATGCGCTTCCGACAGTTTATTCTGCAGTTCTGTTACTATAATCATTTTATCATTAATTTCCGCAGAAAGCTTCTTATTCAGTTCAATCAGCTGCTGCGCGTATTTTACCTGATCCGGTGTCAGCTTCACTCCGCTTTTGAGTTTCTGTGTAATGCTGTCCAGCGTTGGCTTTATTGTATCAAGTGTTTTCTTCGCTGTCACTACATCTTTCTGCAGATCCCTGAGCCTGTTCTTGGTCTGCGGATCCACGCCGACATCAATCTGCGTACTGGCTCCCATCTCAGATCCCAGCGTTCTTGCTACAATTTTTTCAGCCGCAACCGCATGTCCTCCGGCAATAAATCCTTTTTTGCCTTCTACATGAATCTCAGTCCCGGATTCCACCTCTGCATGAATCATGGATTCTGCAGTAACACTGCCTCCTGCAGACACTCTGGCATTTTCAATAAACTTGGTAACCACATTTCCGCCTGCATGCACCGTGCCTCTGCCCATTCCATTAATTCCGCGTTCCAGAATTACATCCGCACCTGCTTCAAGCTGTGCGCCCTCCACATTGCCCTTTACCAGTATATTACCACCGGCTTTGATGGAGAAATTGGCTGCAACATCTCCGCTGACTTCGACACTGCCGTCATATTCAATATTTCCTGTAGAGACGTCCACATTTTCAATATTCAGCACATTGGATACGACCACCTTGCCGTCCTGCAGACTGACATGTCCGTCCACCGCCGCACTGATTGACAGTTTGTCTTCACTTAATGTCACGTTTTTCCCATAATGAAGATTCAGAATCTTCACTGCACGCGGCCTTGTTGTTTCCCCGTACACACTCTGTCCTGCTTCTCCCGGATCCGCAGGTGTCAGCGTTGCCAGAAGATCTCCCTGATGACAGTGATTGATCAGATTCAGATGGAAATAGTCCACGCTTCCGTCTTCCTTCATTGTGGGTCTTGCATGCAGGTCTGTAGAAAAATGATATTCCACCACCGCATCTTTTCCCTGCCGCGGAGGCTGTCCCTGCGCCACCACGATCGGTGTGCAGTACTCTCTTCTGGCAAAAAAAGCTTCTATATTTTCCTTTTGAATTCCAAAACGGATCTTCTTAAAAATGAGATCCTTCAACAGTTCCTCCGGTGTCATCAGTTCTGCGCCTTCGGAAGGTGCATAAAAAAATGCTGTGGCCTGCATCCGGTCATCAGAAATATCAAATCTGTATGATTCCCGTTCTGGTCGCAGCTGACTTGTCGTAAAGAGGACAACCTGCCCGTCTGCATTTTTTACTGCATTGTTCACTGACACAACATCATATTCAATTTTACGGAAGTCGAGATATTTCAGCGCTTCTTCCACCTGAAGCGGTTCTCCTCCATCCGTTGGTGCATATACTCTGATGCCTGTCCCCTGTTGCGTCGTTACCAGCTGAAAATATCCGTTCATAGCACTCTCCGTTCAGTTTCTTTCTGTCAGGATTCCCATGTATTTTCCCAGTTTCTGTTTCATCTTGGCCAGTGCTCTCGTATGCAGCTGAGAAACTCTGGACTCAGAAACATCCATTACATTACTGATCTCACGTAATGTCAGTTCTTCATAATAATAAAGCAGAATTACCTTCCGCTCTTTTTCTGTCAGCAGCTGCAACGCTTCCGACAGCATTTTTTTCAGTTCCGCCTTTTCAACAACCTCTTCCGGTTTTTCAAATCCGGCATTTCGGGAAGAGTCTTCCGGAATATCACTGCCCTGCTCCATAAATTCATTCAGAGATACCACATTGGTAACTTTCATCTGGCTCTGCCAGTTCAGATACTCATCCTCTGAAATATTCATTCTGGCTGCAACTTCCGCATCTGTAGCCACATGACCGCTTTCCGCCTCTATTTCATGAATTGCCGCGTCAATTTTCTTCTGTCTGTCACGGACAGTTCTCGGAATCCAGTCCATCTTGCGGATCTGATCCAGAATCGCACCTCTGATTCTGAGACTTGCATAGGTTTCAAACTTGACATCCTTCATCATATCGAATTTGTCAATTGCATCAATCAGTCCGAAGATGCCATATCCTACCAGATCATCATATTCCACATTAAAACCCAGATACATGGAAAGCCTGCCCGCTACAAGCTTAACCAGCGGTGCATACTCCAGAATCAGCTTTTCACGTACCTGAGGTGACTTGTCTTTTCCATATTCTTTCCATAATTTACTTCTGGCTGCTTCATCCATAACAGGTTATCTCCAGACTCATCAGATGTGCGATCATCCCTGATCTGTCTGATGATTATTTCCGGCTTCAGTGCCGGTCTGTGCCTCATCCTGCGCCTCAGACGCCGCCTGCGCAGCTCTTTCAGCTTCTTCTTTCTCGAAATTTGTTTTCTCAAAATGCTCAATCATCTTTTCAAGAATAACACCGATGATCAGAAACAGCACCATTGTACCAAGAACAATTACGAGCCATCTGCCGATCGGATACTTCTGCAGATAGGTATAAATTGCAACAATTGCAGTTGCCGACAGCATGACAATCGGTGCAATCAGCCGATTGTTCGGACTGATTCCGTTTTTTCTCACCACTGCTGTCTTTTTTTCTTTTTTTTCCTTTTTTTCGCCGCTCATATTACTTTCTCCGGCTTTCCGACTGCTCTGATTACAAAGTCACCGGTTTCAGGATAAAAAATAACCGTTCTGCCATATGAATCTCCGGTATCCTGTGCCAGAACCCTGATGTTCAGTTCTTTGAGTGTTTTCAGCGTCGCTGCAACATTGCGATCGCCTACACGCATGTTCGCATTCGTATTCTGGAACGCAAACATCTGCGCCCCACCTGCAATTTTGGCTACCAGTCTGTCCCTCGCCGCGCCTTTTGCCACAATCTGTCTGACGAGTTCCGTAATTCCCGTATCCGCAAATTTCGGTATATTCGTACTGTTTCTGATCTCATGTGAATCAGGCAGCATAATATGTGCAAGCCCGCCGATCTTCGTAGCCGGATCGCGAATCGCTATGCCAACGCAGGAGCCCAGACCCAACGTGGTAATACCGTCAGGGCTGATGCAAATATTCAGATCAGCCATGCCAACCTTAATTATCTGTCCCATGTATTATGGCTCCAATCATCAACTCTGATTATATATTGCTAATGCCAAGTGACGTCAGTATCTTCTTATAGCCTTCCAGATCGGGCAGTAATATGAAATAACCGCTCAGTTTGATCTCATCAAAAAACTGTGTTTCAATCAGCAGAATCTTGTCTCCCATCATTCCGAACTCAATTGCCGGAACACTCAGGATTGCACCTGCCATGTCGACTGTTACATACGGAACGGACGGTATCATTTTCAGATTGGTCATGGTAGAAAGCGAATTCAGGTAGGAACCGGTAATGATGTTGCCGACCTCCTTGAGTGCAGACAGCTCAATCTCGCTGAATTGCTGACTGTCACTCTCCTGCATCATCAGCTTGTTTACCAGATGGCGCGCTTCCTGAATACCCACCAGGAACATGATGCTGCCGTTAATATCTCCTTCCACGCTCAGGTAGATGCCGGCCATAATCTGGTCGGCACCTCCCATAAGATCACCAACATCTTTGAATTCCAGAAGTCTTACCTGAGGAACTGACATATCCACCTTGCTGTTCAGCATCTGCGCCAGTGCTGTTGTAGCATTCCCGGCTCCGATATTGCCCAGTTCCTTCAGTACATCAAAATATTGATTGGACAGATCGTCCAGATTCATTTCAGACACAGGTTTTTCCTCCTGATCAGTCTTTCTTGTCCTTTTTATCCTTTGTGTCAAGCTCCAGTGTAGACAGATCGAGTATGGAGACAAGTCCGCCTTCGTATTTGCCTACGCCGCTGATA
>CAYMBY010000094.1:0-7489 GCA_964388815.1 uncultured Butyrivibrio sp. | reverse complement strand
AAGGCATTTGACAAGTATCTGCGTGTCGGGCAGGCATCAGCGGTAGTGCAGCTGACGCTGGAAAAGGAGAGCGAGGTTTCCGGTAACAGCAGTTCGGCATCATCGGCAGTTTCTGCACAGAGTGCATCTGCAGCGAAGGCTCCTACGGCTTCTGCGCAGAGTACGACGGCGTCATCGGCGAAAAAAGGGAATGTGTATACCGTAAGCGGCAACAGTACGGGAAGTACATCTGAAGTGACGGACAGCTCCTCATCAGGCAGTGAGATAACCGGATATAAAGTATATGTGGATGCACCGACAGATGCAGAACTTTATCTTGACGGCAACTATATCGGGATTGTGCCGGCTTCTTTCACCAAGGTGTCCGGAACACACACGGTTACACTCAGAAGAACGGGATATACAACCAGAAGTTATTCCATCAGCATAGACAGTTCCAAGTGCGACAGGACCTATTCATTCCCGGATCTGATCAGAGAAACAACCGTCAGTGAAAACGCAACGGAGTAATGCGGGTTTCCGGCTCACCAATTAGCACAAAAAAATGCCGAAAAACCTTGAAAAATCGGGGATTTTTCTTGACAAAGGACTAAAAAACGTATATAAGTAAATATAGGTGTTCGAGAACAGTCCCGGATGCCACAAAAGATACATACTATCATACAGGAGGAATTCCAAAATGAACAAGACAGAGTTAGTAGCAGCTATCGCTGATCAGGCCGGATTATCCAAGAAGGATGCCGAGAAGGCTGTTAAGGCTTTCACTGAGACAGTATCCAAAGAATTAAAGAAAAAGGGTAAGGTTCAGTTAGTTGGCTTCGGTACATTCGAAGTTTCCAAGAGAGCAGCAAGAGAGGGAAGAAATCCTCAGACAGGCGCTGTTATGAAGATTCCTGCATCATATGCTCCTAAGTTTAAGGCTGGTAAGGCTTTAAAGGATCTTGTAAACAAGAAGTGATAAATCGACTGATAATCATCAATGGATGAGTGTCAATTGATATTCGGGCCTGCAGAGTATTTCTGCAGGCCTGTTTCTATAAATGGAGATAATAAGGAGAGAAACCATGCGTCTGGACAAATATCTCAAGGTAACAAGGCTGATCAAACGCCGTACGGTAGCAAATGATGCCTGCGATGCAGGACGTGTGCAGATCAATGGAAGACCCGCCAAGGCTTCTGCAGAGGTAAAGGCGGGAGATCATCTGACCATCCAGTTTGGCAATAAGGATGTGAACGTGGAAGTGCTTGATGTACAGGAGACAATCCACAAGGAAGATGTTACACAGCTGTTCCGTTATATTTGACATATTTATACAAAAAATATACAATAATATAATAAAGCAAGTGGCGTTCTGTTTTTATATGAACAGTTGATACTGGAAAAGGAATTCCTATGGCGAAACCTAGATACAGAAGAAAACGCCGACAGAACAGATTTGGAATATTTCTGGCGACTATCGTAGTGCTTCTGCTGATGCTGGTTGTTTCCGTGAAGAGTGTCAGCCTGATGCAAAAGGAAAAATCCTATCAGGCACGGGAGGAGCAGCTTCAGACGCAGATTGATGCGGAGAAGAAGCGCAGCGAGGATATAAAGGAATTTGCGAAATACACGCAGACCAAGAAGTATATTGAGGAAGTTGCAAAAGACAAGCTTGGGCTGGTATATCCCGGAGAGATTATTTTTAAAAATGATTCTGATAAATGAGATGCAGACTGTGATACGGAGAGATCCGTTTAGCGTCTGCATCTTTTACTTATTCATTTAACATTCAGGAAATGGAGAAATGATGGAGCTGGAACAGCGCATTCAGTTATACATGGAACAGAATCAGATGGTATCCCCCGGAGAGACGATTCTTGCAGGGATTTCCGGCGGTGCGGACTCTACGTGTCTATTGACTGTATTGTATGCGCTCGCAGAGCAGATGGGATTCAGGGTGGCCGCGGTACATATGAACCACGGGATCAGGGCGGAGGCGGCTGCAGATGCAGATTATGTCAGGCAGCTGTGTGAACGCCTGCAGATACCTTTTTACCTGATACAGGAGAATATTCCGGCACTGGCGGCAGCGCTTGGAATGACAGAGGAAGAGGCCGGAAGAAAGGCCAGATATGAGGCGTTTGAGAAAAAAGCAGATGAGATCGGAGCAGCAAGGATAGCCATTGCGCATAACCGGAACGATCTGGCGGAGACCATGCTGCTGAATCTGTTCAGAGGGAGCGGACTTCACGGCGCAGGCGGGATCAGACCGGTCAGAGGACGGATCATCAGACCGCTTCTGGATACCGGCAGACAGGAGATTGAAGCCTATCTGGAAGAAAAGAAAATTTCCTATGTGACGGATCTTACAAATCTGGAAGACGGGCATACCAGAAACCGGATCCGGCATCATATTTTAAGTTATGCACAGGAGGAAATCAATGCGCAGGCAGTTCTGCATCTTTCACAGGCTGCGCAGGAGCTGGCGCAGACGGATGATTATATCAGAAGCCAGGCGCTTTCTGCACTGAAATGCTGCAGAACAGGAGCAGAGGATACACAGGACATGATCTGTCTTGACCTGAACAGCCTTGGCAGATATCCGGAACTGATTATCCGTAATGTATTCCTGCTTTGTCTGGAGCAGCTGATTCCGCACAGGAAAGATATTTCCGCGTCACATATTGCCCTTCTGATGAAACTGGCAGAGGGCAGGGATGGCAGTGCGGAGGTCAATCTGCCATGCGAAATTACGGCAGAACGCAGATACCGTCAGCTACGAATCGGGAAAAATCACCCGGAGAAGGCAGAAGGGCCTGTCAGCGTTTCAGTATTACCGGGAGAAAAAAGCAGAATCATGGTTCCGGGTCTGGGAAATGTTGATGTGAGCGTTTTTCCGTATAAGAGGGATCAAATTATTCCGGAAAATGCGTATACGAAATGGTTTGATTATGATAAAATACAAGCAACTTTGGTATTTCGACCGAGAAAAACAGGTGATTTTCTTGTGATTGATGACAGGAATAACCGCCAGAGCATGAAAAAGTATATGATAAATGAGAAGATACCTGCAGCAGAACGTGATATAATATATGTTCTTGCCGATGGAAGTCATATATTATGGATACCGGGGTACAGAATCAGCAGTTTTTATAAAGTCAGTGAGAATACGGAAAATATTCTTGCCGTAAATTATTAATCAGTACAGGAGGAAGTAAAAATGTCCGAAAGAGTCCGTGTCATGTTGACGGAACAACAGGTAAATGACAGAATCAGAGAGATCGGAGAACAGATCAGTAAGGATTATGCAGGAAAATCTGTTCATCTTGTGTGTGTATTAAAGGGCGGAAGCTTTTTCATGTGTGAGCTGGCAAAGAGAATCACAGTGCCGGTAACACTTGATTTCATGTCAGCATCCAGTTATGGCAGCTCCACAAAGTCCAGCGGTGTGGTGAAGATTGTAAAGGATCTGGATGAACCCTTAAAGGATAAGAATGTTCTGGTCGTGGAAGATATTGTTGATTCCGGCAGAACACTGAGCTATCTGCTGAAGATGCTCGGCGACAGAGGACCTGCGAGCGTAAAGCTCTGCACACTTCTCGACAAACCGGAAAGAAGAGTGACAGATGTGAAGGTTGACTATACCGGATTTGAAATTCCGGATGAATTTGTTGTAGGATACGGTCTTGATTATGATCAGAGATACCGCAACCTGCCGTATATCGGTGTTGTGGAATTTGACTGATCCGCAGGACAGGAGGAAGTATATTGAATAAGAACAGGCATTATAACGTATACTTTGGTGTCGTTATATTACTCCTGATTTTCGTTGCCTTTCTGGAATTCAGCAAGGATCGTCTCGGCAGCTCCAACGGAGCATATACGGAGGGACGTCTTGTGCAGAATCTGCAGGAAAATCAGGTAGTCTCCGCAGTGGTCATGCCGAACAGTGAAACGCCGACGGGAGCCGTCAGAGTAACGCTCAAGGATGGTACAGAAGAAATTCTGTATGCAACCGATGTGACCAGAATTGAAGATCTGCTCAGACAGTATGATATTGATCCTGAAGTTCGTGATATTCCGGGAGACAACTGGCTGATCAACTGGTTTCTGCCGATTCTGGTGATCATGATTCTGTGCGTGGTGATCTTTGTTTCCATGAATAATGCACAGGCGGCATCATCGGGTGGAAACAAGATGATGAACTTCGGTAAGAGCAGAGCACGAATGTCGAATGCCGAAGACAATAAGGTCAAGTTGCAGGATGTTGCAGGACTGAAGGAAGAAAAGGAACAGCTTCAGGAAATCATTGCCTTTCTGAAGAATCCGGAGAAATTCACCAAAGTGGGAGCCCGTATTCCCAAGGGCGTGCTGCTTGAAGGTGCACCCGGTACAGGTAAGACACTTCTGGCACGTGCAGTTGCCGGTGAAGCAGGCGTTCCGTTTTTCAGTATTTCAGGATCAGATTTCGTGGAGATGTTCGTCGGTGTCGGTGCATCCCGTGTCAGAGACCTTTTCGAGGATGCCAAAAAGAATTCACCGTGCATTATTTTCATTGATGAAATTGATGCGGTTGCAAGAAGAAGAGGAACCGGTATGGGCGGCGGTCACGATGAACGTGAGCAGACCCTGAATCAGCTCCTTGTGGAGATGGATGGTTTTGGTGTTAATGAAGGAATCATTGTCATGGCAGCAACCAACCGTGTGGATATTCTGGATCCCGCAATTTTAAGACCGGGACGTTTTGACCGTAAGATTACCGTCAGTCGTCCGGATATCGGCGGAAGAGAAGAGATTCTGAAGGTACATGCCAAGAACAAACCGCTCAGCGATGATGTGGATTTGAAGCAGGTTGCGCAGACAACTGCAGGTTTTACCGGTGCGGATCTTGAAAACCTCCTGAATGAATCTGCAATCAATGCAGCGATGGAAGATCATTCCTATATCAGTCAGACCGATATCAAAAAGGCCTTTGTTCAGGTGGGAATGGGTACAGAGAAACACAGCAGGATCATTTCCGATGAAGAAAAGAAGATTACGGCCTTTCATGAAGCCGGTCATGCGATTCTGTTCCATGTGCTGCCGCATGTCGGCCCTGTTTATACCGTATCCATTATTCCGACCGGAACGGGAGCAGCAGGTTATACCATGCCGCTGCCGGAAAAGGATGAGATGTTCCTGACCAGACAGAAGATGCTTGAAGAAATCATGGTGTCACTTGGCGGACGTATCGCGGAAGAACTTATTTTCGGCGACATTACCACAGGTGCTTCCAGCGATATCAAAAAGGCAACGCAGGAAGCCAGAAGTATGGTGACCCGGTACGGAATGTCGGCCAATATCGGTGTGGTAAATTATGATGAAGAGGAAGAAGATGTCTTTATCGGATACGATATTGCACACAGCAAGGAGCATAGTGAACTGATTGCCGGGGAAATTGACCAGGAAGTCAAAGCAATTATTGATGACTGCTATGGCAAGGCAAAAGCAACAATTCTGGAATATGAAGACGTATTACATAAATGTGCGGATCTGCTTCTTGAGAAGGAAAAGATAGGACGCAGCGAGTTTGAAGCGTTGTTTGACCAGCATCAGCCGATCATTGATGCAGGAGAACAGGTATAACAGAAAACGATCGTGATTGTGCATTTTTTACAAAAACAGCATCCTGAATTTGTTAACTTTGTGAAAGCTGAGCATTTACGAAAAAGAGGGTGAATGATATTATACTTCTTGTAACCCCCCAATATATTATATAGTTTTTTGCTATACCCCATAAGAAAGAAATACCTTCTCTAAAAAAGACAGCCCTCCCAAAGCTGTCTTTTTTACTGCCCTTTTTCAGAAAACAGTGGACAATGAATACAGGAGGATATACAGATGCTCGATCCAAAAGCATTATTTCATGACATGACTGCGGAATTTGTGAGTCCCGCGGAGTGTGAACCGGGAGATACGGTAGCGATCAGGTTCAGAACAGGCAGAGGCGAGGCAGACCGCGTTGAACTGATGACAGCAGACGGCGCGCAGGTAATGAACCTTGCAGAGTCTGATAATGATTTCGATTATTACCGGATACTCCTGAAGGTCGCGGACCAAACGATTGCGTACTGGTTCAGAATCACGTCAGCAGCGCAGGTCCGTTTTTATGACAGGAGAGGTGCATCACCAAAGGCACCGGGCATGACTTCGAAACTGACGTTCCGTCTCATTCCGGGATTTCACACGCCGGACTGGGCCAAGGGAGCGGTCATGTATCAGATTTTTACCGACCGGTTCTGCAATGGAGATAAAACCAATGATGTACTGACCAACGAGTATCATTATCTGGGGAAAAATGTTCATCAGGTGAAGAACTGGGATCGTCTGCCGGATGCCACCGATGACGGACTGGAATTCTATGGCGGAGATCTGCAGGGTGTACTGGACAAAATGGATTACCTGCAGGAACTGGGCATTGAAGTGATATATTTCAATCCGCTGTTCTGTTCACCGTCAAGTCATAAATATGATACGCAGGATTATGACCATATCGACCCGCATTTTGGCAGGTTTGTTGCAGATGACGGGAAGCTGCTGTCTGAAGATGCGAAGGATAACAGAGATGCCGGCAGGTACATCCGGCGCGTTACGGATCTGCGGAATCTTGAAGCCAGTGACGAACTGTTCTGCCAGGTGGTGACAGAAGCGCACAGACGCGGAATGCGGGTTATTCTCGATGGTGTGTTCAATCACTGCGGGTCGTTCAATAAATGGATGGACAGAGAACGGATTTATGAAAATGCACCGGGTTATGCAAAGGGTGCCTATGTATCAAAAGACAGCCCGTATCATGACTATTTTACCTTTCATAAAAAGAAATGGCCCTATAATGACAGCTATGACGGATGGTGGGACTATGATACACTTCCCAAACTGAATTACGAAGCATCAGAGGAGCTGTGCGAATATATACTGCAGGTTGGACGGAAATGGGTTTCGGCACCGTACAGTGCAGATGGATGGAGACTGGATGTGGCGGCGGATCTTGGCCATTCCAGTATTTTTAATCATAATTTTTGGAAACGTTTCCGAAATGCTGTAAAAGAGGCAAATCCGAATGCGATTATTCTGGCGGAAAATTACGGACCATCCGGAAAGTGGCTGCAGGGAGATGAGTGGGATACGGTCATGAATTATGATGCATTCATGGAGCCGCTGACCTTTTTCCTCACAGGCATGGAAAAGCACAGCGATGAATATCATCCGGAACTGGAAGGTGATACAAAGGAATTCTGGAAGCAGATGATTCATGCGGGAGGAGAGAATTTCAATGAGGCATCGCTGTATGTCGCCATGAATGAACTCTCCAATCATGATCATTCCAGATTTCTGACACGGACAAGTCATATTACCGGACGTGTAGGAACACACAGAAACAGAACTGCGGATCAGAAGGTAATGAAGGAAGTCATGCGCGAAGCAGTGGCTGTTCAGATGACCTGGCCCGGAGCGCCGACACTGTACTAT
>CAYMBY010000093.1:0-12272 GCA_964388815.1 uncultured Butyrivibrio sp. | reverse complement strand
AAGTGTACTATTCTTAAAAACAGAGATTATCATATGATTCTATTTTAATATAAATGGCAGGAAAAGGAAACGAGGTTGTAAGAAATGTCGCACAGGAGAAGAAAGAAACGTTCCGCTGCAGGGGTATTTGTGAAAACGCTGTTGATTGTACTGGTGATAGCAGGAATACTGTTTTATGCAAAGGGATTTGTGAAGCAGAAGGTAGAAGACAAGGTCGCAGAAACAGTAGTGAACCAGATTGCAACCTCAGATGTGTCGCTTCCGGATGGAGGGAGCACCGGAAAAATATACAGTTCCATGAGTACAGAGGATCAGGAAAAGGTAAAGAAGATTGTAGATAATCATATGAATACGGAAGCTGCTTCCAAAGTACAGCAGTATGTTACAAGCGGGGATAAGGAAGGATTGAAGCAGTATGCGCAGGAGAGTCTGACACAGGAAGAACAGGACGAACTGCAGGAACTTTATAACAAATATAAAGACGGGGCACAATAAAAAAAGGCTGTAAAAAGCGGAAAACCGCTTTTTACAGCCTTATCTGTTACATCGAAAGGGAAGAATTCTTCCAGGTCAGGCCATAGACCTGTTCCATCAGCTTCTTGATTTCATCTTTCATTCGCTGGCATGCGTCACTTTCGTTGGCAAAGTGGAGCAGACCTACTTTTTCTTTCTGATCACTGAAATATACGTTCCATCCGTCAGAGGCCTTCTCAATACAGATTCTGTTTTTATGATTCCCTTTCAGGCTGTAAAACTTTCTGGGAACAAGATGTTCATTAAAAAATTCTTTTAAATCTTCAGTAGTCATATTGTACCTCTTTTCTGCGTCTTCAAAGCGCGCCGGATGTAATTCCGAACCAAATCCCTTGACAGGATCAATCTGCAATTTTTAAAACTACTCGATGTAGTTTTGATTACTACATAAAGAATAGCACATTATATTCTGAAATGCAACAGAACAATGAAAGAAAACAGGAAACGTTGACAACTTCTGAAGATGATAAGATAATAAAGAAAGAGCAAGCAGGGAGTGCAGGAGGCATAAGATGACAGACATGCAGAGCCGGAAACTGACTGACCAGCTGATGCTGAAAATGATGGAATTTGACAGCGGAGATCCGAAAAGAATACAGCATTTTACAAAGGTGTACGAATATGCGGCAATGATCGGGAGAATGCAGAAGCTTGATTCAAAAACGCAGCTGATTCTGGAAACAGCTGCGGTCGTGCATGACATCGGAATCCATCCTGCAGAAAACAGATACGGGAAAAGTGACGGGAAACTTCAGGAGCAGGAGGGCCCGGCATATGTACAGAGAATGCTGGCAACGCTGAATTATGATCAGGAGGTGGTGACACGTGTCATGTTTCTGGTCGGACATCATCATACGTATACGGAGATAGAAGGAGATGATTACCGGATACTGGTGGAAGCGGATTTTCTGGTGAATCTGTATGAAGATCATGCCGACAGCAGGGCAATACTGGCGGCATATCACAGAATATTCCGGACGGATGCAGGCCGCAGAATTTTTGAAGACATGTTCATGCAAAAGTGTACGGTACAGAAGATTGAGGAACCTGATTATGGCTGTGAAGGCAGACCGGACGGAAAAACCATGCTGGATAAGGTGGTTCTCATATGTGAAGACGGCAGTCTGAAAACAATTGCGGCAGAAGATCAGTATCTGTATGAGAAAGAAATCAATGAAGGAGACCGCGTTTATCTGATTGCAGGAGTTCCGGTTGCAAAGAACGAAATTGAATAATTTATTTTCTGAAAATATTGAATATTTTTTTCTGTTGCTATGATAAAATATAATCAGAAGAGGTGTATGCAAAATGGAGACATATCGTTTTACGCAGGATTGTATGACTGGAATAGAACAGATTGACAATGAACACCGGATGCTTTTTCAACTGATCAACCAGCTGAGTGATGCGCTTGCAGCGGGAAACAGTCATCAGGTGCTGGCAGAAATGACGCAGCAGCTTACAGATTATGCGGCGACTCATTTTGCACATGAGGAAGCATATATGGAGAAGATTCATGATCCGGAGCTTCCCAGACAGAAAAAGGAGCATGCGGCCTTTACAGCCAGAATTGCGCAGATGACACCGTCAGTGCCGGATGCGGAAACAGAGAAGCAGCAGCTAAGCGGAATGCTGGAATATCTTACCCGCTGGCTTTACCATCATATCCTGGGCAGTGACATCATGATTGGTAAAATCAAGGGATCAGATTCTGAGGAACAGGGAGACCCGTTTGTTTATACGAAGGCGTATGAAACGGGAATCAGCATGATTGACGAGGAGCATAAGAAACTGTTTGAAATCATTGCACATGCAAATGAAGTGATTCACGCACAGTTTTTACATGACAAATATGATGAAATCATACAGATTCTTAAGGAACTGAGAGAGTATACCGTCATGCACTTCCACGATGAAGAAGAATATATGGAAAGTATTCAGTATGAAGGGCTTGAAGCACAGAAACGTGTGCATGAAGCATTTGTGGATAAACTCAATTCGCTTGACCTCAGTGATATGGAGAACCGGCAGGATGAGTATCTGGATGAACTGCTGAACTTTTTACTTGACTGGCTGAAAAATCATATCATGAAGATGGATAAGAAGATACCGCAGAGATGAACTGCTAGAAGAGGAACCTTATTTTAGAAAACTGTTTCAACAGGAACCGGAAATGAGGGAATGCTTTGGAAGCCGATGGAAAAGAAAATCTTCTGGATTACATGGACACTGTCGTATATGTTGTAGACCGGCAGGATTATGAACTGCTATATGCAAACCGGGCAGCGCTGAAATGCCGGGGATGTGCTGATAATGCGGGGAAAAAGTGCTATCAGCTGATCAGCAGTCAGCAGATTCCCTGTGAATGGTGCCCGGTCTCAAAGCTGTCAGATGAGGATGATTATCAGGGCGAAAGCTATATACGTGAGACAGACAGATGGAACCGGGTCAGATGCCATAGGATCAGCTGGGACGGGCATGATGCTGTTATTGTGTATCTGACAGATATTACAGAGCAGAAGAAGAGGGAAGACAGCCTGCAAAAAGCGCAGAAGATATATGAAAGTGCGGCTGAAGGCGCAGGACTGACCATATGGACTTATAATCTGCAGACAAAGCAGATTACGATAGCAGATAATGCCTATTCCAGATTTAATGCGCTTAACAGAGGAATCCTGCAGATAGAGAACCGGACTCCGCAGGAGGTGTCACGGCTGCTGGAGGAAAAGGACACAGGTTCTTTTCTGGAGATGTATCGTAGAATTGATGCGGGAGAGCCGTCCGCATGTTGTGAGGTATGGTTCAGGGCAAGACAGGAGCACAATGAACCTCATTGTGAACGCATGAGCATGACCAGTGTGTATGACAGCGAAGGGAAGACTGTTCTGGCATACGGAATTACGCAGGATATTACGGCGCAGAAGATTGAGGAAGAAAAATATAACAGGATATATAAGCAGGTGGCAAAGGTTAATCCCTACTCACTGGGGACATTTCATCTGAATCTGACACGAAATCTCTGTATCGACGGACAGAGTGAGAGGGAAGCGGTTCTTCAGCAGGGGGCGGAGGGAACTGCGGATCATTATCTGAAGAAGAATGTGGAGATCATTTCAGATGCAGCAGTTCAGAAAGAATATGCACAGGTTTTTACCAGGAAAAATCTGCTGAAGGAGTTTCGAAACGGCAAGACGGAGATTGCCGCAGAGTATCCGGTCAAGGCACAGGACGGAAGAACCGTCTGGGTTGCAGGATTTATCAATATGGCGCAGAATCCCGCCAGCGGAGATGTGGAGGCAGTTACCTATGCACTCGATATCACGCGGCGCAAGATTGAAGAAAACGTGGTAGCAAGAATCGCTGAGGAGCATTACGATCATATTTCCGTAATCAGTCCGCAGAGACGTACTTTTACCTTTATCAGAACATCAGGAACCGGGAATACGGTTATGCTTATGCAGGAGCAGGACTGTGACAGTGTAATCAGGCAGATTGCGGAAAACTATGTATTTCCGGATGACTGCAGATATTTCAGGCAGCATGCAGAGCTTGATTCACTGATCAGAATCATGAACGTTAAAAACAGCAGTACATTTGTATTCCGAAGTCTTGATCAGGAAGGAAATATACGATACAAGCAGGTGCAGTACTGCTGGCTTGATGCTTCCAGAACAGAAATCATGGAAGTGCAGACGGATATTACGGATGCATACAGAAAACAGGAACAGCAGCTGAAAAAACTCTCAGATGCCTTACAGATGGCTGAACAGGCCAACCGGGCCAAAACAGAGTTTATATCAAGAATCAGTCATGATATCCGGACACCGATCAGTGCGATTACCAGTATGACCGGGTTTGCAATTCAGGATATTGACCACAGGGAAATGCTGCTGAATGACCTGAACAAGATCAGAACTTCCAATACGTTTCTGCTGAGTCTGATTAATGATGTATTGGATATTTCCAGAATTGACAGCGGGAAAGTGACGTTGAATCCGGAACCGTATCCGTTTGAAGAGCATTCAGCCAATATCAGAAATGTGCTTGAACCGATGTGTGAAGAAAAAGGGCTTCATTGTGTTTTTGAACGGCGTAATGCTAATTGTGGAGTTATTGTTGCCGATAAGGTGAGGATCAACCAGATCACGCTGAATCTGCTGTCCAATGCCGTAAAATATACGCCTGCGGGAGGAACGGTTTCCTATATTTCAGACAGTGAAGATCTTCCGGATAATAAAGTCCGCTTTGGCTTTGAAATCAGAGATACCGGAATCGGAATGAGTCCGGAGTTTCAGAAGATCATGTTTGAGCCGTTTTCTCAGGAATATGATAATCCGATGCGACCGAAGGGAATCAGCGGGACAGGACTGGGACTGTCAATTGTTCACAGGATGGTAGAACTGATGAATGGCAGCATGACGGTGGAAAGTGCGCCTGGAAAAGGAACAACGATCCGGTGCAGCATCGTGTTCCCGGACGCAACAAGAGATCCGAAGTACAGGAACCGGCTTGAGGATGGAGAAGCTGCAAAAGAAGATACAGAGCAGTTATCCGGCAAGGTACTCCTTGCAGAGGATAATGAGATTAATATGGAAATTGCAATCAGAATTATCGAAAGTTATGGCCTGACAGCAGATACTGCTGTAAACGGGCAGGAAGCAGTGGAACGATTCGAAAAATCTGCACAGGGAGAGTATGCCGCGGTTCTGATGGATATCCAGATGCCGGTGATGAACGGTTATGATGCGACAATGCAGATCAGAAAACTGAAGAGAGCAGATGCGAAAAATGTTCCGATTATTGCCATGACAGCAGATGCGTTTAATGAAGCAAGACAAAAGGGAATCCGGGCAGGAATGGATGAATTTGTTGTTAAACCGATTGAACCGCAGAAACTGAAGGGAATATTAAAGGCAGCAATAAAGAAATAAGAGCCTTACCGTAGACAGAAACGGATACAGGAAGGATGCTTATGGAAGAAAAAAGGCAGGAAATACTGATCGTAGATGATAATGAAATTAACAGAAGCATGCTTGCAGCGATGTTGCAGCAGGATTACAGAACAGTGGAAGTTGAGAACGGGCAGCAGGCACTGGATGTAATCAGGCAGGATAAAGCATCAGTTACTGCAGTCCTTCTGGATATTATCATGCCGGTGATGGATGGTTATGAGTTCCTGGAAAAGATAAAGGCGCTCGGAATTGACAATATTCCGATTATTGTCATGACCGGGGACAAGGGTGCGGGATCAGAAGAAAAAGCACTTGAGATGGGGGCCTGGGATTTTGTTTCAAAGCCGTATCAGATGCCGATTCTTATGACCAGACTTAAGAATGCCATTGCCAGAAGTGAAGTTTCCTATCTGAAGAAAATCCGTCATCTGGCAGAGCATGATACAGTAACCGATCTGTATAACAGAAGATATTTTTTTGAAGAAACGGAGACAATGCTGCGCGGAAGCAGGGGAGATACTTTTGCATTTATCCGAATGGATATCAAGCGCTTTCGAATGGTAAATGCACTTAAAGGTGAACAGGGCGGAAATGAACTGCTGCGCTATATGGCCAGAAATATTGATAAATGCATGAAGAAAAATCCGTTGTGTACATATGGACACATTGAAGCGGATATCTTCGGAATCTGCATGCAGTATGAGGCGGATAAATGTGATCGTCTGACGAAAAAACTGACGGAAATTTTCAGAAATTATTCTACTGAATTTATCATTGAACCTGCGGTCGGAATCTATCTTATTGAAGACAATATGTTGTCTGCGGAGACAATCTACCTGCGTGCATCGCTGGCTGCCAATACGCTGAAGGATAAGTACAAGGTATATTCTGCCTATTATGATAACAGCATGGGAGAAAAACTGTTTGAGGAGCAGGAAATTCTGGCAGAGGCGGATGAAGCTTTTGCAAAGGAGCAGTTCAGGGTATATCTGCAGCCAAAATTCAATGTACAGACAAAAAGGCCATATGGAGCTGAGGCACTGGTGCGCTGGGAACATCCGGTAAAGGGAAGAATATCACCGGCTGAATTCATACCGGTGTTTGAAAGAAACGGACTGATCCGGGATCTGGATTACTATATGTGGGATCATGTCTGCGCACTGCTCAGGAAATGGATAGATGAGGGAAAGCATCCGGCACCGATATCAGTCAATATGTCCAGAATGGATGTGGAAAATGCCGGTCTCTTTGAATTGCTACAGGGCCTGCTGGACAGATATCAGCTGCCTCCGGAGCTGCTTAATCTGGAACTGACGGAAAGCGCATACATGGAGGACCCGAAGCGGATCAATGAAGTTATCCGTAAGCTGCATGAAATGGGCTTTATTATCATGATGGATGATTTCGGGAGCGGATACTCTTCTTTAAATACACTGAAAGATTTTGATGTTGATATTATCAAAATTGATATGAAATTCCTGCCGGTGGATTCTTCTGAAAGCAAGAGCAAGAAGATTCTGACCTCAGTTGTCAGAATGGCCGGCTGGCTGAAACTTCCGGTTGTTATGGAAGGCGTGGAGACGAAGGAGCAGAGTGACTTTCTGACAAGCATCGGTTGTGAGTATATACAGGGATATTATTTTGCCAGACCTATGCCGGTAGAGGAATACGAGAAGCTGGTGAAGGATGTGGATCAGGTGGAAGCGGTTCTGAATGAAGATATGCTGGAAAATAATTACGCTAACAGAATTCCGCATAGCCTGAAGAAAAAAATATATGGAGACACACTGACAGATGCATATAACAGAAGATATCTGACAGAGTGGCTCTTCCTTGATATGGGAGATTTCAGTGAAGAGCCGCACCAGGTGGGAATCATCATGTGTGACCTGAAAAATTTCAAGACCATCAACAACAATTATGGTTACGAACTGGGAAATGAAATACTGAAAAAAACAGTTGCACTTTTTCTTTCGCTGATCAGAAAACAGGATTCGGTGATCCGGTACGGAGGAGATGAATTCCTTCTGATTCTGGTGAACTGTCCGGAAGAAATTCTGAAAGGAAAAATCAGTGAAATTGCGCAGGGAATGTCAGAACTGAAACTGACCGGGGCAGAAGATCTCGATATGCAGATTGATATGGGATATGCATACTCGGATCGTTTTGAAAAGAAAGCGGATATGCTCAGAGAGATGATTCTGGAAGCAGAAAAGAATATGTATATGGAAAAGGCAAGAACACAGAAAGCAGCCGATAAAGAATAACGGCGGGAGCAGACATATGGAGAACCATACCTCATACCAGTGGTCAGAATATGGCGAAAGTACGTTGAGAAACCTTCCGGTCGGGATTATACACTACCGGATAGAGCCGGAAAGCCGGGAAGCAGTCTGTGTCTATATTAATCCGGAGGCACTCAGGATTAATGGGCTGGATGAAAAAACAGTCATCGGTATGCGTAGCAAGGCGTATCTTGAACTGTGCATGTATCCGGAAGACCGGGAATATATGGAACGGATCGCAGGGCAGTTTTTTGCCGGAACGGAGTCCGTCTCATTTGAATGCCGTCTTCAGCGACCTGACGGGGAAATCAGATGGATTAATGGAGTGCGCAGCTGGCTCAGTCAGGGCAAAGTATCGCAGACGGTCTTCATGGATGTGACAGATAAGAAGAAAATGGAACTGCAGGAGGAGCATACCAGAAATCTCCTGGAGAAAATCCTGTTTACCACACAGACTGCTATTTTCTGGAAGGATGCAGACCGTCGTTTTCTGGGAGCCAACAAGGCCTTTCTGGACTATTATGACTTTCCGTCCGTTTCCTCCATTCTGGGAAAAAATGATGAAGACATGGGGTGGCACAGCGATCCGGATCCTTATAGAAATGATGAACTGAAGGTGATCAGAGAGGGAGAAAGTACATACCGTGTACCGGGAATGTGTATATCACACGGAGAAAACAGGAATATTGTGGCCAGTAAAAGCCCGCTGTATGAAAAAGGAAAAATAGTCGGTCTGGTAGGGAGTTTTGAAGATGTGACAGAAGAAGTCCGTCAGAAAGAAGAAATCAGCAGACTGAACGGACAGCTCGAAAAAGCACTGGAAGAAGCCCGGAATGCAAGCGGCGCAAAATCGGAGTTTCTGGCGAGGATGAGTCATGATATGCGGACCCCGTTGACTACCATTATGGGAATCTGTGATCTGCTGGGGCAGAAGGAAGAGACGGCAGAGGTTGACAGATATATCGGTACAGTCGGAGAAAGTGCGCAGTATCTGCTGGGAATACTGACGGATATTCTGGATATGCAGAAGCTGGAGAACGGCAGGCTGGTTCTGCATCCTCAGATCTGTAAAAATGCCAGATCCGCGAAGATGATACAATCAGTTATTGAACCTATGGCGAAGGAAAAGGGTGTTCGGTTTGCTGCACATATTCACTGTGATGAGACCGAGTGTTATCCGATGGTGGATGTCGGCAGGGTTCAGCAGATTATTCTTAATCTGCTGGACAATGCAGTAGAGTACACGCCATCTGGAGGAACGGTGATATGGGATTGCAGGATTGAAAAAGAAACGGATGACAGTATTACGGTGGTGCATACCGTTTCCGATGATGGCCCCGGAATCGGAACTGAATTTCAGCAGCATATGTATGAGCCGTTTACGCAGGAAAACAATCATACGGCGCATTCCGGAGGAAGCGGACTGGGACTGGCAATTGTAAAGGCACTGGTAGATCTCATGCACGGTTCCATCGTCTGCAGATCGGCGCCGGGGCAGGGAACAAGCTTCACAGTGAGTATTCCCTATCGAAAGGCAGGGCCGGAAGAAATTAACAATTACCTGATTCAGGAAGCGGCAGAAAAGGCTGTTCCGGAGAAAATGGAATGTAAGATCCTTGTATGTGAGGATAATGATATTAATGCTGACATTATCATGGAACTGTTAAAGAGCAGGGGAATCAGCTGTGAAAGAGCTGTAAATGGGGAGGACGGCGTAAAAAAGGCACAGAAAAAGGATTTTGATGCGATTCTGATGGATATCCGTATGCCGGTTATGGATGGATATGAGGCTACCAGAAAAATACGTCAGTTTAATCGGAAAATACCGATTGCGGCATTGTCTGCCAACAGTTTCCCCGAGGATATCAGAGAGAGCCTTGCAAGCGGAATGAATGTACATCTGTCAAAACCGGTGGATACAGGTAAACTGTTTGCAACAATATCTGACCTTGTGGGGAGAGACGGACCGTTGCATTCATGAGAGAAGGATAATATGCTGAAAATCAGAAAAGGAGTTCTGATTCCGATCATTCTGGCAGCTGCTGCAATTCTGCTTCTGTTCATCAGCTTCAATATGAATACGAAGGAAACGAAACAGAAGGACACAGGAGTACTGTTTACACAGACAAAGCATGTTCTGTTTATCAGTTCCTACAGCGAGAGCTTTGATACGGTAGATCTTCAGAAACAGGGAATCAGACAGGCATTTGGCAACAGCAATATCGGTCTTGATATTCTGTATATGGATATGAAGAAATACAATACTGATGAGAATGAACAGCTTTTTTATCAGAGTCTGAAGTACAAACTGGCGCATACACAGAAATATGATGTGATACTTCTGGGAGATGATGCAGCGCTTACGTTTGCAGAACAGCATCAGAAGGAACTGTTTGACGGGGTGCCGATGGTTTTCTTCTGTGTGAATGATGTCGGGCATGCCCGAAAAGCGGGAGAAAATCCGGAGATTACCGGCGAAGTTGAGGAATTATATCTGAAGGATACGATTGATGTTGCCAGAAAGCTGCAGCCGGCTGCCAGAAATATGATTGTGCTGTATGACAATACCCTGACGGGGCAGGGCGACGTGAAGCAGTTCATGGCACTTAAGGATGACTATCCTGACTGCACGTTTAGCGGAATTAATTTTTCAGTTTATTCATTGCAGGAGTATGAGGCGGAGCTGGAGAAAATTCCGGAGGACAGTATTGTCGTATATATGGATGCCTTTGAAGACCGGGACGGAAATCAGTACACAATGCAGGAAAGTGCATTGAATATCGCGGCGCATACAAAGGTGCCGGTATACAGAACCTCAATCGGCGGAATCGATGAAGGCATACTGGGCGGGAAAATGGTATCCTATACGGATTCAGGATATGTTGCCGGAAAAATGGTGATGAAAATTCTGGAAGGAACAGATCCGGCGGATATTCCGGTCAGCATGACGGGGGAAAGCAGCTATATATTCAATCAGCAGGTGCTGAAAAAATTCGGGATCAGCAGTGCTTTTCTGCCGGACGGCTCTACGCTGATGAACCAGGATGTGAATTATCTGCGTAAATATCAGAAGCCGATCATGCTGTGGGCACTGATCCTTCTGACGGCAGGCTGTATTGCCTCAGCGCTGCAGCTGATATTGCAGAAAAACCGTTATGTGGGAGAACTGCTGAGCGCCAACAGGGCGCTGGAAGAGACCAAGGAAAAACTGGAAGAATCGGTAAAGGAAAAGACGAGAATCATGTCGGATGTCAGTCATGAGATCAGAACGCCGATCAATGCAATCGGCGGACTGGCACATCTGGGAGCGGATGCGGTGACTGATCCCCAGGCTGTTTCCTATTTTGAGAAGATTGAATCTTCCAGTCAGTATCTGGCGGAAATCATAAATGATATTCTGGATTTTAATAAAACGGAGAGCGGCAGTATTAAAATCGTAGCGGAGCCGTCAAGTATTCATGAAATATATGATCATATCCGTAATATTATTACCGCACTGGCAGAGAAAAAGAATGTAAGTTTCCGGATTGATGAGGTAAACATGCAGCATCACTATGTAATCTGTGACAGGATGCGTGTGGAGCAGATTCTGATCAATCTTCTGACCAATGCGGTAAAATTCACACCGAAGGGCGGAAAAGTTGTCCTGAAGGTCAGTCAGGAGAATACAGATGGCCGGGCACATATGACATTTGAAGTAAGCGACACCGGATGCGGGATGAGCAGTGAGTTCCTGAAGCATATTTTTACGCCGTATATGCAGGAAAACCGTAACCCCTCGCTGTATGGTACCGGAACCGGCCTGGGACTTGCCATTTCCAGAAGTCTTGCTCTTATGATGCATGGAGATATAACAGTGGTCAGTCAGGAGAATGAGGGAAGTATCTTCACCTTTACTGCGGTATTCGAACTTTGCGGCAAAGAGGAAATAGACTGCACAAGAGAACATGTCAGAGCGTCAAGGGAAAACGATGCAGTACTTTTTGGACGGCGTGTGCTGATGGCAGAGGATAATGAGATCAATACGGAGGTTGCATTGGGCATCCTCGGAGCATTTGGAATCATGGCAGATGCGGTAACTGATGGAAAAATGGCTCTGGAGGCCTTCCGGAATGTACCGGAAGGATATTATGACATGATCCTGATGGATATCCGTATGCCCGTAATGGACGGAATCGAGGCAACTGAAGCAATCCGCGGTCTTGAACGCAGTGATGCAGGAACGGTTCCGATTCTGGCGATGTCGGCAGATGCTTTTGATGAAACGCTTGAGAGAGGCAGGAAAGCAGGCATGAATGATTTTATTACCAAGCCGATCAACCCGGATTCCATGGCGGGTATCATGAAAAAATATATGAAGCCTGCTGCAGTACCAAACAGTTTATAATTTTATTTATTTGTTCATACTATTTTAGATTTGCTTTATTGCTCTGTTGTTATACATGTGCTATAACATATATCGAAGAGAGGGAAAGAAATAAAAATCCTTTCTTCAATAAAA
>CAYMBY010000092.1:0-5165 GCA_964388815.1 uncultured Butyrivibrio sp. | reverse complement strand
CGTTTAGATCCTCACAGATAATCCCCGAGCAGAGCGTATAACCCTCAAGTCCGATCATCATGTTCAGCATGGTTCCTCTGTCATTTACCTTGATCATCCGGTCATATTCATAGGTGCTCAGCACTTCCTCGGCGAAATAGAAGGAATTGTTTTTCCCCTGATCAAAGGACAGACACGGATATCCCTTAAGCTCTTCAAATGTAATCTTTTTCTTCCCCGCAAGCGGATGCTGCGCCGACAGATATACATACACTCGGCATGCAAACAGCTGCTCATAGGTGAGATTGCTCTCCCTGAGCAGCTTGATCAGCACCTCTTTATTAAAGTCATCCAGATAAAGAATCCCGATTTCGCTTTTAAAGTTCCGCACGTCTTCAATCACATCCGCTGTTCTGGTTTCGGAAATGGAAAACTCATACTTTTCCATTCCGTAACTGCGGATCAGATCCATAAACGCCTTTACCGCAAACGTATAATGCTGTGTGGATACGCCAAACTTCTCCTTGGGCTTTTTCCTGACAAAACGGTCTTCCATCAGATCGTACTGCTCTGTCAGCTGCCTTGCATAGCTCAGGAAATCGGAGCCTTCTGCAGTAATGCAGACGCCGCGATTGGTCCGCTCGAACAGCGTAATTCCGATTTCTTCCTCAAGTTCCCGAAGCGAACCGGACAGTGCCGGCTGTGTCAGGAAAAATTTTTTGGCTGCCTGGTTGATGGATTTACAGTCAGCCACTGCAATTGCATATTTAAGCTGTTGTAATGTCATGCTCTGATACACCTTCCCCGATCTGAACTGTTCAGATCTCCATCAGTACAATACTCCCGCTTCTGCGTGTTTCCGGAACATTAATGATCCTCTGATTGGCTGATCCCCTGAATTTCAGACTCAGATCCTTTTTGTCCAGAACAAATTCCCCGTCTACCAGCACATCGATGTAGGAAAGCATCTCATCTGTCACCTCACATCTGGTTTTACTTTCCTTCAGGAGGTCTTCATCGAGCAGATATCCGGAATACACCCAGACATTTTTCTTCGGATACTGCTCTTTCACTTTCTTCAGGAGCTTTACAAGTTCCCGCTGATTCTCAGGTTCAAACGGCTCTCCGCCCAGAAGACTCAAGCCTGCAATATAATCCGGAGCCAGTGCATCCAGAACCTCCTGCTCCGTTTCCTTTGTATATTTCTGTCCGTAATCAAACTCCCACGTGACCTGATTGAAACATCCCTTACAGTGATGTCTGCATCCTGATACAAATAAGGAAACCCTGACACCTGTTCCGTTCGCAATATCTGTTTTCTTGATTTCTCCATAATACATGGCAGCAGTATTCCTTTCTTTTTTTGAATTGTTTATCTGAAAGCAATGGACAAAACAACCGGCCTGGGTTCTTCCATAGCCGGTTGTTTACTCTTTCACTATATATGATAATAATTACAGATGCAATACTCTTTCCTTGATTTCCTGTGTACGTCCCTGATTCCAGAACTGTGTACCGATGTAACCGCAGGTACGTCTTGCTACATTCATCTTGGTCTGATCGCGGTTACCGCAGTTCGGGCATTCCCATACAAGTTTGCCGTCTGTATCTGTCACGATCTTGATCTCTCCGTCGTAGCCGCAGCACTGACAGTAATCACTCTTGGTATTAAGTTCCGCATACATGATATTGTCATAAATATACTGCATGACAGACAGTACCGCATCAATATTGTGCATCATATTCGGAACCTCAACATAACTGATGGCTCCTCCCGGACTCAGTGCCTGGAATTCAGACTCAAACTTGAGTTTGCTGAATGCATCAATCGGCTCTGTCACATGTACATGATAGCTGTTGGTGATATAGTTCTTGTCTGTAACGCCCGGAATCATGCCGAAACGCTTCTGCAGACATTTGGAGAATTTGTAGGTCGTCGATTCAAGCGGTGTTCCGTAAAGGCTGAAGGAGATATTGGTTTCTGCTCTCCACGCCGCACATTTGTCATTCATGAATTCCATGACACGAAGTGCAAATTCTTTTCCATCCGGATCTGTATGAGACACACCCTTCATATATCTGGTACATTCGCAAAGCCCCGCATAGCCAAGAGAAATGGTGGAATAGTTATTGAACAGGAGCTTGTCAATCGTCTCACCCTTCTTAAGGCGTGCCAGTGCACCAAACTGCCACAGAATCGGCGCAACATCGGAAGGGGTTCCCATCAGTCTGTCATGACGGCACATCAGCGCTTTTTTACACAGCTCCGTGCGTTCTTCCATCAGATCCCAGAACTTCTTTTCATCCTTGCCGGAGGAGCAGGCAACATCCACGAGATTTAATGTAACAACACCCTGATTGAATCTTCCGTAATACTTGTGGGCACCATTCTCGCCAAGACCTTCCGTATCCGGTGTCAGGAAAGATCTGCAGCCCATGCACGGATAAACATCGCCGTTCTTGTATTCCTTCATCTTCTTTGCAGAAATATAATCCGGAACCATACGCTTTGCTGTGCACTTTGCAGCCAGCTGCGTCAGATACCAGTACTTTGTACCTTCACGGACATTGTCCTCATCCAGCACATAGATCAGCTTCGGGAATGCAGGAGTGATATACACGCCTTTTTCATTCTTTACACCCAGAATTCTCTGGTTGAGCATCTCTTCAATCACCATGGCAAGGTCTGCACGGAGCTGGCCTTCCGGAACTTCATCCAGATACATGAATACGGTAATGAAAGGAGCCTGGCCGTTGGTTGTCATCAGGGTAATGACCTGATACTGAATCACCTGTACTCCACGCTTGATTTCTTCCTTTACACGCATCTCGGCAATTTCGTTGATCTGCTTTTCATCCGCTTCCATGCCCGCCTGTTCAAATTCCTGACGGACCGCTCTGCGGAACTTCTGTCTGCTGACATCTACAAACGGCACCAGGTGAGACAGCGTGATACTCTGTCCGCCATACTGTGAGCTTGCAATCTGTGCAATTGCCTGTGTGGCAATATTACATGCCGTAGAAAAGCTCTTGGGTCTTTCAATCATCGTCTCGCTGATGACTGTCCCGTTCTGCAGCATATCTTCCAGATTTACCAGACAGCAGTTGTGCATATGCTGTGCATAATAGTCGGAATCATGGAAATGAATAATTCCTTCTTCATGTGCCTTTACAATATCTGCAGGCAGCAGAAATCTTCTGGTCAGATCACGGCTGATCTCTCCTGCCATATAGTCACGCTGAACACTGTTCACAGTCGGATTCTTGTTGGAATTTTCCTGCTTGACCTCTTCATTGTTGCACTCGATCAGGCTCATGATCTTTTCATCTGTCGTATTTGTCTTACGTACAAGTGCATGCTGATAACGATAGGTAATATATTTTCTGGAAACCTCGAATTTACCGGATTTCATCAGCCCGTTCTCTACCAGATCCTGAATTTCCTCCACACTGGCAGCACGAGTCAGATTCTTACAGTTGGCTTCCACATCCAGCTCAATCTGCCGGATCTGCTCCTCTGTAAGACGTTTGTCTTCCGTAACCTCGTGATTGGCCTTTGTAATAGCAGCAATGATTTTGTTTCCGTCAAAAACAGCTTCTTCGCCGCTTCTCTTAATGATTTTCACCGATAAATCCCCCTTTTCCTTCTCACTTTCATGGTACTGTTACATTAACGCCCGCTCTGCAGGTTTCGTAACAAAATGCAGCTCGCAAAACTATATCTTGTGGCTGCATAATTATGATAATACATAATGTTGATTATTTCAAGAGTCAAAAAAGCCCCATACAGCGCTGCCTAAATCCCGCGGACCGCTTCCAGTCTGTTGTGCAGACGCATAAAATGTTCCAGCATTTTTTCTTCCGAAACTTCTTTTCCCGACATATAGTACTGCGTATGCCCCGTCTCCAGCATCTGCCGTGTGTCCGCAAACAGGATCTCTCTGCCGCTTTCCTGCGTTGTTTCAATATGCATGACCTGCGCAAGATGATGTATGGTCCCGGCATTACCGTCGATCAGCATTACCCCGTCCCCGAAATACTTCCGGTAGGAAGGCTTGAAATAGTTGAAGTGTGTGCAGCCAAGCACCAGTGCACAATAACGGCTTAAATCATATTCAGAAAACTGACTGCGCAGATAGTCCTCCACCTGCGGTCCTTCAAATTCTTCCCGCTCTGCAAACGTAACGAGCTGCGGCATCGGCAGAAGATCAACTCTGTGATCCTCATCCACCCGCTGCAGCAGATGCTGCAGTTTGGACTCTCTGATGGTAACCGGTGTTGCGATGACCATGACCCGCCGGTTCTCTGTACCTTCCACTGCAGGCTTTACTGCAGGCTCCATGCCCAGAATGGGCAATGCAAACTTTTCTCTGATCTCTTCAATCGCCACGCTGGTCGCCGTATTGCAGGCCACCACAATGGCATCCACGCCCTTTTCAATCAGGAACTGTGTGATCTCCGTCACATATCCCTTAATCTGCTGCGGCGTTTTCAGACCATACGGAACATGCTCCGTATCCGCGTAAAAAATATATTCAAGATCCGGCGGAAGCAGATGGTATGCCTCATGCAGCACGGACATTCCACCGATCCCGGAATCAAAAATTCCAATCTTCATGACTGTTCACCTCTCCGTTCATCATATGTTATAATACCACTATGGGCAATGTAAAAATTGACGAATTGCAAAAACTGTATGATGATCCGAAGACAGACAGCTTCCTGCAGGAGATCTGTGAATACTATGCCACAAGATGCGATTATACTGAAGATTCCTTTCAGGAAGAAATCGAACCTGCAGAAATCATGGAGCCGGTCTATACCCTTTTCTGCCTTCAGAAAAGAGAAGAGATTCTGGATGAATTTGAATATATCCACCAGAAATACCCTCACCTTTTTGAATCCGTTTCCGGGTTCTGCAACCGGATTCTGACCAATATGGACTACCGCGCGCTCCAGTCTGAATGCGAGCATCAGCTGGTCACCGCAGTCGGGCACATCTCTTCCGCAGAAATCTATGACCGGATCGAAACCATCTGCCGGAATGAAGCTGACTTTTCGAAAGGTGTGGATCAGTTTTTTCAATGGCTCCATAAAAAGTAATTCAGGAGGAAACACAATATGATCAATCCAATGAAACTGATGCAGCTCAAAGGGCTGTGGGATAAATTCAAGAGTAATCATCC
>CAYMBY010000091.1:0-32788 GCA_964388815.1 uncultured Butyrivibrio sp. | reverse complement strand
AACATGATAAAGGTTGCATTCATCTGTACACACAATTCCTGCCGCAGCCAGATTGCGGAGGCGCTTGGCAGGAAATATGCAAAAGATGTATTTGAATCCTATTCCGCAGGAACACAGATCAAGGATCATATCAATCCGGATGCAGTCCGGCTGATGAAGCAAAGATACGGTATCGACATGGAAGAGACACAGAGGCCAAAGCTCCTGCAGAAGCTTCCGGAAGTCGATATTGTGGTTACCATGGGATGTGGTGTACAGTGCCCGTACCTGCCATGCAGAGAGCGGCAGGACTGGGGACTGGAAGACCCGACCGGGGAAAGCGATGATGCATTTTACCGGGTGATGGATCAGATTGAGGAAAAGATACAGAAGCTGAAGCAGCAGATTCAGATAAAGTAAGGCGGTTTTCCGTCTTACTTTTTTTGCGGGATGACCTGCTGCTTCTGACCGTTTGGCATAATCCTGTGTTATACTGGAAAAAGAAGTATTAAGTGCTGAGGATATCTTACCGCTGAATGGAGGAAAGTCTATTGAAGGCAGAATGGGATAGTGTCTTCCGCAAACGGATGGAAGCGCATTTCGATGAGATGAAATGGCTGTATGGGGAGCTGTATCATAATGACAGCAGGGCTTTTTCATATTTCTGTGCAATGCTCTATCAGTACTATCAGAGCAGAAGCGGCGAACTGAAGGCGCTGGACAGAAAACGGCTGGAAAAACCGGACTGGTATAAGGATAATGACATGCTGGGCATGCTGATGTATACCAGTGCATTTGCAGGAACGCTGCAGGGTGTGAAAAAGCACATTGCGTATCTGCAGGAGTGCGGGGTGAATTATGTGCACCTGATGCCGCTGTTACAGAGCCCGAAAGGCCGGAGTGACGGCGGGTATGCAGTATCGGATTTCCGGACGGTGCAGCCGGAGCTGGGAACGATGGAGGATCTTACAGAGCTTTCAGCGGAGTGCCATCGCCGCGGCATGAGCGTGTGTCTGGACTTTGTCATGAACCATACCAGCGAGGATCATGAGTGGGCCAGACGTGCCAGAGCGGGGGAAAAGGAATTTCAGGACCGCTATTTCTTTTTTGACAACTGGAATATTCCAAAGCAGTTTGAAGAGACAGTTCCGCAGGTATTTCCACAGACTGCACCCGGAAACTTTTCCTGGTGCGAGGAAGCCGGAAAAGTGGTCATGACGACCTTCTATCCCTATCAGTGGGACCTGAATTATGCGAATCCGGTGGTATTCAATGATATGACAGCGAATATGCTGTATCTGTGCAATCAGGGTGTGGATATCATCCGTCTGGATGCGGTTCCCTATATCTGGAAAAGACTCCGCACAAACTGCCGGAACCTGCCGGAGGTACATACACTGGTGCGTCTGATGCGCATGGCGGTCGAAGTGGTATGCCCCGGAACCCTGCTGCTTGGCGAAGTGGTGATGGAACCTTCCAGAGTGGTGCCTTATTTCGGCACACTGGATAAGCCGGAGTGTCACATGCTGTACAATGTAACGACAATGGCCAGTACATGGCATACCGTGGCAACAAGAGATGTACGTCTGCTGAAGCATCAGCTGGAAGCGGTTTTCGCACTGCCGCATCAGTATACATTTCTGAATTATCTGCGATGTCATGATGACATCGGCTGGGGACTTGATTATGATTTCCTGGGACAGTTCGGAACCGATCAGGTAAAGCATAAGAAATTCCTGAATGATTATCTGACCGGAAAATGGTGGGGAAGCGATTCCCGCGGAGAACTGTATAATGATGACCCGCGGCTTGGAGATGCGCGTCTGTGCGGTACAACAGCGTCTCTTTGCGGAATTGATGCTGCAGAATGTGAAAAAAATTCATGGAAGCTGGATCATTCCATTCGCCTGGACATCATGCTGCACGCGTTTCTTCTGGTACAGAGCGGGATTCCGGTGCTGCAGAGCGGAGATGAAATCGGACAGCTTAATGATTACTCCTACCATGAGGACCCGCTGAAGGCATCTGACAGCCGGTATCTTCACAGGGGAAATCTGAACTGGAAGGAAGTTGCAGAGCGGAAAAATGCAGACAGCCGCCAGGGCAGAATCTTCCGTGCACTCAGAAAGCTGGAAAAACTGCGGGCAGAGCATGACCTGTTCAAAAATGATGCGGATACCTGGACGCTGGAAACCGCAAATGATCATATTCTGGGAATCGGCAGATATTATCATGAGGAAAAGCTGCTGGCACTGTTCAATTTCAGTGAGGAAGAGCAGACTGCCAGAACCGGGGAGCGGGAGGAATACATCAACCTGCTGACCGGAAAGAAGTGCAGCGCAGATAACGTTACGCTGCAGGGACATGATTTTATCTGGTTGTACCATACATATCAGAAGCAGACAGAAAAGAAAAACAAAAGGGGGACATTGCGATGAAACTGATGTTTATCGGTGCCGATCATGAAGTAACGGGAAGCTGTCACTGTATACAGGCCTGTGGAAAAACTATTCTGGTGGATTACGGTATGGAGCAGGGGAAGAATTTTTTTGAGAATGTTCCGCTCCCGGTCAATGAGGCACAGATTGATTATGTACTGCTGACACATGCGCATGTCGATCATTCGGGACTGTTACCGCTTCTGTATGCAAGAGGCTTCAGAGGACAGATTTTTACCACGGAAGCGACAGCGGATCTGTGCAATATCATGCTGCGTGACTGTGCACACATTCAGCAGCAGGAAAATGAATGGCGTAAACGTAAGGGAAAGAGAAGCGCTGATATCAAACAGCAGGAGCCTCTGTATACCATGGAGGACGCGGACGGCGTCATGAGATGCTTCGTTCCCTGCAGATACAGTCAGACCATTGACCTCTGCGAGGGGATCAAGATCAGATTTACGGATATCGGACATCTTCTCGGTTCTGCGAGCATAGAAGTCTGGATTGATGAAAAAAATATCAGGAAAAAGCTGGTCTTTTCCGGAGATATCGGAAATACAAGACAGCCGCTCATCAGAGATCCGCAGAAGACAAAGGATGCAGATTATGTGATTATGGAATCCACGTATGGAGACCGTCTGCATACGACAGAGCGTCCGGATTATGTGAAGTCGCTGACGGAGGTGCTTGACAGAACCTTTGCCAGAGGCGGAAATGTGGTGATTCCTTCCTTTGCTGTCGGCAGAACACAGGAAATGCTGTATTTTATCCGTAAGATCAAGGAAGACGGGCTGGTGAAATCAGAACCGGATTTCCCGGTTTATGTGGACAGTCCGCTGGCAGTGGAGGCAACACAGATTTTCCGGGAACATGAATACGAGTGCTATGATGATGAAGCCATGGAACTGATTCACAGCGGCATCAATCCGATTACCTTCCCCGGACTTCACCTGGCAATTACATCGGAGGAATCCCAGGCGATCAACTTTGAAACGACGCCGAAGGTCATCATATCAGCATCCGGCATGTGCGATGCCGGCCGGATCAAGCATCATTTAAAGCATAATCTGTGGAGAGAAGAGAGTACGATTCTGTTCGTCGGTTATCAGTCTGTCGGAACACTGGGCAGATCCATTGTGGACGGTGCAGAGCAGGTGAAACTCTTTGGTGAACCGATTGATGTCCATGCAGAAGTGCTCAAGCTTGAAGGACTGTCCGGACATGCAGACAAGAACGGTCTGATTGACTGGCTGCAGGGATTTGAGACAAAGCCGAAAAAAGTATTTATCGTCCATGGTGAAGATACTGTGGCCACCTCTTTTGCAGAGTGTCTGAAGACAGAATACGGGTATGACACCTATGCACCTTACAGCGGAACAGAATATGATCTGGCGGCAGGCAGCTTTATCAGGGAGGCTTCGCCGATGCCGATTGTGAAGAAGACGTCGCTGGTAACGGATGTATACAGCAGACTGAAGGCAGCAGGTGCAAGACTGATCGCCGTCATCGGGCAGAGCGAGGGCATGACCAACAAGGATATGGCAAAGTTTGCAGATCAGATCAATTCGCTGTGCGATAAATGGCTGAAATGAATCAAGGAGACAGGAAAGTATGGGAACAATTATCATTCAGAGTGAAACGTCCATTGACCCGATCAGTCTGATCGGAAGAGAAGCCGGCGTATGCTGGGGCGGCAATGTGACAGATAAGGAAAAAAACTATAAAAGAGGTCTGGACTGTCTGACGTCCGGACATGGCAGAACCTGGGAATATCCGCAGGTATACATGATTATCGACGGCTATTCCGCAAGGGTGATCCGGGAACTGTATACACATATCGGCGGAAGCCCGACAAGGCTGCAGGCATCCACAAGATATGTCAATTATGAGAAGGGCTTTGATTATATCGTACCGCCGCAGATTGCACAGAGTGAAGAAGCAAACGGCATTTATACAAAGGCGATGGGGCAGATTCTTTCTGCCATGCAGCAGCTGGAAAAGATGGATATTGCAAGAGAGGATATCGGAATGATGCTTCCGCTTGCGATGACCAGTAAAGTCGTATTGCGTACCAACTTAAGGAATCTGATTGACATGTCGCATCAGAGACTCTGTTCAAGAGCCTACTGGGAATTCCGGCAGCTGATGCAGGATATGGTAAAGGCACTGAGCGCATATTCAGAGGAATGGGCGTATCTGACAGAACATTATTTTATGCCCAAATGTGAAGTGACCGGATTCTGTACGGAAAAGAAATCCTGCGGCAGAAAACCGAAGCTGGAAGAATAAAAAGAAGGAAGATGTTAGTGATGAAAATGTATGTAGCTGCTGATGCAAACTGGGCAATCGGGAGAGAAGGACAGCTCCTGATCTCCATTCCGACAGATCAGAAGATCTTCAGGAATGAGACAATGGGTAAAACAGTTGTCCTTGGAAGAAAAACACTTGCCACTTTTCCACAGAAGATTCCGCTTGAGGGAAGAAACAATATCATCCTGTCTTCAAAAAGTGACTATACTGTCAGAAATGCACAGGTGGTTCACAGCATTGATGAACTGATGAAAGTACTCGCAAAATATGACACAAATGACGTTTATGTGGTAGGAGGCGGAAAGACCTATGAAGAACTTCTGCCATACTGCGATACCTGTCTGGTGACAAAGATCGACCGTGTCTATGATGCAGACTGCTATTTCCCGAAGCTGGATCAGCTCCCGGACTGGGAACTGACACAGGAAAGTGACGAGCAGGTCTATTTTGATACAACCTATACATTTCAGACGTATACCAGAAAATAAGAGAAAGTGAATTTTCAGCGTGGAATGGAGGATATCCGGTCCGTCTGTGCTGCACATTGTGGATAACTTATGGCGGATTTTCTGAGTCAGATAATAATTGCATATGTTCTGGATCTTATTTTCGGTGATCCGAGGGTTCCATGGCATCCGGTCTGTCTGATCGGCAGACTGATCTCATGGCTGGAAGGACATCTGTATGTGGAAAAGGGAAGTCCTTCACAGCAAAAGCGGCGGGGTGCATTTCTGGCTGCGCTGACCATTACAGTGACCGGAATGGTCAGTATGATGATCTGGCTGATTGCCATGCATCTGAACCGCTATCTGGGAATGGTAACAGGTGGAATCATGGGATTTTTCTGCATCTCTGTGAAAGACCTTCGCATAGAAAGTATGAAGGTATATGCGGATCTCTCAGGGAAAGACCTTAAGGCCGCACGTTATGATCTGTCCATGATTGTCGGACGGGATACGCAGGAGCTTGATCAGACGGGCGTGATCAGGGCAGATGTGGAGACAGTTGCAGAGGGCACTTCGGATGGGATTATTGCTCCGCTGTTCTGGATGGCAGTTGGCGGACCGGTACTGGCTTTTGTATATAAGGCCATCAACACCATGGATTCAATGATCGGTTATCGAAATGAGAAATATCTGTATTTTGGACGTGTTGCAGCAAGAATGGATGACGCGGCGAATTTTATTCCTTCAAGAATTGCGGCAGTTCTGATGATTGCAGCATCTTTTCCGCTGAAAATGAATACCCGCAGTGCAATAAGAATATATGGAAGAGATCGCAGGAAACACAGCAGTCCGAATTCCGCGCAGACAGAATCGGTATGTGCAGGTGCACTTGAAATTCAGCTGGCAGGAGATATCAGCTATGGCGGTGTCAGAACACATAAGCCGGAACTGGGAGATCCTGTCAGAGAGCCGCAGGCACAGGATATCATCAGAGCGAACCGTCTGGCTTTTCTGACGTCGTTACTGATGGTACTGCTCATATGTGCTGTATACCGGCTGGTGGCAGGACTGACATGAGTCATGCGACGAAAAGAATGCAGTGTGGAGGATAATGTTACAAATGAAATCGCTTCATGGCGGAGACATATACAGAAATGAAGTTGAGCTGGATTTTTCCACCAATGGAAATCCGCTTGGTATGCCTGACAATGTCAGGGAGATGCTCAGGAAGAGAATTACGGAACTGGCATCGGAATACCCGGATCCTCAGCAGGAGAAGCTCCGGAATAAAATCGCGGACAGGAATCATCTGAAAGCAGAAGATATAATCTGCACAGATGGTGCAACACAGCTGTTGTATCTGCTGTCAGAAGTTCTGCAGCCGGAGCGCCCTGCCATGCTTATTCCGGCATTTCTGGAATATCAACGCGCATTTGCCGGTGGTGGGAAGCAGATGCTTACCTGGCAGTATGATGTTAAAGAAACGGATGTTACGGCGCTTACAGACCGTTTCCTGAAGTGGCTGCAGGAGCAGAAACCTGATTTACTGATTCTGTGTAATCCGATGAATCCGACCGGTGAGGTGCTGTCGCAGATTTTTCTGGATAAGGTGCTGTCATACTGTGAGTTTACGGAGATCCGGCTGCTGGCGGATGAATGTTTCCTGCAGTTCTGCCCGGATTTCAATGAAAGATCCCTCAGAAGATTTGTAAAGGATCATCCTATGCTCATTGTGATGGATGCGTTTACCAAAATATATGATATGCCCGGAATCAGGCTGGGATATGGGATGTGTGCCGATCAGATACTGATGAACCGACTCAGAGACAGACTTCCTGCGTGGAGCGTATCGCAGATTGCACAGGAAGCCGGAATTCTGGCGCTGGACAATCAGGTATATCTGGAGCAGACGTGGGACTATCTGGATACAGAGCGGGAGTGGATGAAGCAGGAACTGATCCGCTGCGGTATGGCGGCGGCGGACTCCGTGGCTGATTTCATTTTTTTCCGCAGTCCGGTCAGACTGTATGAACCGCTTCTGGAAAAAAAGATTCTGATCCGTGACTGCAGTAATTACCAGGGACTGATGCCGGGGAATTATTATCGTACGGCGATCAGAAAGCATGAGGATAATGAAGCGCTGATCAGAGCGATCCGTGATGAGGTCACAGATAATCCTCCAGCAGTTCCTGTGAGGCAACCTGAATATTGCGTCCGGAAACAGTGATGAGACCGTCCCTTTGCATGTTCATCAGCTCTCTTGAAAGGGAAGGGCGTGTGACGTTCAGATAATCCGCAAACTCTTCTCTGGTCATGTCGATGGTGACAGTTCCGTTTTCGCTTTCCTGATTAATGATATAGTGAACCAGACATTCACGGAGAGAACCGGAAGAAATCATGCGCAGTTTGGCGTTCATGGTGAAGGCTTTGTTGGCAAACAGGGTGATCAGGTTGCCGATTACCAGCTGATTTTTCTGGTTGGTAAAGTCAAAGGCAGGGAGCTCCAGAACGTCGCACGGTGCAGTGGCGATGGCATCTACGTCATACTTTTTCAGCTTTTTATACAGATAGACTTCGCCGAATACATCGCCGGGATCGGTGATTTTTGTGATCAGAATGCGCCTTCCCGAGAGCGTGTCACGACAGACGGTTACTTCACCGGACAGCAGAACGTAAATTCTGGACGGACGGCTGGTAACGGTAAAAAGAGATTCTTCCAGGTCATAGTGGCGTACCCGGGAATCGTTGCTGTGGATAAAATCTCCGATTTCAAGATCTGTCATGCCTTCGCACAGTACACAGTTTTTAAGAATACGGATCAGAATATCTTCTTTCATGCAGTGGCCCTCTTTCTTATTAAAACAGGAGAAAATGAAAATGAATATGAAACTGATGATTGCGATAATTGCGATTACAATGGCACTGGTGTTTTATACGGTCGGCGTATTTTCAGAGCGGCATGCCCATGTACTGAAAAAATGGCATGTATTTATCTTCTGGATGGGCCTTGTCTGTGACACGACAGGAACGCTGACCATGAGTCTGATTGCAAAGGATAATGCGGGTGCAGGGAATCCGCTGCATGCAGTTACGGGAGCACTGGCAATTGTGCTCATGATTTTTCATGCTGTCTGGGCGACGGTAACACTTCGCAGCGGGGATGAAAAACACATGCAGAACTTTCATAAATTCAGTCTGTTTGTCTGGCTGATCTGGCTGATCCCATACTTTATCGGCATGTTTATCGGTATGCAGTGAATAAATCACAGGCGCATTATGGAGCGAATCCATGATGCGTCTGTTTTCTGTATCCGGAAGGTGAAAATCCTGTAAACTTGCGGAACTGCCGGTTGAAATTTGACAGATTCCGGAACCCGCAGGTAAATGCCGCATCAGAGGAAAGAATATTTGTTGTGCTCAGCAGCTCGCAGGCAGCCTGAATCCTGATCTGGTTGACGTATTCGATTGCGCTCAGACCTGTGACTTTCCGGAAAAGATTCATGAAATAGCTTTTGCTCAGGTGGCAGGTGTCTGCCAGCTGTTCAACAGTAATGTCATTGCCGTAATCAGAACGGATATATTCCAGTGCGGGGCGGATACTGTCCATCGGAAGTGCATCTTCATGCCCGAGGTGGCACAGATCATTGTTCTGCAACAGCAGCCAGAAAATGCGCAGCAGTTCGCTTTTCAGCAGAAGGTCAGTCTGACCGGAATTTTTTCTGGCACAGTTCATAACGGTTTCAAGTGCGTTCTTCATCTGGTCGTAGCAGGGATGTTCTGCAGTGACCGGGAGGCGGATGTAGCTTCCTGAGGCACAGAAGAGCGAAAGGCATTCTGTATAGCAGCGGTCATCACAGCTGCCGTATACCATGGTCTGATTGAACAGAATGGTATCGTAGCAGAACTGCTCATTATTATAGGGACTGATGGAGTGCAGCATGTTTGGCAGGATAATGATAATATCTCCGGCGCCGGCAATGACGGAACGGTTTCCGCAGCGGAAGATCCCTGTGCCTTTTGAGACAAGACTGATTTCAAATTCCGTATGCCAGTGCAGCGGAACGGATGGAAAAAAGTCAGGAATCACACAGTCATAGTAGCTGTACGGGATATAGAGAGAACTGTGCTGCTTTTTTTCTTTTGTTCCTGCCAGGTCCATATGGTTACCTCATAAAAAGTATTATAGTATTATAATTCAATAGCAAAAAATTAGAAAAATGATTGCTTTGGCTGTATTGTATCGTGTATACGGTATAAATACAAGCGCAAGTACAGAAACTGTGAAAAAAGTAAGAAAGTATAAAAGGAGATCAATATGCCGAAATGGTTGAATGACGCTGTTTTCTATGAAATATACCCGCAGAGTTTTAAGGATACCAATGCGGACGGAATCGGAGATCTGCAGGGAATCATTGAAAGCCTTGATTATATCAGCAGCACAGGCTGCAATGCCATCTGGATGAATCCGTGTTTTGTGTCTCCGTTTGGAGATGCGGGTTATGATGTGGAAGATTATATGAATGTTGCGCCCAGGTATGGAACCAATGCAGATATGAAACGTCTGTTTGCAGAAGTACATAAACGCGGAATGCATATTCTGCTGGATCTGGTGCCGGGACATACCTCTACGCAGCATGAATGGTTCAAAGCATCCATGAAGGCCGGAAAAAATGAATATACGGATCGGTATGTCTGGACAGACAATGTCTGGAAGGAACCGGCCGGGATGGCATGTATCAGAGGAATATCAGACAGGGACGGTTCCTGTGCTGTCAACTTCTTTTCACATCAGCCGGCGCTGAATTATGGATTTTATCAGCCGGATCCGGAAGAAAAGTGGCAGCAGTCCATGGAGGATGAAGGCCCTGTGAAAACACTGGAAGCCATGATGGATGTCATGCGTTTCTGGCTGAAGATGGGGTGTGACGGCTTTCGTGTGGATATGGCCGGTTCTCTTGTCAAGAATGATCCGGACGGGAAAGGCACAATCCGTCTGTGGCAGCGTGTAAGAAGCTTTCTGAATGCAGAGTTTCCGGAGGCTGCGATGGTTTCTGAATGGGGCGAACCGGATAAGTCACTTGAAGGCGGTTTTCATATGGACTTCCTGCTGCATTTCGGGCCGTCTCACTATAATGATCTGTTTCGCTGTGAGGAACCCTTCTTTTCTTCCAGGGGAAAGGGAGATGTCTCTGCATTCGTTGAGAAATATGAGGAAAACTACAGAAAGACGGATAAGAAAGGCCTGATCTGCATTCCTTCGGGCAATCATGATATGGATCGTCTGGCAAGGCGCCTGAAGGGAATTGAGCAGAAGGTTGCGTTCGCATTTCTGCTGTCCATGCCCGGGGCGCCGTTCATATATTATGGTGATGAGATCGGCATGAATTATGTGGAAAATCTGGTATCCGTGGAAGGCGGCTATAGCAGAACAGGGTCACGTTCTCCGATGCAGTGGAATCATGGGCTGAACATGGGCTTTGGCAGTGCAGCACCGCAGAAACTGTATATTCCGCTGGATACGTCACCGGATGCACCGACAGTGGAAGACCAGATAGTAGATGAGAATTCGTTACTGAATGAAATCCGCAGACTGATTACGCTTCGCAGAGAACATCCGGCGCTTTCCAATCAGGCGGAAATTGAATTTGTGTATGTACAGAAAGACCGGTATCCGCTCGCCTATGTCAGAAGAAGTACAGATGAAGAGATGCTGATCATCATTAATCCTTCCGGTACGACACAGTGTTTTTCCTGTAAATACAGACCACTGGAAGAGTGCTATCATCTGAACGGCAATATTACGGCAGAAGACGGAAACATTACGATTCCCGGAAACAGTGCAGCTTTTTACCGGATCTGAAACTGCATCAGGATGATATTGCAGGTCTGTGAAAAGTGATTTATAATAATACAATAGTTCAGACAAAATGATGCGTTAACGAAAGGAGATCTCAGTAATATGAAGTATGTATGTGGTGTATGCGGATATGTATACGATGAAGCTACAGGTGATCCTGATAACGGAGTAGCACCTGGAACAAAGTGGGATGCGCTTCCGGCAGATTGGGTATGCCCTCTGTGCGGCGTAGGCAAGGATGAATTCAAGGTAGAGGCATAAAAAATTGAGTCCGCTTCGCGGGTTCGCCATAAAAGGCAGAAGACGCCATCACCGGATTAAGGTGATGGCGTCTTCTGTTTTTGCATACAGAACCCGTTTTTAATTCAGGACAAGTCTGTCATTTACGGCATCGCTGCTGCCGGCTTCTTCAAACTTATGCAGCAGATCTGCTACCTGCAGATTTCTCTTTTCTTCTCCGGAAACATCATAAATAATATTTCCGTCGCTCATCATAATCAGACGGTTGCCGTGTGTAATCGCATCCTTCATGTTATGTGTGACCATCAGTGCGGTCAGCTGATTTTCCTGAATAATCTGATCAGACAGATCGAGCACTTTTTTGGCGGTTTTGGGATCCAGTGCGGCAGTATGCTCATCCAGAAGGAGCAGATCCGGTTTTTTCAGGGAAGCCATCAAAAGCGTGATGGCCTGTCGCTGTCCGCCGGAGAGCAGTCCTACCTTGGAGGTCAGACGTTCTTCAAGACCCAGATCCAGGGAATGGAGCAGTTCTGCATAATGGAGACGTTCGTCTTCGGTCGTTCCGGGCTTTAAAAATCTGGACTGGCCACGTCTTGCAGCCAGAGCAAGATTTTCATCAATCTGCATGGTTGCAGCGGTTCCCATCATGGGATCCTGGAAAACTCTGCCGATGTATTTTGCTCTTTTATGTTCAGGAAGCCAGGTAATGTCATGACCGTTTAAGATAATGGAACCGGAATCCACCGGCCAGACACCTGCAATGGCGTTTAAGATAGTGGATTTACCTGCACCGTTTCCGCCGATGATGGTACAGAAATCTCCATCGTTCAGTGTCAGGCTGACACCTGTAAGCGCAGCTTTTTCATTGATCGTTCCTTTATTGAATGTTTTGGTAAGATTTTTTATTTCCAGCATCAGCTTTTTCTCCGTATCATACGTTTTCCGTTCTGCCAGTAGCTCTGAATTGCAGGGATTGCCATAAAGAGCGCAACGATGGAGGCACTCAGGAGCTTCAGGTAATCAGACTTGAGTCCCAGCTGCAGCACAACCTGAATGACGATGTAGTAGATGACTGCACCCAGAACAGAAGTTGCCAGTTTAAATGCAAAATTATGTCTGGAACCGAATACTACTTCACCGATGATAACGGCAGCAAGACCGATAACAATTGCACCTCTTCCGGCATTGACATCGGAAAACCCCTGATACTGTGCGATCAGTCCTCCGGACAGACCGACCAGACCGTTTCCGATGACCAGTCCCAGACGGATACAGCGGCCGGTATTGATGCCCTGTGCCCTTGCCATGTTCTGATTACATCCGGTTGCACGGATGGCGGAACCGATTTCTGTTCCGAAGAAAATGTAGAGAAGTGCAATTACGGCAGCAACAAAGATCAGCGCAATTACAATGGTTTCATTTACGAAGCGGATACTGACAATCAGCGCATATTTATCTACGCTGACTGCCTGAGTGGATTTCCCCATAACACGCATATTGACAGAATATAGACCAAGCTGCGTCAGGATACCGGACAGAATGGCGGGAATTTTGAAAACCGTATGAAGAATACCGGTGACATAACCGGCAGCCATGGCAGTCAGAACTCCGGCGAGAAGTGCAATGGAAACATCGAAACCCGCGAGAATCGCCATGACGGTAGTGGCACCACCGAGAGAAAAACTGCCGTCTACGGTCATATCCGCAAAATCCAGAACCTTAAATGTAATGTAAACGCCGATTGCCAGAATACCCCAGATGAGACCCTGTGCAATAACACCGGGCATAGCGCTCAGAAATGAATCCATAAATAAAACCTCTTTCCCAATAAAATTTACTGCCGGATTACTTGGATGATGTATCCAGCGCGGTCAGATCTGACAGAACACTCATATCCCATCCGATTGCTTTGGCAATATCAGGATTATATTCAGGGGTAATGTTATCAGATACATACTGGATCGGCATATCACCCGGGTTCTTGCCGTTTACCAGGATATCATATGCCATTTCGCCTGCTGCATAGCCCATATCGTAGTAGCTGATACTTAAGGTTGCCAGACCGCCTGTCTTGCACATGTTTTCCTCACCGCAGATGACCGGAATCTTTGCAGGAACGGTTACATTTTTGACAATTTCCATATTGTTGGCCATGGTGTTGTCTGTCGGAATATAAACACAGTTACAGTCTGCAATGGCCTTTGTGACAATAGCCTGCACCTCATTGGAATCTGCAGCAGTATATTCTTTCCACTTGATTCCGGCCTGATCGAGATATTTTTCAGCCAGCTGGGCCTGGAAAAGAGAATTCGGTTCAGCACTGCAATAGAGAATGGCAACCTGCTTTGCATCAGGAACCACCTTCTGCAGAAGAGCAATCTGCTGATCTACGGGAGCAAGATCAGAAGCACCGGTTACATTTCTGCCGGGCTTGTCGTTGGAATCAATTACGCCTGCAGTAACATAGTCTGTGATGGATGTGCCGACGATCGGAATGTCTCCGGTTGCCTGCGCAGCTGCGATCAGGGCAGATGTGGCATTTGCCATGATAAGATCGTCCTTCGCGCTGACAAAGTTATTGGCGATCATGGTGCAGTTGGACTGTTCTCCCTGTGCATTCTCCAGATCGAATTCTACAGAGGAGCCTGTTCCCTTGAATTTGTCATTTAAGGCAGCTTCAAAACCTTCTGTTGCCTTGTCAAGTGCAGGGTGCTCAAGCTGCTGGATAATACCGATATGGTATGTTTTCGCGCCTGAAGATGCAGCACCTGCGGTAGTGTCAGAGCCTGCAGCAGCGGATGCAGATGCGGCAGCGGCTGCGGGGGCCGAGGATGAAGCAGTTTCTGTGGAACCGGAAGCAGTGTGGCCGCATGCGGTAGCCATGACGATCATGGCGCTGCTGAGCAGTACGGCAATCAGTTTCTTTTTCATAATATCTCCTCCTGTGATCAACTTTTCTTGAACGCATTGATGCGTTACGCTTTAAACTGCTAAAGCAATTTACTCTATAATATATTACATATCATACGAAAAATCAACTGTTGAAATGAGCCCGGTGCAGAGAATGCAGCCGGGCTCAAAACGCGGTGAAATGAATTGTAAAGGGTTACAGCTGCGCAAATTTTCTGGTGCTGTCATTCAGCTGAACCGTAACTTTTGTATTCTGATCAAGTGCATCTCCGATTTCCTGAATTTCACCGACAATCATGGAAGAATTATTGGCAGACATGGTAATGGCCTGCGAACTTTCCTGAACGGAGGTGACAATAGTGGAAACAGAGGCAGTCATTTCATTCATGATATTCTTGAGATGATCCGCTCTGGAAGAAAAGCTGCCAAGCATGTCATTGATGATCAGTGCAGTATTTTCATATTGATTTCCCATATTTACAAATGCATCATAATCTCCGATGACGGTGGTGTTGATGAAATCAAGAACTTCCGTTGCACTTCTGGACAGGTCAGAAACTGCCTGTGTTACTTCCTGACTGATTTTCTGAATATTACCGGCGGTCTGTCTGCTGTTTTCTGCGAGAGAGCTGATTTCCTGCGCAACGACGGCAAACCCTTTTCCTGCATCTCCGGCTCTGGCGGCTTCAATTGAAGCATTCAGCGCCAGCAGATTGGTCTGGGAGGCAATATCAAGGATGACATTTGTCAGTTCATTGATCTGACTGACATTTTCGCTCTCCTGAACGGAATGTGTCAGGATGTTGCTGAGTTCCTGCATTTTGGAACCGGTATTGGATTTCTTCTGGGTGGCACTGAGTTTCATACGGTCTGCTTCTGTTTTGATCTGACCGGCTTTTTCATTTCCGGAGACAACTTCGGCAGTGATTTCATCCGCGGCAGTTCTGACATCGACCAGTTTCTCATTGATTGATACGGCTGTGGCGGAGACGTTTTCCATGCTGGCAGATAATTCTTCCAGTGCGGCAGAGGTACTGGTAATGTTGTCTGAAGCCAGCTGAATTCTGGAAGAAACCTGCGAAGAGGCATCTGTCAGAACAACAGTACCGCTCTTTACATCTTTCATTACATTCTGCAGTGTTTCAATGAAAAGGTTCACACCGTTCCGGATGTAGACAAGTTCAGAAGAAGTCTGTGTATGTACTCTGGCAGTCAGGTCTCCCTGACCCTGTTCAATTGCCAAAATGATATGGTTGAGTTCTCCGGATATTGAAGTGATCTTTCTGACAATACCGTAATAGCTCAGAAGGAAGCTGCAGATAATGCAGAGGATAAAGACTGCGAGGCCGGTAAAGGAGGCACGCATACCATTATCACGCATGCTCTGCATTTCAGCGGTACAATAGGTTGAAACACCGGCGATACCTTCGTCAACCTTGGACAGGTCAGCCGCAATGGCCTGGTCTGCTGTTGCCATATCGCCCTGAATGAGACTCAGTGCCATGAGTACACCGCCCTGTGTACCGCGGTCCGCGTATTCGAACACCTGGCTGATCATGTCGGGGTAGGCGGAAAGCTGCGTTTTAATATCATTCAGCGCGGCAACAGAATCTTCATTGCCGTGTTCGGCAAACAGTGAAGACATGCTGTCAATATTAGCGGCAGCACTGTCCTGCTGCGTCTGGATATCTGTTTTTACAGTATCTCTTGTTGTGGACGAAATACAATACAGAAGAATATCTTTCTGTATGGAATCAATATTGATTTTCAGAGAAGATTCATAATTGTCCAGTTCTGTGACATACTGGAACATATCCTTTGAAGTCGCTACGGTGGAATCAAAGGAGTTCATGACAATAAACATAACAACGTTGAAGACAATCAGCATGACAAGATTAATGGCGAGTACCTGAAAAAGGATGGTCTGTCGGAATTTTGGCTTGAACAGTGTGCTGGAATCAGTTGTTCTGGAACGTTGCGCTTTCATATGTTGTACCTCCTGCATTCATGCAATGATATGATTGATTGCCCAAAAACTGCTGATAATACAATATCAGTTTTCCATTTTTTTTTATCCTAATTTTGTACGAATTATGGTAAAAAAGTACATTAAAAAGGAATTATCTGTGACGAAAGTCACGAAATATGATATTGTCATGTGGAAAGAACGGAGAGATACAGATGAGGAACAGAAGATGAGAGAACCTGTCGGAATCACAGGGTGTGATAATTATGATGAACAGACAGTACGTGCGGCACTTGAAGATGTGCTGAATAAAATACACGGACTTGATTTTGTAAAACCCGGAATGAAAATTGCAGTCAAAGCCAATCTGGTGTCCATGCTGGCTCCGGACAAGGCGGCGACAACACATCCTGCGCTGCTGAAGGAACTGTGCAGAATGTTGATTGCAAGAGGCGCGGAGGTTGTTGTCGGAGACAGCCCGGGCGGCATATATACGGCGGCCTATGTGAAGGCGGTTTATAAGGGAGCGGGCGTTGAATGTATTACAGAGACGGGAGCCAGGCTCAATGATGATTTTACCGTCAGGGAGGTGGACTATCCGGAGGCGGTTTCCATTAAGAATTTTACCTATACAGCGTGGCTGGATCAGGCGGATGCCATCATTGATTTCTGCAAGGTCAAGACACATGGTATGATGTCCATGACCTGCAGCGTCAAGAATCTGTTCGGGACGATTCCGGGTGCAACCAAGCCTGAATATCATATGCGTTTTCCGAATATCAGGGCATTTGCCAATATCATGGTGGATCTGAATGAGTACTTCAGACCGGTACTGAGCATAGCAGATGCAGTGGATGCAATGGAAGGAAACGGACCGACGGCAGGGACACCAAGACATATCGGAGCACTTCTGGCCAGCCGTTCCTCTTATGATCTGGACATGGCGTGTGCACATCTGATCGGACTTACCAGAGAGGATGTGCAGACGATAGAGGAAGCCTGTGTGCGCGGACTCGGTCCCCGGAATATCAGTGAAGTGCAGCTGATTGGAGATCTGGAAAAATACAGAATTGATGATTTTGATCTTGTGGCGGAGCACGGAAGTGTGACCTTTACAGATGAACATGGGGTATTTGGAAAAATCAAAGGTGCGGTGATCCGCAGTGCATTTGCAACCAGACCGCAGGTAAAACCGGCGGAATGTATCGGCTGCAGAAAGTGCGAGCAGATCTGTCCGGCACATGCCATTACAATGGTGAAACAGAAACCTGAAATTGACAGAAGCAGGTGTATTCACTGTTTCTGTTGTCAGGAGTTCTGCCCGAAGGGTGCCATGAAGGTACAGCATACGCCGCTTGGGCGCATGCTGAAGCTGTGCAGAAAATGATGAAATAAAGGTTCAGAAACGTACGAGAACTGCCAGGAGGAGAAGCATGAACAGCTCTTCAAGGCACAGAAACCAGCCTTCGGTATCTCCGGTGATACCGCCAAAGATGCGCATGGCATAGACGCGGTAAAAGGCAAGAAATCCCAGGCAGAAAAGCAGCAGGAGAAGCCCTGCAGCAGGACTGAGCCATAGCAGCATACAGCCGCAGAAGACGGCAGCGCAGATCAGCGTGATGCGGACCGTTTTCTTATGGGCGGCAGAGGCAAAGGTATAGAGAAGGCCATCTTTTCTGGCGGCAGGAAACCATACCAGTGCCATGCCGGAAAAGATGCGGGACAGTACATAGATGAAGGGCATCGCGGCAGCGATGCCTTTTGTCATGTGCACAGACAGTTCCATAAGTGCACCGATCCATAAAAGGCCGGGAGCCAGAAGGCTGATGACTGCGAAGGCACCGATGTGCGGATCCTTCATGATCTCCAGCTTTTTTTCTGCAGGAGCATAGGAATGGAGCGCATCAGAAACGTCCATGAAGCCGTCCAGATGAATGCCGCCGATGATGAGAAGCGGCACGACAGCAGATGCAATTACATATTCCCAGGCGGTAAGAAATTCTTTTTCCAGACAGAAGTTCAGCAGATACTGGACCAGACCGGTGATAACACCGACCACGGGGAAAAAGCAGATGGCATACCGCATGTCCTTCTCCTTCCACGCAAACTGGGGCATCGGAATTCTGGAATACATGGAAACGGCGATGATAAATGATCTGAAAACAGACATGAGGCGGCTGTCCTTTCCTTATGATAAAAACGATGTGCTGCTGATGTGTGAATTATAACCTCAGCGGGATAGAATGTAAATTGACACCTTTTCTTTCGTGTGGTACATTCGGACATGTAAACAGGTGCAGCCGGAACAGGTCCGTTCAGTGGCTGCTTAATAGGGAATGAAGTGTAAATCTTCAACAGTGCCGCTACTGTGAGAAATTTCAGGTGCAGCGGGCAGATGGAATGGACAGCCATGTGTCTTGCGTACCGATGGCCGGGTGACCGGCCGGATCTGTGAAATTTCAAAGTCAGATACCTGCCTCTTTACAGGCACATATTCTTCTTCGTGACCAGAGAAGGTGCTGAGGCGAAACCGGATCAGGAAAAAATATTTTCTGAGAAGGAAGCTGCAGTATTACGAAAAAGAATCCGTGCCGTATGTGCAGAACCTGCATATACGGCTTTTCTGTGTAAAACAGAAAAAAACAGGAGGATGAAAAGAAATGAAAAAAAGAATTTTAAGTCTCATGATGACGCTGTCTCTTTCGGCAGCACTTCTTGCCGGATGCGGTAATTCCGGCAGCGTGGCATCAACGGCGGCATCGACTGCAGTGTCAGCTGAAGTTACAACGGAAGATACAGCAGAATCCGCATCGACAGCGCAGGCGCAGAGCCAGGGCGTTCCGACAAAGGACAGAAGCGGCAATGCCATTACTGTTCCGGCGCAGGTAAGCAGTATTATTTCCATGGCGCCGTCTACCACACAGCTGTTGATTGATCTTGGACTTGCAGATAAAATAGTAGCATGTGATACAAATTCCGCAGCACAGTTTGCTGATTCTCTGACAAAGGATATTCCGCAGTTTGATATGATGACACCGGATCAGGAAAAAATTGTTGCATTAAAGCCGGATCTTGTATTTACTTCCGGAATGAGCTCCAGCAGCGGAACAGATGTATTTCAGTCAGTTCGTGATGCCGGAATCTGTGTAGCGGATATTCCGAGCAGCAGTTCCATTGAAGGCATTCAGGAGGACATTCAGTTCGTAGGCAGCTGTGTCGGTGAAAGTGATGCGGCGTCTGCTATTGTAACGGATATGCAGAAGACGGTTGATGAGGTTAAGGCAATCGGCAGCAGTATTCCGGAAAATGAAAAGAAGACGGTTCTGTATGAAATGTCCACACCGACTGCAGATTCCCCGACAATCTATTCCTGCGGCAAGGATACCTATATTGATGAAATACTGACAGATATCGGTGCAGTCAATGCAGCGGGAGAGCAGACGGATCAGTGGCCTGCACTGACCGAGGAAGCAGCGGTTGCCATGAAACCTGATGTGATTATCACTTCTGATAATTATACCGAGGATGTGGTAAATGTTCTGCTGAAACTGTCCGGATGGGAAAATGTTCCGGCAGTTCAGAACAAGGCAGTATATACAGTAGATGCAAATCTGATCAGCCAGCCCAATCAGCATGTAACAGAAGCAATGATTGATATGGCAAAGAAGATTTATCCGGATCAGTATGCTGATGTACAGGCCGCTGAGGCAGACAGTGCTTCGTCAGCAGCGTCGAACTGATTTATAGAAAATGGAGTCATGATGCAGAAAAGTCATAACATGTCAGTACGAATAACAGTATCTGCGCTTCTGTCCATCCTTGTGCTGGCACTTTGCATGGGAATCGGCAGTGTCGGAATACCGCTCTCTTCCGCCATAACCATTATTGCGGACAGAATATCCGGTACCGCACTGCCTTCTTCCGTTGATCCTGCAGCAGCTTCCATTTTATGGAGCATCCGCATGCCGCGTGCCCTGACGGCCTTCTTCGTCGGCGGTGCGCTGGCAGTCAGCGGTGCCATTATGCAGGCGGTGCTTCAAAACCCGCTTGCGTCTTCTTATACACTCGGTGTTTCTTCCGGTGCATCACTCGGTGCGGCACTGGTCATTGTCAGTGAAATCAGTGTTCCGTTTCTGGGCGCATTTCTGCTGCCGGCATCCGGTTTTGCATTCGGACTGGGAACTGTAGTGCTGGTGGTTCTTTTTTCCACAAAACTGGATCATAATGTGCAGAGCCATACGATCATTCTGATCGGTATGGTGGTATCCCTGTTCGTAAATGCCCTTCTGACTCTGGTCAGTGCATTTGCAGGAGCGCATTCGCAGGAACTTCTGCTGTGGCAGATGGGCTCCTTTTCCGGGCGCAGATGGTATCACGTGGCAGTCATGGCTCCCGTGTGTATCATCGGTACACTTCTGGTCATGCGGTATCACAGGGAACTCGATATCATGACCTTTGGCGATGAGCAGTCCATGGCAATCGGCGTAGACACCCGCCTGGTAAAAAAAATTCTGATTCTTCTGGCTGCATTTCTGACAGGAGTGTCTGTCTGCTTTTCCGGAACCATCGGATTTGTGGATCTGATCGTTCCGCATACGGTACGAAGAATCTTCGGTTCATCACATAAATATGTACTCCCGATGTCGATGGTGATCGGCGGAGCGTTCATGGCGCTTTCGGATCTGGTATCCAGAACGCTGCTGTCTCCAAGGGAGATTCCGGTAGGCGCAGTGACGGCGCTCATCGGCGCACCGTTTTTTATCTGGATCTATTTCAGAACACCCGGTAATCACGAGGAAAGCAAATGATCAGTCTTGAAGCAGAGAATGTATCAGCAGGATATGGAAGCCTGAAGGATAAGGACCGCATGCAGGTACTGCACGAGGTTTCTTTTGCTGTGCCGGAAGGCAGAAATGTCTGCATCCTGGGAGCGAACGGTTCCGGAAAGACCACGCTTCTTAAGGTGATTGCCGGAATGCTGCCGTTTACGGGAAGTGTCAGAATCGGCGGACAGGACATTCAGAAGCTTAAGCGGCGGGAGATTGCGGAGCAGGTGGCAATGATGTCACAGTTTTCCGACATTTATTTTTCTTATACGGTCCGGGAAACGGTAATGCTCGGGCGCTATCTTCATATTGATAATTTCTTCGGAAATCCCGGCAGAAAAGACAGGGAGATTGCAGAGCAGGCAATGGAGGCAACCGGGGTCAGCGACCTGGCAGACCGCCAGATCGGTGCACTTTCAGGAGGCCAGCGTCAGCGTGTGTTTCTGGCCAGAACCTTTGCGCAGCATACACCTGTGATTCTGCTGGACGAGCCGACCAATCATCTGGATCTGAAGTATCAGGAGGAACTGATGGAATATCTGCAGAGATGGTCGGCGCAGGAAACCGTACTGGCGGATGGAAGCCGTCACCGCAATACCGTGATCGGCGTGTTTCATGATATCAATCTGGCGTTTGGCATCGCACAGGATGTTATTTTCCTGAAGGATGGACGGATCGCGGCGCAGGGAGAGAAGGAGCAGACCGTGACAGCGGGGATGCTGCAGAAAGTCTATGACATAGATGTGGTAAACTATATGAAGCAGCAGTTAAATCATTGGAAGGAGCTGTAACGCCGGAAGCCGGAAAGCTCCGGGGAGAAGATGCGGATGAACATGGAGAAAACCGGATACCGGATACAGGCGCCTGACGAAAAGGCGATGCAGGACTGCAGGGAAAGATGGGATGCAGTAGCCAAGCCGCTGAACGGACTTGGAAGATTTGAAACACTGATCACACGGATTGCAGGCATTACGGGAAACGCAGATGTCCGTCTGGACAGGCGCGCAGTGGTTGTCATGTGTGCGGATAACGGGATTGTCGCAGAAGGCGTGACGCAGACAGATCAGAGTGTAACGGCCGTTGTGGCACAGAACATCGCAAAGGGAAAGGGAAATATCAGTCGTATGGCACAGACTGCGCATGCGGACGTCCTGGCGGTGGATATCGGAATTGCAGGAGATCTTCCTGAAGGCAGCGGAATCCTAAGCCGCAGAGTCAGCAGCGGAACGGAGAACTTCGCATCCGCACCTGCCATGACGCCGGAGCAGGTCAGCGCGGCGTTGCAGACCGGGATCACGCTGGCAGGAGAACTGAAGGAGAAAGGGTACCGGATTCTGGCTACCGGAGAAATGGGAATCGGGAATACAACCACAGGAACAGCCGTCGCGGCTGCGCTTCTGCATATGGACAGTGACGGACTGACAGGACGCGGCGCAGGGCTTGATGTACAGGGACTTCAGAGAAAAAAGAAAGTCATCCGGGAAGCATTGGAAAAATATGATCTGCAAAATGCAGATCCCATGAAAGTGCTGTCCTGTGTCGGCGGACTTGATATCTGCGGTATGGCAGGACTTTTTATCGGAGGAGCGCTGTATCATATTCCGGTTGTGATTGACGGATGCATCTCCGCGACGGCAGCGCTTGCGGCAGAGCGGCTTGCACCCGGGTGCAGCAGGTATATGATTCCGTCCCATTGCAGCAGGGAACCGGTGCAGAACGCGGTTTTTGCACAGCTGGGACTCCGGGCGGTCATTGATGCGGATATGGCACTCGGAGAAGGTACCGGGGCAGTCATGATGTTTCCGCTTCTGGACATGGTGCTTGCGGTTTATCACAGCACCGTTACATTTGCAGAAAGCAGTCTGGAAGCCTATCACAGCTTCAGCGATTAAAGGAGAGAAAATGATACTGATTACCGGCGGGAGCGCAAGCGGGAAATCTTCCTATGCAGAGAAAGAAGCGGTAAGACTTTCTGAGGGCGGCCCGCTGTATTATTTTGCGGCGATGAAACCATACGGACCGGAAGCACAGGCAAGGATCAGCCGGCACAGGCGGCAGCGGGACGGACGCGGATTTATCAGCTGTGAAGCCTATACGGATATCGATGCGGTGGCGGAAGAACTCCCGGAAAAATGTGCAACAGTGCTGCTGGAATGCGTTCCGAATCTTCTGGCCAATGAAATGTTTGATGAGATGTTCCGGGAAAAATCGCAGGCGGAGACAGTCAGAAAGGTAGTTTCTGAAATACTTGCGGCAGATGCCGTATGCAGGAATCTGCTGGTGATTACCAACGATATTTTTTCTGATGGAATACAATATACAGGTGCGACGGAGCATTATCTGCAGGCGCTTGCGCAGATTGACAGACAGCTTGCGCGGAGGGCGCAGAAAGTGCTGGAGGTCAGCTGCGGGATACCGGTGATTCTGAAAAATGATGCGGCAGAAGAGACTGCAGCGGAGGCAGAAGCTGCAGACGGGGGGAAAACGGAAGGAAAAGGGAGCATGGAACTGTATATCGGAGGGCGTGCGCAGGGAAAACTGGAACTGGTGCTGAAACGGCACCCGGAACTGACGCTGTCAGATGTGACAGACTGCGCGGAAGAGCCACTTGACAACCGGAAAAAAATTATATATCATCTGCAGGAAATTTATCGCAGGCAAAGCAGAGAAGAGGATTCTCCGGAAGCGTATGAGCGTATCACGGAGCAGATTCTGGAAGAACTTCAAAAACACCCGGATACCATCATCATTGCAGACGAAACGGGTGCGGGAGTGATTCCCGCCGATCCGGCTGAAATTCATTTCCGGGAGGCATCAGGACGTGGTCTCTGCAGGATTGCGGCACAGGCGGATATTGTGGTCAGAGTCATCTGCGGACTTCCCCGGCGATTGAAGGGATAATATATATATGAGCGAGCGAAAGATCAGGGTGATTCTGATCCGGCATGGAATGACACAGGGAAATCTGGAAAACCGTTATATCGGAGGCAGAACGGATGAGCCGCTATGCGAAACCGGAATTTCCGAGATCGGTAAAAGAGTGCAGAAAGGTCTGTATGTACCGGCGGAGCGTCTTTTTATCAGTCCGATGCTGCGTTGCAGACAGACGGCACAGCTGATCTATCCGGAACTGATGGGAAAAGCCAGAGCGGTAGAACAGTTCAGGGAATGTGACTTTGGCCTGTTTGAGGGCAGAAATTATCTGGAAATGGAACATATGCCGGAATATCAGGCCTGGATTGATTCCTTTGGAAAGGCAAGGTTTCCGGAGGGAGAGCTTCCGGCAGAATTTAATGACAGATGTGTGAGAGCATTTCTGAGAACGCTTCCGCTGCATCTGTTTTCTGCAGATGAGAAAAAAAAGAACGAGAGCTTCCCCGGTAAGGAGGAAACTCTCGCATATGTATTTCATGGCGGCACGATTATGGCAATTATGTCTTTCCTGCAGCATGCATCGGAGAAAGACTACTATAAGTATCAGTGCCGTAATGGTGAAGGTTATGTCTGTCATCTTGTGATTTCAGATGAAGACTCAGTTACCTGCAAAAGGCATCGCAAAATCAGCCTGTGAATTATCTCCGGACTGTGAACCGCTTCCTGACTGTGTTCCGCTTCCGGACTGTGTAGTTGAACCTGTGCTGTCAGTGGAAGTTGCCGCTTTCTGCAGTGTAACAGTCAGTTCTTTCGTTTCATAACCGCTGTCACCTCTTCGAAGTACCGTAACGGTTACCTTTGTGCCTGCAGTGTAGTATTCCAGTGCATTGGACAGGTCATCTCTGGAACTGATTTCTGTATCGTCCAGTTTGGTGATCAGATCGCCTTCTTCAATGCCGGCATCTGCGGCAGCACTGCCATCTTCCACAGCGGCAACGTAAGCACCTTCCACGCCGGTAGGTGTCATGACGGAAACACCGAGTGCACCACGGTTATCTTCGGACGCTTTTGTCTTTGTGGTTTCATTCATCAGCTTGTCGATAATCGGTTCTGCATCGGAGATCGGGATGGCATAGCCCATGCCTTCTACCGTTTCACCGCCGATTTTATTGGAATTGATACCGATGACTTCACCCTTGCTGTTGATCAGCGCACCGCCGGAATTGCCGGGGTTAATGGCTGCATCGGTCTGAATAAAGGTGCCGGTGGAACCGTCTTCCAGTTCAATTTCACGGTTCAGTGCACTGATGACACCGGTAGTAACGGACTGTCCGTAACCAAGAGCATTACCGATGGCAATGGCAGGTTCGCCGACAGTCAGAGAATCGGAATCACCGAGTGTGGCAACTGCAATTTTACTTAAGGTATCACTGCTGAGGTCGCTGAGCTTTACGGCAACAACGGCCAGATCCTTTGAGGAATCAGTACCCTTGATATCGGCGGAAGCCTTTGTTCCGTCGTTGAATTCAACCTGAAGCGTATCTGCATTTTCAACGACGTGATTATTGGTTGCAATCAGAAGCTCTGTATCGCTTTTGCCGACGATAATACCGGAGCCGGAGGCTGTTGCAGACTCTTCGCCGGATTGTCCGAACATGGACTGGACAGTCTCTGTATAATTATTATTGATGGCAACAATAGAAGGCATGACATTCTGCACTACCTGTGTGACATCTGTTGTAACGGTCTGTGTATCCGTACTGGAGGTCGTGGTTACCTTCTGCTGCGTATTGGCATCTGCTACAGCAGCGGATGCGGTTGTGCCTGTCCCGGAAGATTGTGTTCCTGTGGTGGAAGCCAGCTGCGAAGCTGAAGTTCCGGTGAACTGCTGAACGGCCCATACGCCTGAACCGCTGCATACGCCAAAGGTCAGTCCCAGAACTGCACAGAATGCAGCTTTTTTGACAAGCCCCTTTCCGGCTTTCTTTTTGCGGGGCTTTTCTGTATGAGGTGTTTCCGGATCCGATCCGCCCTGGTACATTGTACCCTGGAAGTAATTACTGTTTTCTGTTGAACTGTTGTTTTGTGACATATTTTCGTTCTGCGATAAATCATCTGTATCTTTGAAGATCATGATTAACACCGCCTTTCTTTTGTTTTGATAACTTCAGTTTACGGAAGGTCTGTGATGAAAATGTGATCTAATTTTTATAAAAATGTGTTCGCTTTATTATAAAAAAATAATCTGGTTTTTTAGATTCTGTTAATAAAAGGACTGTGACGGGATGAGATTTGAATGGGAAAAAACCGAAATAAAGGGCAGCAGCGGAATCTGTATCACCGGCTGTAATGCGGAATCTGAACGCCTGACGATTCCGGAAGAAGAGGACGGACTTCCGGTCCATGAAATCGGAAATCACGCATTTGCTTCAAGAAAAACGCTTAAGGAAGTATTTCTGCCGGGGAAGATCCGTATCATCAGAGGCTTTGCATTTCATAACTGCCCTGAACTGGAGTGTATTCACCTGTATGACGCCGTAACCGATTATTATGACGGCGTGATCCGTCAGTGCGACGGACTCAGGCTGATCGACTTTACCTGCAGGGAGAATAACTTCTCTGTGATCAGATCCATGCTGGCAGACAGTGACAGACAGCTGTCATTTGCACTGCATCTGCCGGAAGGACAGGAAGCGTTTCTGACTTTTCCTGCATTTGTCTATGATTTTGTAGAGAATACGATGGCGCGTACGATCCAGTTCGCAATTGACGGTTCAGGCTACAGGTACAGAGAGTGTATATCGGATCATCAGATCGATTACAGAGAATATGACAGTCTGTTTGACAGGGCTGTTTCTGATGACCGGCATGCGGCAGCGGTGATTGCGCTCGGGAGACTGATGTATCCATACCTTCTTGAAACACAGGGAAAAGCGCAGTATGAAGCATATCTTCGTGAGCATTCGGGGGAACTGCTTCCTGAACTGATCACGGAAAACAGGGTCGCACAGATCCGCTTTCTGACAGCGCAGGGACTCCCGGATCAGAATGCTGCAGATGAAGCCATCCGTTTAGCATCAGAAAAGCGCAGAACACAGCTGTGCGGGATTCTGATGGAATATCAGAGAAAAAATTCCGGCAGAGGATCACAGCCGGATACATTCTCACTGGGGGATTTATGACAGGCAGAGAAGAAATGGAAGCGATGGGCAGAAAGATACTGGATACCTCAAGAACTGAGCTGTATCTGGACATGCGGTTTATGGGAAGCGCGCTGAACAGCCTGGATTATCGTATGAATCTGTCTACAAAAACGGTAGGAACAGATGCGGTCAGTATTCTGTTTCATCCGCAATATCTTTTTACCTTATATGTTGAGCAGCCTGACCGCCTGAACCGGACCTACATGCATATGCTGATGCACTGTCTGTTCCGGCATATGTTTGCGGCAGGGGAGCATAAGGATGCAGAGCTCTGGGATCTGAGTGCGGATATTGCAGCGGAATCTGTGGTGGATTCCATGGATTATCCCTGTATCAGGAGAATCTCATCGGATTTCCGTGACGAGTGGTATGACAGACTGTCACAGGAACTTCATGTGCTGACGGCAGAGAAGATCTATCAGTATTTTGCGGAACAAAGACCTGATCCGGATATGGAAACGCACCTGGAAAGAGAATTCTGCATGGATGATCACAGCTTCTGGAACCGGATGGAGGAGAAAAAGACACCAGACGAAAATCAGACGCCTCCGGATCAGCCACCGGAGTCAGGACCCGGACAGCCCCCGGATGCACAGCAGAGTGCGCAGAATCAGGAGAGGAAAAAGCTGCAGGCGCTCGGCAGAATGAGTCTGAAAGAAGCTGAATGGGAAAAAAATGCCAAACGGGTAAAAACCGAGCTGGAGATGACTTCCAGTGAAGCTTCCGGAGATTCCGGCAGCCTTGACCGGATTCTGAAGGCCGTTTACAGACGCAGAAACGGATACCGGGAATATCTCAGAAAATATGCGGTGCTGCGCGAGGAGACCATCATCGATCCGGACTCTTTTGACTACGGTCTGTATCAGTACGGAATGCAGTTCTACGGGAATATGCCGCTGATTGAGGAAAACGAATTCCGGGAGAGCCGGAAGGTGGAGGAACTGGTCATTGTGATTGATACATCAGCCTCCTGCCAGGATACGCTTGTACAGCAGTTTTTGAATGAGACGGCAGCAATCCTGCAGCATCAGGAAAGCTTTTTTCATAAAGTATGTATTCATGTACTGGAATGTGACAATCAGGTGCAGAATGATGTGACCATCAGGGATGTCCGCGAAATGGAGAAGTATGCGGAAGGCTTCCATGTCAAAGGCGGATACGGGACGGACTTCAGACCGGCGTTTGCGTATGTGGAGGAACTTCGCAGAAAGGGAAAACTCCCGCATCTGCGCGGGCTGCTGTATTTTACGGACGGATACGGAGAGTATCCGGTGAAGCCGACGGAATACGAAACGGCATTTGTATTCTGGAAAGACAGTGACATTAATGATGATCATGTGCCGGAATGGGCACTGAAGCTATATCTGGAGGATCAGAATGAATATTAAACAGGCGAAACAGGAAATTAAAAATACCATCCGTGCATATCTGCAGAAAGATGAGGCGGGAGAATATGAGATCCCGGTAGAACGTCAGCGGCCGATTCTGCTCATCGGTGCACCGGGAATCGGAAAGACGGCGATCATGGAGCAGGTTGCGCAGGAGTGCGGGATCAATCTGGTATCCTATACGATTACACATCATACCAGACAGAGTGCCATCGGTCTTCCGTTTATTTCCAGAAGAAATTATGACGGAAAGGAATATTCCGTGACCGAATATACCATGAGTGAAATCATTGCATCGGTATATGATCAGATTGAAAAATCGGGGATTCATGAAGGAATTCTTTTTCTGGATGAAATCAACTGCGTATCAGAGACACTGGCACCGACCATGCTGCAGTTCCTGCAGTACAAGACCTTCGGAATGCACCGGGTTCCGGACGGCTTCCTGATCGTTACGGCAGGCAATCCGCCACAGTATAACAAGGCCGTGCGTGATTTTGATATCGTGACGCTGGACAGAGTCAAGAAAATCGATGTGGAAGCGGATTTTGACGTCTGGAAGGAATATGCCTATAAAACCGGTATCCATGGCGCGGTTATGGCATATCTGGGAATCCGCAAGGAACACTTTTATTCCATCCGGACCGAGATGGAAGGCCGCTATTTTGTTACCGCAAGAGGCTGGGAAGATCTTTCCAGGATGCTGGAAGTATATGAAGAGCTGAAGATTCCGGTGACAAAAGAACTTACGGTGCAGTATCTGCAGGATCCGGAAATTGCAGAGGACTTTGCCACCTATTATGAGCTGTATCACAAATACAGGGATTTATACCGTATTCCGGAAATTCTGCAGGGAAAATATCCGGAAAATACCACGCTTCAGAATGCACCGTTTGATGAAAAACTCAGTATCATCGGCCTTTTGATCGACAGCCTGAATCAGCAGTTTCACAGATATGCCGTGGACCTGGGCGTTCAGAAGCAGCTTTATGCGCAGCTGGGAATCGTCAGAGATCTCTTAAAGAGCAGAGAAGATGCGCAGGTTTCAGGGCTTCTGACAGGACAGAAAAAGCAGCTGGAAGAGGATCTGAAACGCAGCATGGCGGCAAAACTGCTGAGCAGGCAGGAGGAAGCGGTCCGCAGAAAAGTACTGGGCGCCTTGTCAGAACTGATTCAGAAGCTGACACTTCAGGGAACAGGGGATACAGCGCAGGATTATGAACTGGTCAGAGCATGGTTCAAGGCAAGGGAAGACAGGCGCAGTCAGGAGATCGGACGTACAGGAGATGCGCTGACGAACAGCTTCGGATTTTTGTCCGGAACATTCGGAGAGGGACAGGAACTGGTGATTTTCCTTTCCGAACTGACGGCAGGATATTACAGTCTGAAATTCGTCAGTGAGTGCGGAAACGATGCATATTATCAGTATAACAGCCTGCTGCTTCTGAAGGACCGCAGGCAGGAACTGACACAGGAAGTCAGAAAATTTACGGCGGGTGACACGGAACTTGAGATATAAAACGCCTCTGACTGAAAAAGTATTATGTTTCCGTAGCAGTTTGATTTATAATTATATGCAGATGAAGAATGAAAGGGAAAAATCCGAATGAAATTCAGGCAGAATCTTGATCCGAAATATACCAGAATATCGCTGTATGTGATTCTTACCGCTGCAGCGATTTATTTACTGATGAAGCTTGCGGATAACTTTGGAAATATACTTATTGCAATCGGGAACGGAATGAACTGGATCAATGTGCTGATCAAGCCGCTTGCCTGGGGATTTGTGATTTCCTATATCCTGTTTCCGATTACCGAGTTCTGGGAAAAAAGACTTCAGAATCTGAAATATTTCAAAAAGAAGGGAAAGTCTGCCCGAGGCGTTTCAGTGGCGATTACATCAGTAATTGCAATTGCGGCGATTGTACTGCTCCTTTCTGTTATTATTTCGACCATCACCAGTAATATACAGCTGATTAATTTCAATGATATTGAGGGAATGATCAATTCTGTTGCATCAACCATGAACAGTTTCTACGATACGGTGAACAGTCAGCTGACGAAGCTGAATATTTCTTCGGATCAGCTGAATTCGTATCTGCAGGATGCAGGAGATTACATTGCCGGATGGTTCAAACTGGCCGGGAATAATCTGCAGAGCAGTATTTACCATATGAAGGATTTCTTTACCAATGCGCTTTTTGCAATTATCTTCGGAATTTATTTCATGCTGGACGGAAAAGGACTGATGACGTACTGGAATCGTGTACTGAAGGCAATATCCTCCAGGCGCTTTGACCGCTTTTTTCATCTGTTCATTTCAGATGCGGACAGAGTGTTTTCGGGATATATCAGAGGACAGCTGATTGATGCGCTGTTTATGATGGTTTCGGTGAGCATTTCGCTGTCACTTGTCGGAGTCAAATTTGCGGTGATCATCGGAACGCTGACGGGAATCGGTAATCTGATCCCCTATGTGGGACCGTTTGTGGCATACATTTCCACAATATCCGTATGCATTCTGAACGGAGACTGGAAAAAGCTGATTATTGCACTGATTGTTCTGCTGGTTCTGCAGACAATAGACGGAAATGTGATTAATCCAAAACTTCTGAGCGCCAACATCAGTATTCATCCGATGCTGGTCATTGCTTCACTGATTATCGGAAGTGCAATTGGCGGAATTATCGGAATGCTGCTGGCGGTTCCTGTCGGCGCACTGATCAAGATTCAGTTTGAAAGAGGCATTGATTATCTGATGGCGCATCGGCATCAGGAAGATAAGGAAGAGATAAAATGAGAGCGTGATTCCGGGATGGAATCGAAAGGGGTTATATGAGCGAAAACCAGTACAGGAGAGCGAATCTGAAGGCATTTGCGGTAGACAGTATAATCTGTGCGTGCATCTTTTTCATGGAACTTGTAATTGCGCTGGCAACGGGCTTTACTGCAGGAGCAATTATACAGCTTGGGGGATGCGTTGCAGGATATCTGATGACGCTGTTCGGACTGATGATGGAGCGAGGCACCAAAAAGGGTGCGATCATGATCATGGGAGGGTCATCGATTGTATATTTTCTGACCATGATACTGAAAACAGATCCGGTATATTTCATGTTCGGATGTACGATCCTTTTTTCCAGTATGGTCTATCTGAACATGCGGATCGTATATTCAGGGGAAGCGGTCATCGCGGCAGGATTTGCGATCAGCCTGATCCGTGCAACGCTGACCGGCGGATTTACCTGGACCTATTTTATTTATCTGGCAGTACTTATTTTATCCGGTGTTGCTGCTGCAGAGAGCGTCAAGCTTCTTGTGAAATTCAATGAAGAAAATAATGAGACGATCCGTGAACAAATGACCAGACAGAATGAATCCGGTGCGAAGATGGCGGAGATTGCAGGAAATATCACGACGCTGTTCGGTAAGGCAAAGGAAAGTATGGAGAGCCTGCGTGGTGTCATTGAGTCGAATAATTCCGGCATGCAGAATATTGCATCCAGTATGGAGAGTACTGCACAGGAAATCACCGATCAGGCGACCAGATGTCAGGAAATTCAGGAACAGACGCAGGCAACAGATGAGAAGCGTGCACAGATGATGGAAGCGTCTCAGAATGCGAAACAGACGGTTGAGGAAGGCAAGAACACGATCCTGAGCCTGAAACAGAAGGCGGAAGGCGTAGAGGCTGACAGCCAGGTAACAGTTGAATCCACACGTGCTGTCCTGAATAAGGTAGAAGAGGTACAGAATATTGTCGGAACGATCATGTCCATTTCCAAACAGACCAATCTGCTGGCGCTCAATGCATCCATTGAAGCAGCCCGTGCAGGAGAAGCAGGAAAGGGATTTGCTGTTGTTGCCGATGAGATCAGACAGCTTTCTGAACAGACCAATGGTGCTTCCAATGAGATCACCAAGATCATCGCCGAGCTGACAGCGGATGCGGATCAGGCCATGCAGAGCATTGACCGTACCGTGGCTTCCGTACAGGAGCAGAACGGCATGATCAGTACAGCAGAAGAGAACTTCATGACAATCAATGACAACGTATCTGAACTGCTGACAAGGTTCAGCGAAATCGGTGAAGGAATGAAGGCGATTGTTGCTTCGACGGCAGTGATCAATGACAGTATTTCCAGTCTGTCTGCAACCAGCCAGGAGGTGGCAGCGCTTTCCAATGAGGGTGTTAATTCTTCCAACAGCGCGGTTGCCCAGTTTACAGACTTTGATAAGACACTCAGCGGTATTTATGAGCAGGCGGAACAGCTGACGAAAGTCTGACGGGGTAGTTTATTTACATATTTTGATCTTCTTACGGACAGGGCAAAAGTTTCTGGCTCTG